>CAZDSS010000144.1:0-5629 GCA_964508185.1 uncultured Sphingomonadales bacterium
GCGGGTCGAGGCCCATGTGGCCAAGGCCCTCGGGCTTGAGGTGGAGCCGGTCTCGACCCAGGTGATCCCGCGCGACCGTCACGCCATGTATTTCGCGACTCTCGGCGTCATCGCGAGCTCCATCGAGCGTCTGGCCGTGGAGATCCGCCATCTCCAGCGCACGGAAGTGCTGGAGGCCGAGGAATATTTCTCGGAAGGCCAGAAGGGCTCGTCCGCCATGCCGCACAAGCGGAACCCCGTGCTCACCGAAAATCTCACCGGCCTCGCCCGCCTGGTGCGCGGCTATGTGATTCCCGCCATGGAAAACGTCGCCCTGTGGCACGAGCGGGACATCTCCCACTCCTCCGTCGAGCGCATGATCGGGCCTGACGCCACCGTGACCCTCGATTTCGCGCTGGCGCGCCTCACCAACGTCATGGACAAGCTGGTGGTCTATCCCGAGAACATGCAGAAGAACCTCGACCGGCTCGGCGGCCTGGTGCATTCCCAGCGGGTGCTCCTGGCGCTGACCCAGGCCGGGGTGAGCCGCGAGGACGCGTACCGCCTCGTCCAGCGCAATGCCATGGTGGTCTGGCGCGAGGGCAAGGACTTCCTGACCCTGCTCAAGAACGACGCCGACGTCACGGCGGCCTTGAATGACAAGCAGTTAGAAGATCTCTTCAATCTCGACTACCATACCAAGCACGTCGATACGATCTTCAGGCGCGTCTTTGGGGAATAGGAGGAAAAGCCCATGCAGGATGGAACCGAAGTTCGCCCCGTGCCGCTCCGGTTCTTCCTGGGGGAACTCCGCATCGCGGAGGTGACGCGGCGTCTTGCCGTCGTCCCCTTCGCCTTCAACGCCGCCGAGCTCGGGGCCGAAGACTGGCCCCGGGGCCCCGCTCCCACCGGGGCCGACGGCTTCTACCATCCCTCCGCCCGGATCGCCGGGAATCTCCCGAAGGTCGCCCGCAACGGCCGCTTCATCCGCTACGTCCCGGCCCGCTTCCGCCGCCACTATATCGACCTCGGCGGCAGCATGGACGACTACCTTGCGACCTTCTCGGGCAAGACCCGCAACACGCTCCGCCGCAAGATCAAGAAATTCGCCGAAGCGAGCGGCGGCGAGATCGCATGGCGGACCTATGCCACCCCGGACGAAATGGCGGAATTCCACCGCCTCGCGCGGGAGATTTCCGCCAAGACCTATCAGGAGCGGCTCCTGGATGCGGGCCTTCCCGAAAGCGACGATTTTCGCGCCGAGATGATGGCCCGGGCCGCCCGGGGCCTCGCCCGCGGGCATCTTCTGTTTCTCCAGGGCAAGCCCATCAGCTACCTCTATCTCCCCGTGGAGGACGACCGGCTGATCTACGCCTATCTCGGCTATGACCCGGAACATGCGAAGCTTTCCCCCGGCACCGTGCTGCAATGGCTGGTGGTGGAGGCGCTCTATGCCGAACGCCGCTTCCGCTATTTCGACTTCACCGAGGGCCAGGGGGCGCACAAGGAACTGTTCGGCACCAATTCCCTGTTCTGCGGCAATGTCTATTTCCTCGAGGACACGTTCCGGAACCGCCTGACGGTCGCCCTGCACCGGGGCCTGACCGCGCTGTCGGACGGGATCGTGCGCATCCTCGACCGCCTCGGCGTCAAGCAGGCGATCAAGAAATGGCTGCGGGCGCGGGCCTGACCGCCGCCGCTCAATAGGCCCAGATCAGGTCGTTGATCTTGTTTTCCGCCATGCGGGCGACCGTCGCCCCGAGGCCGGAGCGGATGGCGGGCGCGGGCGCGGCGCCCCGGGCGAGCCATTCCTGCCCCCCGCGGCCAAAGCTCACGGCGCGGAAACGGCGCTCGTTCGCCTTCAGGAAGGCGCAAAGCCCCGCGAGCCGCCGCTGGTTGACGCGGTTGCGGGTGAGCTTCCGGTAGCGGAAATCCTTGCGTTTCACATATTCGAAGGGGTGGGTCAGGATCACCACGTTCTCGACCCCGGCCTCATGGGCCGCCCACAGCACCGCCTTGATCTCCTTCAGGCTGCAGGCGGTGATCTGAAGGGGACGGAGATGGCCGGGGCGCAGGCCCGGCATGTCCTCGAAGGACAGGACCGGAAGCTCCATCACGCCCTCGATGAAATGGCGGCCGCCGGTCAGCTGCAGTTCCGGCTCGCGCGGGCGGTGGACGCCGAGGCAGACATTGGACGCGAGCGGAAGGTCAAGCTCCTGCATCACCCGGAACACGTTCATGTCGCTGAAGAAACTGCCGGTGCGCAGCGCCACCGGCCTTGGCAGATCCCAGGCGTCGAAGGCGTCGAGGCCGATCCGGATGATGTCCCTGAGTTCTGCGGCGTCCCGCCCGGCGCAGGAATCGTTCCGGGCGTGGTGAAGTTCGGGGGGAAGCTCCCCGTTGCGGAAGGCGGCCCAGCAGGGATGCACATGGAGCTGCACGTCCTGCTCGGCCTCCGCGATTCGCCGGGCGATGTCGCCCATGCGCCGGTCGCCGAAATAGCGGACGTTGATCGCCTCCACGAAGAAGGTGGCGTCGATCCCGTAATGCTGGAAGACGTCGAGGAGGAAGCCGAGGCCCTGGCTGCGGCCGTTGACGGCGCAATAGACCGCTTCCTCGGCCAAGGGCTTGTTGCGCCGGAAGTCATCGAAGGCCCCCGCGATGCTGAACTCCGTATCGACCGTGATGGTGACATCCGTCCGCATCCGCGGGGGCCCGATCCGTCAGGCGCTTTCCGTCAGGATCTGCTGACGGGCGACGGCCATCTGTTCTTCCATTTCCCGCCGGATCAGGTGGTCGGAGATGTCGACCCCCTTGTCGTCGAAGTCCTTGCGGATCTTGCGGAACACGTCCTCATCGCCCACTTCCTCGAAATCGGCGC
This sequence comes from uncultured Sphingomonadales bacterium, assembly GCA_964508185.1. Taxonomy (GTDB): domain Bacteria; phylum Pseudomonadota; class Alphaproteobacteria; order Sphingomonadales; family Govanellaceae; genus CAZDSS01. The sequence continues at coordinate 2,861 of CAZDSS010000144.1, forward strand.
GGACGACCTCGCGCGCATACTGTTCGGCCGCTTCGCCGGAAAGCCCCAGCTTTTCGGCCGCCCAGAGGCCCAGAAGCTTGTTGCGGCGGGCGGTCGCCTTGAACTGAAGCTCCTGATCGTGCGCGAACTTGTTCTCGAAAGCGTCTCCACGATCCTTGAACTGCGACATGTGAGCGGTACTCCTCATTGCGAATGCTGACAGATTTTCTAGCCCCTGGAGGGCCCGGTTTCAACCTGAGTTTGGCGGCATCCCGGGGCCTTCGCCGGGTCGCTTTGCCTCATTGTATTGGCCCCCCGAATAAGTTATGGTCGCGACGCTTGAGAAGGCCCCCAAGGTTTCATCATCCACGGGCCTCAACCAGTCACGGGTCCTGCCATATCCATGAAAACGAGGGTACTCCATATGTCCCGCCGCCGACAGATCTATGAGGGCAAGGCGAAGATCCTTTTCGAAGGGCCTGAGCCGGGAACGCTCGTCCAGTATTTCAAGGACGATGCCACCGCCTTCAACAACCAGAAGCGCGGCACGATCGTCGGCAAGGGCGTGCTGAACAACCGCATTTCCGAGCATATCATGACCCTGCTCGGCGAGCTCGGCATTCCCACCCACTTCATCCGCCGCCTCAACATGCGCGAGCAGCTCATCAAGCAGGTGGAGATCATGCCGGTCGAGGTGATCGTGCGGAACGTGGCCGCGGGCTCGTTCTCCAAGCGCCTCGGGGTCGAGGAAGGCACGCCGCTGCCCCGCTCCATCGTCGAGTTCTGCTACAAGAACGACGAGCTGGGCGACCCGCTCGTGGGCGAAGATCTGCTCACCGCCATGGGCTGGATGACGCCGCGGGAGCTCGACGAGGTGATGGCGCTGACGCTCCGGGTCAATGACGTGCTCTGCGGCCTGTTCGCCGGCATCGGCATCCGGCTTGTGGACTTCAAGCTGGAATTCGGCCGCTATTACATCAACGAAGACGACGTGCAGGTGATCCTGGCCGACGAGATCAGCCCGGACAACTGCCGCCTGTGGGATCTCAAGACCAACGAGAAGCTCGACAAGGACCGCTTCCGCCGCGATCTCGGCGGCGTCGCCGAAGCCTATCAGGAAATCGCCCGGCGCCTCGGCATCTGGCTCGATCCCCAGGGCGAAAAGGACGCCGCCGACAGGGACTGACGGGCGCGGCGGCCGCAACCGGCCGCCCCCGCCATGGTCCGGCAGCATCCGGCCAGGAACAAGACGACCTTTCTAGAAGGATTGACATTCGTGAAAGCACGCATTCATGTGACCTTGAAATCGGGCGTTCTCGACCCCCAGGGCAAGGCCATCCAGCATGCGCTCGCCGCCCTCGGCTTCGCCGGGGTTGAAGACGTGCGCCAGGGCAAATATATCGAGCTCGACCTCGCGGAAACCTCCCGGGATGCGGCCCGCGCGCAGGTGGAGGAGATGTGCCGCAAGCTCCTCGCCAATACGGTGATCGAGAACTACTCCATCGAGCTGACGGACTGATTTCCATGAAGAGCGCCATCGTCGTCTTCCCCGCCTCCAACTGCGACCGCGATCTGATGGTCGCGCTTGAGAAGATCACGGGGAACCGGCCGCATATGGTGTGGCACACCGACACCGAAATCCCGAAGGTTGACCTGATCGCCGTTCCCGGCGGCTTCTCCTTCGGCGATTACCTGCGCGCCGGCGCCATGGCCGCCCGCTCACCCGTCATGGCCGAGGTGAAGAAGCGCGCGGAACAGGGGGTCGCGGTCGTCGGCATCTGCAACGGCTTCCAGATCCTGACCGAGGCGGGGCTGCTGCCCGGCGCGCTGATGCGCAACGCCAACCTCAAGTTCGTCTGCAAGGACGTGCATCTTCGGGTCGAGCGCACGGATACGCCGTTCACCAACAAGTACACCCGCGGACAGGTGATCCGCATTCCCGTCGCCCACCATGACGGCAACTATTTCGCCGACGCCGACACCCTGAAGCGGATCGAGGACGAGGGGCTCGTCGCCTTCCGCTATTGCGACGAAAGCGGCGCGCTGACCCAGGACGCCAACCCCAACGGCTCGCGCAACAACATCGCCGGCGTCGTCAACGAGCGCGGCAACGTCATCGGCATGATGCCGCATCCCGAGCGCCTGATCGAACCCGCGCTTGGCGGCACCGACGGCCGCATCTTCTTCGAGAGCGTGATCAACGCCCTGGCATGACCGGCGCCGCCGGCGCTGCGGGACAGATCGCGCCCTTCGGGGCCTGCCGTTCCGCGGCCTCACGAGCGAAGCGCCCAATGATGGATTAGTTCGATGACCTCAACCGTCAAAGACATCAACGAGATTGAAATCACGCCCGCGATCGTCGCCGAACACGGCCTGACGGACGAGGAATATGGGCGGATCAAGGCGGCCCTCGGCCGCTCGCCCAACCTCACCGAGCTCGGCATCTTCTCGGTCATGTGGAGCGAGCACTGCTCCTACAAGTCGAGCCGCATCCACCTCAAGAAACTGCCGACCAAGGCCCCCTGGGTGATCCAGGGCCCGGGCGAAAATGCGGGCGTCATCGATATCGGCGACGGCCAGGCGGCGATCTTCAAGATGGAAAGCCACAACCACCCGTCCTATATCGAGCCCTATCAGGGCGCGGCGACGGGTGTTGGCGGAATCCTGCGCGACGTGTTCACCATGGGCGCGCGGCCGGTCGCGAACCTCAACGCCCTCCGCTTCGGCAGCCCGGATCATCCCAAGACCCGGCATCTTCTGGCCGGGGTCGTCTCGGGCATCGGCGGCTAC
>CAZDSS010000145.1:0-5598 GCA_964508185.1 uncultured Sphingomonadales bacterium
CAGAACCAGCTCATCCAGAAGAAGCTCGCCGACATGCAGACCGAAATCACCCTCGGCCTTCTGGGCTGCCTGCAGGCCGGCCGCCTGAAGGACGCCGGCAAGCTGGCGCCCGAGGTGATCTCCATCATCAAGCGCAATTCCTGCGGCAAGGCGCTGGAGATCGCCCGCATGGCCCGCGACATGCACGGCGGCAACGGCATTTCCGATGAATACGGCGTGATCCGTCATGTGCTGAACCTCGAGGCGGTCAATACCTACGAGGGGACCCACGACATCCACGCCCTGATCCTGGGCCGCGCCCAGACGGGCCTTCAAGCCTTCTACTGAGAACCGCCGCAACCGCGAGAAAGCCCATGACAGGCCCCCAAGCCGCCGCTTTCGCCGACGAGACAGACACGCGGGCGCCGCTTGCCCATCTGCGCGTCCTCGACCTCAGCCGGATTCTTGCCGGCCCGTGGTCCACGCAGGCGCTGGCCGATCTCGGCGCGGAAGTCATCAAGGTGGAGCGCCCCGGCCAGGGCGACGACACCCGCGGCTGGGGGCCGCCCTTTCTCAAGGACAAGAACGGCAAGGACACCCGGGAGGCGGCCTATTACCTCGCCGCCAACCGGGGCAAGAAATCCCTCGCCCTCGACATCTCGACGCCCGAAGGGCAGGAGATCGTGCGCAAGCTCGCGGCGAGCGCCGACATCCTGGTCGAGAACTACAAGGTGGGCGGGCTCAGGAAGTACGGGCTTGATTACGAATCTTTAAGCGCGGTCAATCCCCGCCTGATCTATTGCTCCATCACCGGATTCGGACAGACCGGGCCCTACAGGGACCGGGCGGGCTACGATTTCCTCCTGCAGGGCATGGGCGGGCTGATGAGCGTCACCGGCGAGCCCGACGACGTGCCGGGCGGCGGCCCGGTGAAGGTCGGGGTCGCGATCACCGACCTCATGACCGGGCTTTACGCGACCATCGCCATCCTTGCCGCCGTCGCGGCGCGGGAGCATACGGGGCGTGGCGACCATATCGACCTCGCCCTGCTCGACGTGCAGGTGGCGATGCTGGCGAACCAGGCCATGAATTACCTCGCCTCCGGCACGCCGCCGGGGCGGCTCGGCAATGCGCATCCCAACATCGTGCCCTATCAGGCCTTCCCCACGGCGGACGGCCACATGATCCTTGCGATCGGCAACGACCGGCAGTTCGCCCGCTTCTGCCATGTGGCGGGCTATCCGGAGCTCGCCGCGGATCCCCGCTATGCCACCAACGAGGCGCGGGTGCAGAACCGGGCGGAGCTCGTCGCCCTGATCGCCGACATCCTGAAGACCCGCACCACCGCCCAGTGGATGGCGGATCTCGAACGGGAAGGGGTCCCCTGCGGGCCCATCAACCGCATCGACCAGGTCTTCGCCGACCCGCAGGTCATCGCGCGCGGCATGCGCATCGACCTGCCGCACCCCTTGTCCGGCACGGTGCCGGGGGTGAAATCGCCCATCAACTACCGCAACGCCGCCATGAACTACGGCCGCCCCGCGCCGCTCCTCGGCGCCGACGGTGACGGCATCCTGCGGGAGCTGGGGCTCGACGACCGAAGCATCGAGGATTTGCGCGCGCGCGGCGTCATCGGGTGAGGCTCACATGCATATAGACGAGCGCCTGCCCACCCCGCTCTACCACCAGATCTACGTGCTGCTGCGCGACAAGATCCTGTCCGGCGACTATCCCAAGAACAGCACGATCCCGAGCGAGCATGAGCTCGAACGCCTCTACGGCGTCTCCCGCATCACCGCGAAGCGCGCGCTGGACGAGCTTGCGGCGGACGGCCTCGTCGCCCGGCAGCGCGGGCGGGGGACGCGGGTCATCTGGTCCAAGCAGGCGCCGTCCGTCGTCGGCAATGTGGAGGGCCTGTTCGAGAACGTGGTCATGCGCGGCTTCAAGACCGAGGCCGAGCTTCTGGAATTCGAATACGGCCCCGCCTCCCCCGCCGCCGCCGAGGCGCTGCAGATCGAGCCCGGCGTCACCGTGCAAAGGGTCGTGCGCCTGCGCAAGAAGGACGGGCAGGCCTTTTCCTATCTCATCACCCATGTGCCCGAGGATATCGGCCGCCGCTTCGGGCCCGAGGCCCTGTCGAACCTTCCCATGCTGGCGGTGCTCGAGAAGCACGGCGTCGTCATCAGGCGCGCGGACGAAGGGATCACCGCCATTCTCGCCGACAACGCGACGGCCCCCGCCCTCGGCGTGCAGGTGGGCTCGCCGCTCCTCAAGGTGAACCGCGTGGCCTACGACGCCGAGGGCCGCGCCGTCGAGCACCTGATCGCCCTCTACCGCTCCGACCTCTATCAGCTCAATATCGGCCTCAAGCGCGTCCGCGAGGGCCGCATCAATACCTGGGCGGTGGAAGGCTGAGGCCCTCTCAAAGATCCAGCAGGCGCTTCTCGTAGATCTGGCTGATGCGGGTGCCGTCCCAGCAATAGGCGAGATGGCGTTCCTGGCGGGCGTTGGCGAGGAGCGGCGGGCGGAAGACGGCAACGCATTGCCCGCCCGCGTCGCGCAGGCTGTCATAGGCGATGCCGCCCGCCCCTTCGGCGCGGAGCCTGCGGGCGAAAGCCTGGGACGCGCCGTAATGGTCGGGATCATAGACTTGCGGCAGGGCGTCGCGCTTCCCGCGAATGTCGTGCAGGCGGCCGTCGAGATCGGCGAGGATCACGCGCATCTCGACCTCCATGGGCCCCTCGCTGGTGGCGCGCAGAAAGCGTTCGCGATGGTAACGGGTTTCGGCCACCGCCGTCCCGAGGGTCCTGCCCGCGTAATAGACGCCGTAGGTGCCGTCGGAGAAGCGGCTGCCCATGGGATTGGGATGGGTGAAGGCGGCGAGGATATAGCTCGACCCCGGGCCGCTGATGCGGTCCCCGAGCGGGATCAGGGAGATGTCCCCCACCTCGGCGCGGAGACGGTCGTTGGTCAGGGATTCGATCGCGATCACCGCATCGAGCTCGTCGGGATCCGCCACCCGCTCGAACAGATTGATGGGCGGGAAGCGGCTGGGGATGATGCGGTAGCAGGGCCGCCAGCGCAGCCGCCGTTCGGGCGTCTTCATGACCAGCCGCCCCGTTCCGCGTCCAGATACCGCCGCACCACGTAGAGATCCGCCACATTGCCCGACAGCATGCGCTCCAGCGCCGAGCGACCGCCGAAGATCTCGGCCGCATTGGGCTTGCGGATCCAGGCATCCGCCGCCGCGGGGTCGGGAAGCAGGATCTGCAGCGCCTTGTAGATCCCGAGGATGTAGGAGATCCGCTCCAGCGTGTCGCGCGGGAGCTGCGCCGCCCCGTCCTTCTTCCATTTGAAGAAGGTGGAGCGGGCGGGCGAGCCGAGAAGCGTGATCTGCTCCTGGGTCGTGAGCCCCCAGAGATCGGCGATGCGGAAGAAGACGCGCAGCGCCGCGGCGCCATGGGCCTGGATCTCGCGGGTGATGGGCAGCTGCCGTGGGACCATGGAATACCCTCCGGTCCATATTTGTATTATTCAGTATATATAGTCCATATATGGACTTGACAATGACGCGGAACAAATTTCCGCGAAATTGCGCTATGCTGAAGCCATGAAAGCGGAAGACAGGCCGATCCTTGCCGATGCGGCAGGCGAGCTGAGCGACGCGCTGGCGCAAAGCCTGCGTCGCCCCATCACGCCCGAAATGCGGGAGCTTGCCGCCCGTCATGTGCTCGACTGGACGGCCTGCGCCGTCGCCGGGCGGCAGACGGATACGGGCGCGCTTCTCGGCCGCTATGCGGACGCCGCGGCGCCGGGCCCCGTGACGGCGATCGGCGTCGGGCGCCGGGCCTTCGATGCCGGCCTCATCTGCAACGCCGCTGCGGGCAACATCCTGCGCATGGGTGATCTCCATCGCGCTCATGACATTCATCCGGGAACGGTGGTGATCCCGGCGGCGCTCGCCGCGGCGGAAGCCCGGGCGGCGACGCCCGCGACCTTTCTCGACGCCGTGATCCACGGCTACGAGATCGCGCTTCAGGTCGCGGGCCTCATGAACCCCGCGGAACATCCCGCGGCCGGGAAGCTCAACCGCACGGCGACCGCCGGGCGCTATGGCGCGGCGGCGGCAGCGGCCCACGTGCTGGGGCTCGATGCGGAAGGGGTCGCAGCCGCCCTGCGCCTTGCGGCGTCCCTCGTGACCTTGGGACAAGCGGAGGCGGAGGATGCCCCGGCGCGCCATTTCCAGAATGCGGAGGCGGCCTTGGGCGGCGCGCGGGCGGCGTTGCTTGCAACCCACGGCCTCATGGGCCCAGCGCAGGCCGTCGGCGGGCCGCGCGGGCTTCTGGGCCTTCTGGGAGAGAATGGGGCGGAGATCGCCATCACGCCCGACGCCCCCTGGCTCATGGCCGAGGTCGCGATCCTTCCCTGGGGCAGCTGCCACCATGCCCACGGCGCGATCGATGCGGCGCTCGCCCTCCGCGCAAAGCTCGATCCCGACGACCTGCGGCCGGAGCGCATCCGCGAGGTGCGGGTCGCAACCCACGCGGCTGCCCTGCAATCCTGCGACCTGCCCCAGCCCCGGAGCCTCAATGAAGCGCGCTTCAGCCTGCAGCATGGGGTGGCGCTCGCCCTTCTCGGCGGCGCGCCGGGACTGTCCGATTTCAGCCCGGCGCGCTGCGGCGATGCGGCGGTGGCGGCGCTTCGCCACAAGGTGCGCCTTGCGGCCGAGGCGCGCTTCACCAATGCCTGTCCGCAGCATTGCGGGGCCAACGTCACCCTCGTCATGGAGGACGGCGAGGTAATGAGCCAGGAGATCGCCGATCCGCGGGGGAGCGCCGCGCGCCCCCTGTCCATCGACGAGCTCGTCGCCAAGGCGCGGGAGCTTCTCGCCTGGAGCGGGACGATGGATGCGGCGGACGCCGACCGCCTGATCGAGGCGGCGCTCTATCTTCCCGACGCCGGGAGCCTGTCGTCCTTCCTCAAGGCGCTTCCCTGACAAACGCGCATTTTGCCACTGGATTGCCGCAATGGTCCGGGTAGAATTCCCCCGCGCCCCTTCCGGGCGGCGGATGAAAGATCCCATGAGCGCTGACCGCCCTGCCCCGCCCCATCCGGATGCTCGCCCATGAGCGTCCGCGACGCGTTGCGCCATCACGGGATTGCGATCCGGCCAGGCACGCCGGACGATCTCGACGCCCTCGTATCCCTGGAGGAACGGATCTTCACCGGCGACCGCCTGAGCCGCCGCAGCTTCCGCCGGCTTCTGGAGCGGCCGACGGCCCGCTTCGTGATCGCCGGCGACAGGGACCGCATCCTGGGCTATGCCCTGATCCTGTTCCGGGCGCGGACGGCGCTCGCGCGGCTTTATTCCATCGCCGTCGATCCCGCGGCGCGGGGGCAAGGTCTCGGCGCCCGCCTTCTCGATGCGGCGGAACATGCAGCCTTCGACCATGGCTGCATCCTCATGCGGCTCGAGGTGCGGGCGGACAATGCGGCGGCGATCGCCCTCTATGAAAAACGCGGCTACCGGCAGTTCGGGCGCTATCTTGCCTATTACGACGACGATGCGGACGCGCTCAGGCTCGAAAAGCGGCTGATCGAGAAGCCGGTCGGGAGCGC
>CAZDSS010000146.1:0-5478 GCA_964508185.1 uncultured Sphingomonadales bacterium
TTGAACCCCCGACACGCGGATTATGATTCCGCTGCTCTAACCAACTGAGCTACTCCGCCCCGGTACGGCGCCGCGAGGCTGACGGCCTCGGGAGACCTGCGATATAGGGCCGGAAGGGGTGTCCTGTCAAGCGTTCTGCGCCTGCCAGTCGCGCTCGGACCGGGTCGAACGGATCCAGCCGCCGCCGAGGACGCGGGAGCCCCGGTAGAACACCGCCGCCTGGCCCGGCGAGACGCCGGTTTCGGCCTCATCCAGCACGATCCGGGCGGTGTCATTGGCCCCCATGAAGAGCCGCGCCGGCACGGGCGGCCGGGTCGAGCGCACGCGCGCCTCGATCGCAAGTCCTTCGGCGGGAATCGGTGCGTCGGTCAGGAGATTGAGCTCGTTGACGGCGATTTCCTTGACGAGGAGCGCGGCGCGCGGGCCCACCACCACCTGCCGCCGTTCGGGGTCGAGCCGCACCACATAGAGGGGGTCTCCCGTGCCGCCGATTCCGATACCCCGGCGCTGGCCGATGGTGAAATGGATGATGCCCTTGTGCGTGCCGAGCCTGTTGCCGTCGAGATCGACGATATCCCCCGGCTCCGCGGCGCCGGGGCGAAGGCGTTCGATGACGCTCACATACTTGCCTTCGGGGACGAAGCAGATGTCCTGGCTGTCGGGCTTGTCGGCGACGAGCAGCCCGTGGCGTTCCGCAAGGCGGCGGGTTTCCGTCTTGGTGATATCGCCCAGGGGGAAGCGCAGGAAATCAAGCTGTTCGGCGGTGGTCGCGAACAGGAAGTAGCTCTGGTCCCGGGCGAGGTCCTCGCCGCGATGAAGTTCGGGGCCATGGGGCCCCATGATGCGGCGCACGTAATGCCCGGTCGCAAGGCAATCGGCCCCAAGGTCACGGGCGGTATCCAGCAGGTCCCGGAACTTGACCGTCTGGTTGCAGCGGACACAGGGGATGGGCGTTTCGCCGCGGATATAGCTGTCGGCGAATTCCTCGATCACCGACTGGCGGAAGCGGCTTTCATAATCGAGCACGTAATGGGGAATGCCGATCGCCTCGGCCACCCGGCGGGCGTCGTGAATGTCCTGCCCGGCGCAGCAGGCGCCCTTCTTCTGCACCGCCGCCCCATGGTCGTAGAGCTGGAGCGTGATGCCGACGACGTCATAGCCCTGGTCCTTGAGAAGGGCGGCCGTCACCGAGCTGTCGACGCCGCCGGACATGGCGACGACGACGCGGATGTCCTGAGGCGCCGCGCGAAAGCCCAGGGAATTGACGCCGTCAGGCGCCCCCTTCATTGCGTCCATATGTCCGGCATGGCTCGTCATGGCGCGAATATAGGCCTTTCGCGCCGAATCGCAAGGCAGGGGACCAGGCCCCGCGCCTTTTACAGGAAGTTGACGAGGCTCAGCCTGCTCAGGGTGCTGATGACGCTGAAGGACGCCTGCAGGGACATCTGGTCCATGTTGAGCCGGGTGATGGCCTCGGCCACGTTCACGTCCTCGATGTCGCTGACGAAGATCTCGAGGAATGTCGCGCTCTTGTCCAGTTCCTCGGTCACCGCCTCCACCCGGTTCTGGCGCAGACCGTTCTCGGCGATGAGCGTCTGCACCTTGTCGAGAGCGGCGGTGAGGTTCGGGATCTCGCTGGTAAGGAAGGCGCGCTGGGCGGGGTCGAGATTGCCTTCGAGCGGCCCGCCGGCACCGGCGTGGAAATCGGCGATGTTGCGGATGCTGGTGAGCAGATCCTGGGCGACCTCGCTCGCGACCACGCCGTAGGTGAGCTCCACATTGTCGTTGAGCTTGGCGGACAGACGCATCTGGTCATTGTTGAAAAGGTCGGCGACGGAGGCCGCCGCCATCAGGTCGGCGAGGCCCGAGCCCGAGACCGGCTTCACGTCGGTCCTGGACCCGGCGAACAGATAGACGCCGCCGATATTGGTGTTCAGCGCGTTCATGATGATGCTCGCCGCCTGCTCAAGCGTCTCGTCGAAAGCGATCACCTTGCCCTGCCCCACCGCCTCGGTCAGCGCCAGCTTCAGGTCCTCGGCCGCCTTGTGCACGGTCTCGAGCTGCAGCTCGGTGGAATCGAGCCGCTGCCCGATCTCCCGGGCGGTGGCGATATAGCCCTGGGTCCGTGTCAGCAGGGACTTGGCCCCGAGCAGGGTCTGGGTCTCCCGCGCCATGCCGCGGAATTCCGTGGTCTTCTTCCCCGTATTGATCTGCTGCTGGGTCGCATAGAGGCGCGACTGGCTGTCGAGCAGCCCCTGAAGCATGGCGCTGTGGTGGCCGAAGCTGGATACGCGGCTCATGCTGTCACTCCTTTCCCTTCACTGCGCCCGCCCGGTCATACGAGACCGAGCAGCGCGTCATACATCTCGCGCACGGTGGTGATGATGCGGGTCGCGGCATTGTAGGAATTCTGGAACACGATCATGTTGGACAGCTCCTCGTCCAGATTGACGCCGGACACGTCGTTGCGGCGGGTCTCGACCTCGGTCGCAAGGGCGACGGTGTCCGCCTGCCGGGTGGTGGCCTGGGCGGCGCGCAGGCCGAAATTGCCGAGGATCGCGGCGCTGTACTGGGCGAGCGTCCCCTTCATGGCCGAAAGCTCGCCCACCGCATCGAAGGACAGGATCTGAAGCTCCAGCTCCTGCCAGGCGCGGGCGCCGTCGTTGTTGCCGCTGCTCAATGCCGTCTGGCCGATCCCTGCATTGAAATCCGCCTTGCCGAGGGCGAGACGCTGCGGCGCGTTGGCGACCGCATCCCGCACCTTGAGCCCGCTCGCCTGGTCGGCGAGGAAGCGCTCGCCGAGGCCGAAGATGCGCGAGAAGCCGAGCCCCGTGTCGCCGCGCGCGGTGGTGTCCGACTTCACATGGAGCTTGACGTCCTCCATGCCGGCTTTCGGCGTCACCGACAGGCTGCCGTCGGCATTCATGGCGAAATTCATGTAGATGCCGAGGCCCGCGGGGTCATTGAGCTCGGCCAGGATGTCGTTGAAGTCGCCCGCCGGAATGGTGACGGTGACCGAGCGGATCACGCGGTTGTTCGCGCCCACCACGTCGAAGCTGATGGTGCTGCCCGGCGTGAAGCCGTGGGCGTCCGTGCCCTTGAAGCCGGTGCTGAAATGGGACGGCACCTTGGCTTCAAGAAGGTCGTTCATGCCGAAGAAATGGGAGAAGCCCCGGCCGCCGCGGTTGGAGGGATTGGCGGGATCGTCGACGATCATCACGCCATTGCCCGCGCCCGCCGCGGCGAAGGACATGCGCCCGTTGGCGAACGTCACGGTGCCCGCGCCGCCGAGCCCCGCATTGATCATGGCCACCACGTCGTTGATGGTGGCGCCGGGAGGCAAGGCGTCGAAATCGATGGTGACCGACTGCACCACGTTGCCGGTCGAATCCGTCACCTTGAAGGCGGTGCGGCCGGAGAAGCCGTGAAGATCGGTGCCCACCAGCCCCGTATTGATGCCGGAAAGGCTAGCAGGCGGCGGGAAGGCGCTGGACGCGTTGTGAATGGCGTTCAGCTGGTCCATGACCGTGCCGCCGAGGCGGCCGAGCTGCGCCGCCATTTCGGGCAGCACCCGGTCGCGCATCTCGATGAGCCCCTTGATCTCGCCGCCGAGCAGGGCGCCGTCGAGGATCGGGCCGTCGGTCGAGACGTTCCCCGTGGTCGGATCCACGGAATGGAGGGTGATCGGGGGGAAGTTCGTCTCCGCGGTCGCAGAGCCGGGACTGTTGTATTGCAGCAGATAGCGCGCCCCGCCGAGAAGCACGGTGCCGTCGCCCGTCGTGATATGGATTGCCCCGTTGCCCTGATCATGGACGCGGATGTCCACGAGCTCCGCAAGCTCCCGCACCGCCTGGGCGCGCTGTTCCTCGAGCGCGCCCGTGGGATTGCCGAGGACGGTCTCGCGGGTGATCAGGGGATTGAGCGAGTCGATCCGCTCCAGCAGGCGGTTGATGGTGGTGACCCGCTCGGCGATCTGGTTGCTGGCATCCGCTCGCAGGCGCTGCAGCTCGTCGGTGATGCGGGAGATTTCGCTGGCGAAGTCCTGCACCCCCGCCAGAAGATCCTGGCGCAGCACCTGCTTGCTCGGATCGTTGGCCGCGGCCGCCGCCTTCTGGAACAGGGTATCGAGCCTGCCGGAAAGGGACGTGCTGCTGTCCGGGCGGCCGAGCAGGGCCTGCACGCGGTCATGAAACTGGCGCTCCACCGTGTAGCGGCGCGCCTGGCCGAGGCTGCTGTGGAAGGATTCTTCAAGAAAGGTGTCGATGACCCGCTGCACGTCGGCGATCTTCACGCCGCCGCCAAGGCCGCTGTTCACCACCGCCTCCTGATGCACCACCGAGCGGGCATAGCCGGGCGTGTTCACGTTGGTGATGTTGCTCGTCGTGACGCGAAGGGCGCTCTGGCTGGTGAAGAGCCCCGTCAAGGCCGTGTTCATGATGGCGGAAAGCGACATGGATCGGATCCTTATCTTGAAGTCACGAACGGCAATTCTTGCCGCCGGTCCCCCGTGCGAGCGATAGAGACGCAATGACGGCGGCAGGATTTGCCCGCCCGCCAATGCCGGACGGCAGCAGCAGGCCCGCGGCGATACCGCGCGGATTTCCGCTCATTTCCTGCATTTGCGCCATGGCGCCCTGTCCCTTCTCGTCACGTGGGATCGATTGTCCTCGGCCCCTTCATTGCAAGAGCGGGGCCAGTTTCAGGAAGGGCCCTCGAGGGGGCCAAGTCTGCCTGGCACAAATTGCCGTCGCGGCAAATTTCGCCCGGGCCCGCCGGCACGCGGATCGGGCCGAAAGCCGCCGATTTCCTTGCATTTCCCGTTTGGCCCGCAGCTTGCAAATGAGCGAGCGAACGGCTTTGGCAACACAACCGGGGCGCAGCCCATGAACTTTTCAATATTGACGCAATTCCTCGGCCTGACCTCCGCCGCGACCGGCGGGCAGTCGGGGCGTGCGGGACAGGCCCAGGGCATCTTCGCCCTGCAGGGCGCAAAGGGCGGCGCGTCCCAACAAGGCGGCGGCTTCGCCACCCTGCTGCAGGCCTTGGGGCTCACCCCCGGAAACGGCGTGAACATGCTTGCCGTCGATGCGGCGGCGACGGCTGCGGCCCCGGCGAAGTCCCTCACGGGACATGTGATTGCCTTCAACCTGCCGGATGCGGCGGAGATCCAGCCGGCAAATCCTGGGAACATGATTGCGGGCATTGCGGCCGGCGGCGCCATCCAGCGGCAGGTCGCCGTGACACAGAATGAGGACGGCGGCCAGAGCCTGGTGATCCGGGGGGCGGACGGGACCGAGATCACGCTCGATGCCGCGCGCCTTGCGGAAATGGTGAACGGCACCACCAGTCCCGAGGAAATGGCCCTCTTCACCGAGACGCCCCTGGGCCGCCTGTTGCAGCAGCGGCCGGAGCTCAGGACCCTGCTCACAAACCGCGCAGGGGATACTGGTACCGATGCCCCGGCCGACCTGCTTGCGA
>CAZDSS010000147.1:0-5465 GCA_964508185.1 uncultured Sphingomonadales bacterium
CCACGGCAAGACCACGACCACTTCCATGGTCGCGGCCCTGTTCGATGCGGCGGAATACGACCCCACGGTCATCAATGGCGGCATCATCAACGCCTACGACACCAACGCCCGCCTCGGCACCGGCGACTGGATTGTGGTGGAGGCGGATGAATCCGACGGCACCTTCATCAAGCTGCCCGCGACCATCGCCATCGTCACCAACATCGACCCCGAGCATCTGGACTTCTACGGCGATTTCGATGCGGTGAAGCGCGCCTTCCAGCAGTTCGTGGAAAACGTGCCGTTCTACGGCTTCGCCGCCCTCTGCATCGATCATCCCGAGGTGCAGGCGCTGATCGGCCGCGTGCCCGACCGCAAGATCGTGACCTACGGCTTCAGCCCCCAGGCGGACGTGCGCGCCGTCAACCTGCGTTTCTCCGACGGGGCCGCCATCTACGACGTCGAGATCCGCAACCGCCAGTCCGAGGTGCTGCGGGTCATCCGCGACATCCGCCTGCCCATGCCGGGGATCCACAACGTGCAGAATTCCCTGGCGGCGATCGCCGTCGGCCACGAGATGGGCATGCCGGACGAGGTGATCACCCGCGCCTTCGCCGGCTTCCGCGGCGTCAAGCGGCGCTTCACCAAGGTCGGCGAGGTGAATGGCGTTTCGATCATCGATGACTATGGCCATCACCCGGTGGAAATTGCCGCCGTGCTCAAGGCGGCGCGGCAGGCCTACGACCGCAAGGTGGTGGCGGTGGTCCAGCCCCATCGCTACAGCCGGCTGAAGAACCTGTTCGAGGATTTCTGCACCAGCTTCAACGACGCCGATACGGTGATCGTCGCCGACGTCTATGCGGCGGGCGAGGATCCCATCCCGGGCATCGGCCGCGACGCCCTGGTGGAGGGGCTCACGGCCCGCGGCCACCGCCGGGCGATCCCCCTCGAGGGGCCCGAAAAGCTCGCGAGCCTTGTGGCCGAAGAGGCGCAGCCGGGCGACGTGGTCGTCTGCCTCGGCGCGGGCTCCATCACCAGCTGGGCCCATGCCCTGCCGGAGGAGCTCGCCGCGGTGCTCGCCAACGGCAAGGGAGGCAAGGGGGCATGATGACCGCGCGCCGCCCGCTTCCCCATCTGATCGACCGGCTGCCGCCCGCGCGCGGCCGGGTGGAGGCCGATGCGCCGCTGTCGGAGCTCACCTGGTTCCGCGTCGGCGGTCCGGCGGAAGTGCTGTTCCGCCCGGCGGACGCCAAGGACCTGTCCCAGTTCCTCAAGATGCTGCCCGCGGACGTGCCGGTGACGGTGATCGGCCTCGGCTCCAACCTTCTCGTCCGCGACGGCGGGGTGCCGGGCGTCGTGGTGCGCATGGGCAAGACCTTCGGCGCCATCGAGCGCAAGGGCGA
The DNA here is from genome assembly GCA_964508185.1 of uncultured Sphingomonadales bacterium. Taxonomy (GTDB): domain Bacteria; phylum Pseudomonadota; class Alphaproteobacteria; order Sphingomonadales; family Govanellaceae; genus CAZDSS01. Next base: position 1,383 of record CAZDSS010000147.1, read on the forward strand.
CGTGATCCGCGCAGGGGCCGGTGTCAGCGACATCAATCTTGCCGCCTTCGCCCGCGACGCCGGGCTCGGCGGGCTTGAATTCCTGCGCGGGATCCCGGGCAATCTCGGCGGCGCGGTGCGCATGAATGCGGGCGCCTATGGCCGCGAAATCGCCGACGTCCTGGTCGCCGCCGAGGCGGTGGACCGGGCAGGCAATTTCCATCGCGTGACCCGGGACGAGCTCGGCTTCTCCTACCGCCGCTCGACCGCGCCCGCGGACTGGATCTTCACCGCCGTCGAGCTTCAGGGCACGCCCGAGGATCCGGCGGTGATCGCGGCGAAGATGGATGCGATCAATGCGGCGCGGGAAGAAAGCCAGCCGCTGCGCACCCGCACCGGCGGCAGCACCTTCAAGAACCCCGAGGGCCGCAAGGCGTGGGAGCTGATCGACGCCGCCGGATGCCGGGGCCTGCGCATCGGCGGCGCGGAGGTGTCGACCAAGCATTGCAACTTCCTCATCAACCGGGGGGACGCCACCGCCGCCGATCTCGAGATGCTCGGCGAGGAGGTGCGGCGCCGGGTGAAGGAGGCGACGGGGGTCACCCTCGAATGGGAGATCCGGATCGTGGGCGAACAACTGCCGCGGGTGACGCCATGACGAAGAACAAGCATGTGGCCGTGGTCATGGGCGGGTGGTCGGCGGAGCGGGAGGTGTCCCTCGTCTCCGGCGCGGCCGTCGCCAAGGCCCTGCGCGAATGCGGCTACAGGGTGAGCGAGATCGACGTCGACCGCAACGTGGCCCAGCGCCTTGCGGAGCTGCGGCCGGACGTGGTGTTCAACGCCCTCCATGGCCGCTTCGGCGAGGACGGGACCATCCAGGGCATGCTCGAGATGATGGGCATTCCCTATACCCATTCGGGCGTCCTGGCATCCGCCGTCGCCATGGACAAGCCGGCGGCGAAGCTCCTGTTCGCCGCCGCCGGGATTCCCTGCGCCGAAGGGGTGGTGACCACCCGCCGCGCGCTTCTGCAGGCGGAGCCCATGGCCCGGCCCTATGTGGTGAAGCCCCTCAACGAAGGGTCGAGCGTCGGCGTCCATATCGTCCGCCACGGCGACAACTGGACGGCGGGGGAGGCGGCCGATCTCGATGCGGGCGTGCTGGTGGAGCGCTACATCCCGGGCCGCGAGATCCAGGTCGCCGTCATGGGCGACAAGGCCCTGGGCGCCATCGAGATCCGGCCCAAGCGCGACTTCTACGATTATGCGGCCAAATACACCGAAGGGCTGGCGGACCACCTGATGCCCGCGCCCATCGACGCCGACGCCTATGCGCAGGTGCTCGACTATGCGGAGCGCGCCCACAAGGCCCTCGGCTGCCGCGGGGTCACCCGGTCGGATTTCCGCTATGACGAGGCGGAAGGGCGGTTCTACATCCTCGAAATCAATACCCAGCCCGGCATGACGCCCCTGTCGCTGGTGCCCGAGATCGCGGCCCACCAGGGGATCACCTTCGCCGAGCTGGTGACCTGGCTTGTGGAAGATGCGGGAGTTGAACGGTGAAGCCTGATCGCGAGGACAGGATCATCCCTTCCATGGGGCGCCGGGTGACGCCGCCGCCCGCGGATCACGGGGACGCGCCGCGCTATCGCCGCGGCGAGCGCGAGGCCCTGACCTTGCGCCGCCGCCGTCAGCTCCATCGCCTGCGGCAGGTGCTGCGGCCGCTGGGGCTGGTGCTTGCGGCCGCTTTCGTCATTTCGTTCTGGCGCTCGGATGCGCCGGGCGCCATCGCGGAATCCGTCACCGCCTTCTTCAACGATCAGGCGGTCAAGGCGGGCTTCGTGGTGGCCGAGGTCACGGTCACGGGCCGCGAACGTCTGAGCGAGGAGGAACTTCGGGAAGCGATGGGCGTGCCCATGGGCAGCCCGATCTTCTCCGTCGATCTGGCGGAGCTTCGCGACCGCATCGCCATGATCGGCTGGGTGAAGTCTGTGTCCGTCGCCCGCCGCCTCCCCAACCGGCTGGAGATTCATCTGGTGGAGCGGGAGCCCGCGGCGCTGTGGCAGAACGACGGCGTCATGACCCTCATCGACCGGGAGGGTCACCCGATCACGAGCCTCGATCTCGGCGCCTATGCCCACTTGCCCCATGTGGTGGGGCAGGGGGCGCAGAAGGCGGCGGCCGATTTCCTGCCCGTTCTCGAATCCGATCCGCGCCTTGCAGGCCTCGTGCGCGCGCTGGTGCGCGTGGGCGAGCGGCGCTGGGACGTGGTGTTCGAGAACGGCGTGCGCGCCCGCCTGCCGGAGAAGGGCGAATGGCAGGCCTGGCAGCGGCTCGCCAAGCTGCAGCAGGACCACAAGGTCCTCGCCCGTGAAGTGCATATCATCGATCTCCGCCAGCCGGACCGGCTGGTCATCCGGCTGACGGACCAGGAGATCAAGCGCCGGCAGGAGCTGCTGGCACCCAAGACCAAAGGGGGACAGGTGTAAATGGCGGCGATGCGGGACAAGTTCATCGCGGCGCTGGATGTGGGCACATCCAAGGTCTGCTGTTTCATTGCACGGCTCAATGACGAGGGCGGCCTGCGCGTGGTGGGCATCGGTCACCAGATCTCGACCGGCCTCAAGGCGGGCGCGGTCATCGACATGGAGGAGACCGAAACCTCGATCCGCGCTGCGGTCGACGCGGCCGAGCGCATGGCGGGCGGCCCCGTGGGCGAGGTCTGGGTCAACATGTCGGCGGGCAATCTCCGCTCCGAAGGAGTGGCGGTCGACGTCTCCATCGCCGGGCACGAGATCGGCCAGGTGGACATCCAGCATGTGCTGGATTGCGGCCGCGCCGCCTTCAACGCCGCCGACCGGGAGATCCTCCATGCCCTGCCGGTGTCCTACACCGTGGACGGCGCCCGGGGCGTGCGCGAGCCGCGCGGCCTCATCGGCGAGCGGCTGGGCGTCCAGATGCATATCGTGACCGCCGAACCGGGGCCGCTGCGCAATCTCGAAGCCTGCGTCATGCGCGGCCATCTGCGCGTGGCGGGCTTCGTCGCCTCGCCCTATGCCTCGGGCCTCTCCTGTCTGGTGGAGGACGAGAAGGATCTCGGCGTCATCGTCATCGACATGGGCGGCGGCACCACCTCGATCGCCGTCTTCATGGAAGGGGCGCTCGTCTATACGGACATGGTGCCGGTGGGCGGCAATCACGTGACCAACGACATCGCCCGCGGGCTGGTCACCCCGATCCACCATGCGGAGCGCATGAAGACCCTCTACGGCAGCGCGCTCCCCAGCGCGTCGGACGATCGCGAGACCATCGACGTGCCCCAGATGGGCGAAAGCGACGGGGATTACACCAACCGCATCCCGCGCTCCATGCTCACCGGCATCATCCGCCCGCGCATCGAGGAGACCTTCGAACTGGTGCGCGACCGGCTGGTGGAAAGCGGGTTCGACAGGCTCGCCGGGCGCCGCCTCGTGCTCACCGGCGGGGCGTCGCAGCTTGCCGGCGTGCGCGAGATCGCGGGGCGCATTCTGGACAAACGGGTTCGCATCGGCCAGCCGCTCAATGTGAGCGGCCTTGCCGATGTGACGCAGGGGCCGGCCTTCGCCACCTGCGCGGGACTGCTCGCCTATGCGGTGAGTGGCCCGATAGAGGCCTATGCCCGCGTCACCCGGGCCGAGCCGCGCGGGCGGCTCGCGCGCGTGGGGCGCTGGCTGAAGGAGAATTTCTGACCGGCCGGGGGCCCGGTCGGGGACTTGCACTGACGAAAGCGAAAACGGAGATCGCCAAATGACCATCACCCTTTCAATGCCGGAACTGACCGAGCTGAAGCCACGCATCACCGTCATCGGGGTGGGCGGCGCCGGCGGCAACGCCGTCAACAACATGATCAAGGCCAACTTGCTTGGCGTCGAGTTCGTGGTCGCCAACACGGACGCCCAGGCGCTCCTGCATTCCAAGGCGGAGAAGCGCATCCAGCTCGGCGCCCGTCTGACCCAGGGCCTTGGCGCGGGCGCGCGCCCCGAAGTGGGCCGGGCCGCGGCCGAGGAATCCCTCGACCAGGTGCTGGAATACATCAACGGCAGCCACATGGTGTTCATCACCGCCGGC
>CAZDSS010000148.1:0-5337 GCA_964508185.1 uncultured Sphingomonadales bacterium
TCATCCTTTCGATCCTTGAACTCCAGGAGAGCGAGCGCGAACTTGTAGGAAGCAACATTCCTCCCGAACAGAATAATCGAACGCCAGTAGTTCTCGCGTGACGGCTGACATTCAAGGAAGTCGGACATGCTTCATCATCTTGAGCATTCTACGACTTGCCACGTGCCTAGGTTGATGACGCTAACTTCATACCCAAAGCACGATAACCGGGGTCTTCCGAACCGACAAGACACATATAAGCCCCGACTTGATTGGGTATTGCTGAACCACCCCGGAGGAGCCCGAATGCCGAACACACAGGATTCCTGCTGGTGACGCGCTCCCACACGCCGTATTCGCGACCAGCCGATTTTAGTTAATTCCAGATCGCGACGCCATCCTCGCCGGCCACGGCCTCGCCCGTGCTGCCCACGGGCTGTGCCTCGGCGGACATCAGGAAATCGAGGGTCGCGCGATCCTCGCCCGGAACACGGGCAAGGAACCGCGCCCCTTCGGGCGTGCGCGCAACACTGATGGCGTGGCTCGGCTCGCCCTGGCGGTTGAAGGGCATGGCGAAGGTCTCGATCCTGCCCGGGCCCGCATAGTCATCCAGCAGGTCCGGCGCGGCGCCTCGCTGCCGGTCGGCCTCCGACTGGACGTTATAGTTCTGCGGGAAAGTGTCCGCCCGCAGGGGGGCACCGGAAAACAGCATGGAATGGCTATGGGTGGCATAACCGCCATTGGCGACGATGAGGCCCTTGTCGGCGGTGCCGCGCAGTTTATGCACCATCCGGGCGGTTGCATGCATCATGCAATTGCCGATGGGACCGCCGCCGAAGGTCAGGCCGCCATAGACGCTATGGGGTTTGTCCAACGGCCAGTCGATCACGCGCCGCGCGAGCTTGGGGACACAGGGGAAGCAGCTGTAGAGTTCCACATGAGCCAATTCCTCGGCCCGGGTCCCGTTGAATGCCAGCGCCGAACGGACGGTGGTCTCGAGGCTGACGAGACGGGTATAGCTTTCACGGCGCAGGAAATCGTCCGGCTCGTGGGCCGCAGCCCCCGCCCCCACATAGACAATCCGGTCCTCGGGCACACCCAATTCCCGCGCCACTGCAAGGCTCATGACAATCACCGCCGCGCCCTGATTCACGGCGCTGTTGGCGACCATCATCTTGGTATAGGGGAAGCTGATCATGCGATTATTGTCATCGGCGGTCATGATCGCTTCCGGCTCCACCACACGGCGCAGCCAGGCCGACGGGTTCTCGGCAGCAACGCGCGAGAAGCCGGCCCAGATCTCCGCCGTCTCGCGCTGCGCCTCGGCAAGGCTCTGGCCCCAGGCGGCGCGGGTCGCGTTCTCGTAGAAGGGATAGACATCCGCCGGCCAGAACAGCCCGAACTTGCGCGCAAGCGGCGTCGCCGCGGCCATCGCCGCCTCCGCAAGACGGTTGGGCGCGGGCTTGCCGCCGGCCTTGACCAGGGCAGCCGCGCGCTGCCCCGCCGTGCGCATGGCCTCGCCCCCCACCGCCGCGGCAATCCTGATCTTGCCAAGACCGATGAGATTGGCCGCATCATTGATGAGCTGGATCGGGCCATCGCCGCTCGCCTCATGGGTGCGCAGCACCTCGGATGGACGCCGTGGCAGCTTTCCGGCCAGATCCTCGTGGATATCGGGATTGGGGAACGAAATCTGGTCCTCGACACCCAGCCAGTCCAGCCGATCCAGCAGGCGGACCCCGCTATCCGCTTCGGCCGCCCGCAGCGCCGCCAGCATCAGGCCAAGGGAATCAAGTCCCTCATCCTCAGGCCCCGGACGGTCGTTGATCTCGCCCACACCGATAATGACGGGAACGCGGTCAGCTGATACTGCCTCGGTCATAAACTCTCTCCTACGTCGTAGCTAGTTTGCCTGTATCGGCGCTATTTGGTGGCGGGCAACTGAGCCAGTTCCGACTCAAGGTACTTGTCCGTACGCAAGCCGGACAGTTCCTGGATCAGCGTGGCCATGGTCCGCAACTGCAGTTCCGGTGGCCAGTCCTCGGGGGCGATCATGGTCTCCATGCCGATGCCATGCACAGAAATGAGAAGCCGTCGGGCCAGCGCCTGACGGTCAAGACCGGGCCGCAAATCGGCATCGCCCGCATTGATGGTCAGGCTGTGGACGATCATGTCGCGGACGGCTGAAAAGAGCCGCTTCTGCTCAAGGGCCACGTTCTTGTCGAAGGACGCCGTCCCGAGGTAGGCGATCCAAGTTTTCCAGGAGCGCATGCGCGCCTCGTCGATGGGCATGAGGGCTGCCAAAATCCCGAGGGTATTTCCCGGATCATGGGCCAGCGCCTGGGTCACCCGCTCCTGCCCGCGTCCGCCTTCATAGCGCAGGGTGTAAAGAAGAAGGTCGCGTTTATTGGGAAAATAGTACTGCACGATAGCTGTGCTGTATCCCAGCTTGTCCGCGATGGAGCGGATGGTCATCGAACTGACGCCCACGGTGGCGATGATTTCGGACGCGGCCTCCGCCACGGCCTTCCGCATTTCGCGATGATCTACAATCTTGGGCATTCGACGTTTTATCCGCTGTACTTTTTATTATGGTAATAACAAAAATAGCCCGGCGCAAACTTGAGAGTGGGTCACGGCGAGCTTCATGACCAGAACGCAGTAAAGCGCGAGACCGAACATGATGATGAACAAGCCGAGGACGCGGCGGCCGCGAGCGGTCATAGACGTTTACTCCAGAAATGCTTTGATAATCTTCGCCAGCCAGACCATGCACCGTCTCGCCCAGATGCTGGGCCCCGCCCGGCAGGCTCCACTGGCCTTTCCGCGGGGCCTTGCCGCGGCGGATCAGGAGCACACGGCCGCCATGCCAGACCACCACCCCGACACCCACGAAGGGCCGGCCGGGATAGCTGCGGCTGTCGCTGCCCGTCGCATCGGCGGTCGCCGCGTCGCCCATGATTTCCCTCCGGCTCGTTGCTTGGACAACGATCTAACGCGAACGGGCGTCCCCTGGCAAGGTTCGCGCTAGCTTTCCGAGGCAAAGCCCTTGATGGGCTGGCTCGTCACCGTGTTGGACATCAGGACCAGGGGATCCTCCTCGCTCACGGCGATATAGCCATGGGGCGTCATGGCATCGAACAGGATGCTGTCGCCGGCCTGGAGGAGCAGGGGCTTGTACAGGTCGGTGTGAAGCTCGATGGCGCCCGTGATGATATAGAGGAACTCTTCCCCCGGATGACCCGCGAGCGGCCCGTGTTCCTGGATGTCGCGGCATTTCACCGTCATCTTCCAGAACACGTTGCGCTTCTGGATGAAATCGTCGCAGAGGGTTTCGAGGTCCCAGCGCGGGTAGCTGGTCTTGTGCCCCCGGCCGCTTCGCGTGATGGCGCGACGGCCCGTGGGCTTCTGGTCCTCGGTGGGGCCGATGAAGCGCACGATGGGAACGGCCAGGCGCTCGGAGAGGCTGAGGACGGTGCTGAAATTGAGGGCGATCTTGCCGTTCTCGATCTTGGACAGGGTGGATATGGCAAAGCCCGTGATCTTGCTCATATCCGCAAGGGTCATCCCCTTTTCCTTGCGATAGGCCCGCAGGCGCTGCCCCAGGGTGATATCGGCGTTGGTCTGGTTGGTTTTGTCTCTCATGGTCCGTCTTATGCACTTGTCCCCAGCACCGCGGCCAGAACTGTCGCCCATTTCCGGCATCCGGCTTCCGTCCGGATCAGGTCGTTCCTGATCTCGATGATCACATGCGGAAGCCCGCGCGGCAGTACCTGGCGGTCAATGGTCATGGTCTCGTAAAGGTTTGCGTCATAGGGCTCGTTATAGCCCAAGGGACCGCCATATGCTGCATTTAACCTTTCATGGACGCGCCGGGCTAGTCCGGAATCTCGTTTCCATAATATTCCGGCATGCCAGGGTCTTTCGCGTCCTCCCATGACCGGGGTGAAGCTGTGGATCGAGACGACCGCGGGTGTTCCTTGTTCTGCCATTCGCTCCAGCAGCGACGCGAGCCGCGCGTGGAAGGGGTCGAACGCCAGCTCCTTCCGGCAGGCCCGCTCGCGGTCGGAAAGCGCCTGATTGCCCGGAATGACGATGCCGTCGGAGACCGGTGCGATGAAATCCGCCGCCTCGGGAATGCGATTGCATTCCACGAAAAGCCGCGACCAGCCGGCCAGGATGGCGGGCGCGCCGAGCTCCGCCGCCAAAAGCTCGGTCACCCGGGCGGCCCCGATGTCCCAGCCGATATGCCCCGCGATTTCCGCAGGCGTGAGGCCAAGATTGCGCCAGGGCGCAGGAACCGCGGCGCTCGCATGTTCGCAGGTGAGAAGCCAGCGGGCGTCATGCGGCCCGGCGATAAGCCGCACCGCGTCCCGTTTGATCGCCGCTTTGGCCTCGGCGGAAAGACTGTCTCCGATGGAAATGATGCTCACTGCCGGGGGGAGAGACTGCGCAGGTGATAGCCCCGGGGCGTCACCAGATCCGCAAGCCCCTGAACGGCGTAGGAACGCCCGATCCCGGACCGGCGCATGCCGCCCCAGGGCAGGAACATGTCCGCATGGTCACAGCGATTGACATAGAACACACCGGTCTCAAGCTGCCGCCCGAGCGCGAGCGCCCGCTCCTGGTCGGTGGACCAGATGGAGGCGGTGAGGCCATAATCGGTGTCGTTCATGAGCGATACGGCCGTCTCGTCATCGGGCACCGCCATCACCGGCACCACGGGGCCGAAGGTCTCTTCACGCATGATGGCCATGGAATGATCGGCGTCGAGGAGAACCTGCGGCGCAACATAGGCGGATCCCGGCCGCACCAGCGGCGATTGCGGGGCGGGCAGGGCGGCTTTTGCGCCCTTTGCCAGCGCATCCTCCACAAGGCCGCCGATCCGCTCCGCCGCGGCGACCGAGACCACGGGCCCGATATAGCTCTTGTCTTCCACCGGATGCCCGATGGTCACCTGGGCCGCAGCGGCCGTGAAGCGGTCCAGGAATTCGCGATATATGTCCCTGTGCACATAGATGCGCTCCACGGAACAGCAGGATTGCCCCGCATTGCCGAAACAGCCCTCGATCAGATCGTCCATGATCAGGTCGAGGGGCGCGTCAGGCCGCAGATACAGCGGATCCTTGCCGCCGAGCTCCAGGCCGAAGCGCGTGAAGGTGCCCCGCCCGGCGTCATAAACCGCCTGTCCGCCGCGGGTGGAGCCAATGAACTGCACCATGTCCACCAGGCCGGAGCCGATCAGCGCCTCCGCATCCGCATGCTGCATATGGAGGGCCTGGAACACGCCCGCGGCGAGGCCCGCCTCGGCCGCCGCCTCGGCGAACAGCTCGGCGACCAGGGCGGTTTGCGGCGAAT
>CAZDSS010000149.1:0-5318 GCA_964508185.1 uncultured Sphingomonadales bacterium
GGCCGGAGCCGTCGTCGGTGTCGCCGATATACATGCCCGGCCGCTTGCGCACCGCGTCCAGCCCGCGCAGCACCTTGATGGAATCCGCGCCGTAGGAGTTCCCGTTGTCGCCATTGGTCCGGTCTTGGTGATCCTGGGTCATGTTCTCTGCAAGGTCCTCAAAACTGGGATGATGCGCCGGACGATCAGTCCTCGGGCGTCACCGTCCCCGAAAAAATCGAATAGAACTGCGCCTGCCCGTCGAGGGGCGCGAACAGCGCGCGGTCGGTGCCGGTCATGAAGGCCTGGGCGCCGAGCGCCAGCAGTTCCTCGAACAGGGCGGCCCGCCGCCGGGCATCGAGATGCGCCGCCACCTCGTCGAGGAGCATCACCGGCGGCACCCCCGTCTCGGCCCGCGTGAGACGCGCCGCGGCGAGCGTGATGCCGATGAGCAGGGCCTTCTGCTCCCCCGTGGAGCAAAGCTCGGCCGGCATGTTCTTGCCGCAATGGGTGACCCGAAGGTCCGCAAGATGCGGCCCGTCTCCGGCCCGCCCCATGGCGGCATCCCGCGCCCGGCCCGCCGCAAGGCGGTGCCTGAACCGGTCCTCGGCCTCGACCGCCGGGACCGCGGCGAGATCCGCTTCCAGCGTCCCCTCAAGGGCGAGATCGGCCCGCGGAAAGACCCCGCCGGACATCTCGATCGCGGCCTTGAGGCGCGCGAGGGATTCAAGCCGCGCCGCCGCCACGGCGACCCCGTGTTCCGCCATGCGCTGCTCCAGCGCCGCGAGCCAGGCCGCATCCGGCCGGTCCATGGCGAGGACCCGGTTGCGCTCCCGCATGGCCCGCTCGTAGCCCGCCGTCTCCCGCCCGTGGGCGGGATGGAGCGCCATCACCAGCCGGTCGAAGAAGCGGCGGCGGCCGCTCGCCCCCTCGATGAACAGCCGGTCCATCTGCGGGGTGAGCCAGCTGATGCGCAGGATCTCGGCGAGCGTGGGCGCCGTGGCGCTCGCGCCATCCACATGAACGACCCTTCGATCGCTCGCGCCCGCTTCGCCGTCCCCTTCCCGGGGCTCGATCCCGGTGCCGACCCTGACCTCGCCGCGGGGCGTCTCGACCGTCGCCGCCACCGCCCAGCGGGCGGCGCCCATGCGCGTCACCTCGCCGAGCTTCGCCCCCCGCAGGCCGCGCCCCGGAGCGAGATAGGAGATCGCCTCCAGGAGGTTGGTCTTGCCCGCGCCGTTCTCGCCCGTGAGCACCACGGGACCCGGCCGCGGGTCGAGGACCGCCCGGCCATAGTTGCGGAAATCACTGACCGTGAGCCGGGTGATCGCCGATAACATGGCCGGTCGCTCCAGAAAGGCGGGGGTTGAGGCCCGCAATTGGACGCCGAATGCCATGATCCTCCGGATCAGACCCGCATCGGCATCAAGACGTAAAGGGCGTTGCTGCTTCCGGTCTCGGTGACAAGCGTCGGCGAGGCGGCGTCCGCCAGCTGCACGCGCACCAGCTCGCCATCGATCTGGGCGAGGATGTCAAGGAGATAGCGGGCATTGAAGCCGATCTCCATGGGCGCGCCCTCGTAGGTCACCGCCAGCTCCTCGGTGGCGGTGCCGCTGTCCGGGCTCATGACCGAGAGCACCATCCGTCCCTGGTCGAGGCTGAGCTTCACCGAACGGGTCTTGTCCGTCGAAATGGTGGACACACGATCCACCGCCTCGGCGAAGAGCTTGGCGTCCACTTCCAGGGTCTTGTCGTTGGACGTCGGGATCACCCGGGTATAGTCGGGGAAGGTGCCGTCGATGAGCTTCGAGGTGAGGACCGCGCCGTCGAAGGAGAAGCGGATCTTGGTATCCGACAGGGCGATGCCGATGGTGCTGTCGGTCTCGTCGATGAGCTTGCGGAGCTCGTTCACCGTCTTGCGCGGCACGATGATGCCCGGCATGCCGCGGGAGCCGTCCGGCGCCTCAAGCTCGACCCGCGCCAGGCGATGGCCGTCGGTGGCGACCGCGCGCAGCTGGCCGTCGGTCACGTGGAAATAGATGCCGTTCAGGTAATAGCGGGTCTCTTCCGTCGAGACCGCGAACCGCGTCTTGTCGATGAGCTGCTTCAGTTCCGCCGCATGGAGCGTGAACTGGTGCGGCAGGTCGCCCGCAGCCATTTCCGGGAAGTCGCTGGACGGAAGGCAGGCGAGCGTGAAGCGGGACCGGCCGGCGGAAAGATGCAGGCGCTGGTCGTCGCCGGAATAGGCCAGTTCCACCTCGGCCCCGTCCGGAATCTTGCGCACGATGTCGTGCATGGTATGGGCCGGGGCGGTAATGGCGCCGGGCACGGAAATGGAGGCCTGGACCCCCTCGACGATGGCGAGATCGAGGTCGGTCGCGGTAAGGCTCAGGCTGCCATCGACCGTCTCCAGCCGCACGTTGGACACGATGCGGCGGGCGAGAAACTCCATGACCTCGCCCGGGATCTCGACCCCGCGCAGGAGCTCCGCCTTCTGATGCAGGATGCCGAGGCGGAGCTCGTAGTCCGTCGGATGAATGTCGGCGACGAGCCCCCAGCCGAGGCGGGAGCGGATCCGCTCCTCGATCCCCTCGAGGTCCGAGGGCGAGCGGTCGGCGGAGATCACCACCTGCCGGTGATGGTCGATGAGCGCGTTGAAGGTGTGGAAGAACTCCTCCTGGGTCGAGTTCTTGTGGGCGATGAACTGCACGTCGTCGATCATCAGCACGTCCACCGCGCGGAAGCGCTGCTTGAAGGCCATGGTGTCCTTGTAGCGAAGCGCGCTGATGAACTGGTACATGAACTTTTCCGCCGACATGTAGATGACGCTGCGCTTCGGATCGCGGCGCCGGATATGCCAGGCGATGGCGTGCATGAGATGGGTCTTGCCGAGGCCCACCCCGCCATGGAGGAACAAGGGGTTGAAATTGACCGCGCTGCTGTCGGCCACCCGCCGCGCCGCCGCATAGGCGAGCTCGTTGGACTTGCCGACCACGAAATCCTCGAAGGTGAAGCGGGCGTCAAGCGGCGCCCCGAACTCGCTCATGTCGTCCGGATCGGCGACGCTCGCGGGCACCGTCGCAGGCACCGTCGCGGCCGCCGCCATCACGCGCTCCCGCTGGGGCGCGTCATGGGATGCGGCGAATCCGGGCACGGCTTCCGCCCCTGCCGCAGCGCCCGCCGCCGCGGCCGCCCTGATGGGCGACGCGACGCGAATCTCCACCGTGCTGATCTCCGGATTCTCGGTCGCCCAGAGATCGCGGATGCGATCCACATAGTGGGACTGCACCCAGTCGCGCATGAAGCGCGTGGGCACCGCGATCTGCACGCGGTCGCCCTCGATGTTCACAAGGGACAGCGGCTTCAGCCAGCTGTTGTAGGCGGCGTCCCCGAACTCCGACCGGAGCCGCCCCTGCACCCGTCCCCATTGTGCTTCCAGATCACTCATTTCCTCGCCCCGAAATCCCGTCCTGCCCGGGCCGCCGTCATGCGGCCTCCGCCGGATCCGGCGCTCCCCCCGCGTCCCGCTCCATGAGCGAAGGACGCCGGCGCCCCGGCCCCGTCCCGATCCGCCTATTGCTGGATCCAGGGCAGGCGGTCGGCCTTCCAGCCATTGACGGAACCACGATGACGGCTGGCGTCGGGATCCCCCTCGAAGCCGCCCGCGATGTTGTAGCAGGCCTTGTAGCCCTGCGCGGACATGGCTATCGCCGCAGCCCGCGAGCGGGCGCCCGAACGGCAGAGAAAATAGATGGGCGCATCGGGATCGGCGGCGACCGCCGCCACCTGCCGCTCGAACTCGGCGTTGCGCTGCATCTCGGGGTAGATCTGCCAGGAAATCAGGGCCGGCTGCTTGCCGATGCTGCTGAGATCCGGAATGCCCACGAAGGCCCATTCGGGCTGCGTCCGCACATCCACAAGCAAGGCGTTGGGGTTTTCCCGCAGCGCGGCCCAAGCCTCCTCGGGCGATACATCACCAGCATAATTGCTCATGCCATTCTCCTGATCGGCCATCATGAGGGCCTCCCGCCCGGGCGGTCTCGCCACCCGGGCGGACATTCCAAACGGCTACATCACCGGACCGAACGATTACCGCCGGAGGACCCCGGGGCGCAGGGCGCCGCAGACGACGACCCTTGGCTCGCAGTCCCCTTCTGGTCCCGCGCGAGATCTACCGGGAGCCGCTCGCTCCAACATCAATTCCGTGAGGTGGCTAGCCTAGCGAGGGTCGGCTTCAGAAACAATAGGACCGAAGGAGGAACGGCGCGAAAAAAGGGCTTGTAGTATACCGGGTTATCTCGACCCACCAGATATGGTGTTGCTGGCGGCGAATTGCAAACTGCGGCCATGCGACGGCCGCAACGGGGCGTGGCCCGCGGACGCCAAAAACGGAAACGGCCATACCCGCCGGGCATGGCCGTCTTCAAAGGCTGCCGAAGCTCTGCCGCGACTCGTCGAATCGGGTCGCGACGGAGACCGAGGCCTCAGGCGCTGAGCGCCTTGATTCGCTTCGCGAGGCGCGAGACCTTCCGCGCCGCGGTGTTCTTGTGCAGCACACCCTTGGTGGCGCCGCGCATGATTTCGGGCTGCGCAACCTTCAGGGCCGCTTCCGCCGCCGCCACGTCGCCGCTCTTGATCGCTTCCTCAACCTTGCGCACGAAGGTGCGCACGCGGCTCAGCCGGTTGCGGTTGATGCTGGTGCGCCGCGCGGTGCTGCGGATGCGCTTCTTGGCCTGCGGTGTATTCGCCATGGCTTGTCCTTAAACGTCGGTTTTCTGAATAGCCTTATACAAGGGACAAGGGCCGCGCCATGAGCGCAGCCCCGACATGGTTGAGGCTTATACCCGCGCGCGCTCCCCCGGTCAACAGGGGAGAACGCGGGATTTGCCGCCCGGTTGGCCGGGCGCGACATGTCCTCAGCGATGCTTGAACTGGGGCGCCGTCTTTTCGGCGAAGGCGCGCATGCCTTCCTTCTGGTCCTCGGTCGCAAAAAGCGAATGGAAGACCCGGCGCTCGAAGCGGATGCCCTCGGCAAGGGTCGTCTCGTAGGCGCGGTTGACCGCTTCCTTCGCCACCATGACGGCGGGGCGGGAGAGTTCCGCGATGGTGCGCGCCGCTTCCCTGGCCTCGTCCAGAAGCTTGTCGAGGGGCACCACGCGACTCACGAGGCCCGAGCGCTCCGCCTCCTCCGCATTCATCATGCGGCCGGTGAGGCACATGTCCATGGCCTTGGACTTGCCGACGAAGCGGGTGAGGCGCTGGGTTCCGCCCGCGCCGGGGATGACGCCGAGCTTGATCTCCGGCTGACCGAACTTTGCATTGTCCGCGGCGATGATGAA
>CAZDSS010000150.1:0-5295 GCA_964508185.1 uncultured Sphingomonadales bacterium
CCGGCGCATCGGCGAAGACGATGTTGGGCGACTTGCCCCCGCATTCGAGGGAGACATGCTTCATGTTGGATTCGGCGGAATATTTGAGGAAGTATTTCCCCACTTCCGTCGAGCCCGTGAAGCTCACCATGTCCACGTCCATGTGACGGCCCAGCGCCTGCCCCGCCGTCTCGCCGAAGCCGGGCAGCACCTGAAGGACGCCGTCGGGGATCCCCGCTTCCGCCGCAAGCTCCGCAACCCGCAGCGCCGACAGGGGCGACTGTTCGGCGGGCTTCACGATGACGCTGTTGCCCGCAGCCAGTGCCGGCGCCGCCTTCCATGCGAACATGAGCAGCGGGAAGTTCCACGGGATCACCGCGGCCACCACGCCCACCGGCTCGCGGGTGACGAGGGCAAGGGCGTCGGGCCCCGTGGGCGCCACTTCGTCATAGATCTTGTCGATGGCCTCGGCGTTCCACGTGATGCATTCGACCACACCCGGTATGTCCTGATTGCGGGCATTGCTGATGGGCTTCCCCATGTCGAGCGTTTCAAGAAGCGCAAGCTCGTCCGCATGGCTCTCGATGAGCGACGCGAATTTCAGGAGCACCCGCTTCCGCCGCTTGGGCGGCAGGTTGGACCAGACGCCCGATTCGAACGCTTGGCGCGCCGCCTTGACCGCGCGGTCCACGTCCTCGGCGTCGCAGGCCGCGACCTCGGCCAGCACCTGGCCGTTGATGGGGCTGGTGCACAGGAAGGTCTTGCCCGACGCTGCGGGCACATAGCGGCCGTTGATGAAGGCCTGGTTGCGGAAATCGAGGCCCTCGGCCCGCGCGACCCATTCGTCGCGGCTCAGCTTGCTGGACATGGGTAATTCTCCTGGCCGTTGTGACATGCGCGTCCCGGGCATTCTAGCGAAGCGTCCGGGTTTTTGACAGGGATCGCCGCAGCGGTGAATAATTCCCCGATTTGCACCCGCGTAACGGTTGAGGCGTCATGCAGCTCCCCCGCGCCCTCGCGTTTCTCCTCCTGCTCCTGCCCGCGAATGCCCTGGCGGCGGAGGATGCGCCGCAGCTCACCTTCGCGCGCGTTTTCGGGGAGCCGTCCCTTGAAGGCCCGCGCCTCGGCATGGCGCGCTTCTCGCCCGACGGGCGGTATCTCGCCTGGCTTCGCGGCAGCGCGGAATCGGCGCAAGCGCTCAACCTCTGGCTTCTCGACACGGAGACCGGCGACAATCGCCTGCTGGTCGCCGCATCAAGCCTCGGCGCGCGCGGCGAGGATGCGGCCGAGCGCGCCCGGCGGGAGCGGGAGCGCATCCGGGAAAGCGGCATCACCCGCTTTCAATGGACCCCCGCGGGCGACGCCCTGCTGATTCCGAAGGGCGGCGTCGTCCATCATGTCGAACGCGAGACCGGGAGGCTCACCGCCATCGATCCCGAGGGCGGCGCGCGCATGGACGCCCGCATCTCCCCCGACGGGCGGTGCCTTGCCTTCGTGCGGGACAACGACCTTTACGTGCGCGACCTTGCAAGCGGCCGGGAGAAGCGCCTGACCCGCAGCCGCGATCCCTTCATCCGCTACGGCCTTGCGGACTTCATCGCCGCCGAGGAAATGGGCCGGGGCGAGGGCTACTGGTGGTCGCCCGACGGCACGGCAATCGCCTTCACGGAGACGGACGCGCGCCATATCCCCCATCGCCTGCGCCACGAAATCCTCGCCGGGGACAGCCGCCTCAATCCCGAACCCTACCCTTTCGCGGGCGGGCCCAACGTGAAGACCCGCCTCGGCGTCGTGGAGCCGGACGATGGGCGCATCCGCTGGCTCGATCTCGGCGATGATTCCGAGCGTTACCTCGCCCGGGTGACGTGGGCGGCGGACGGCCGCAGCCTGCTCGTGGTCCAGCAAAGCCGCGACCAGAAAACCGTGACGCTGCGCCGTCTCGACCGCCGGAGCGGCAAGGGCGAGACGCTGGTGACGGAGAAGTCCGATCGCTGGATCAATCTCCATGACGATCTCATGCCCCTGGACGACGGCCGCTTCATCTGGAGCTCGGAGCGGGAGGGGGTGAAGCGCCTCTATCTCCACGCCGCGGATGGCGAGCCCCTCGGCGCCATCACGCCCACCGGAATGCCGGTGGACGCCTTGATCGCCGTCGATCCCGATCGGGACCGCGTCCATTTCGAAGCCCCCGGCGCGTCGCCGCTCGAGCGCCATCTGTTCAGCATGGATCTCGACCCCGCGACCGACGACGCGCCCCGGCGCGTCACGCAGGTCCCCGGCATCCATGCGACCGCCGTCAATGGCAAGGCTGGCCTCATTCTCGACCGCTACGCGACGCCGGACATTCCCGCGGCCTTGCAGCTGGTGTCCCTTGATGGCGATGTGAAGCATGTGCTGCTCGACGGGACGATCGGCCCCGATCACCCCTACGCGCCCTTCCTTGCGGGCCATGTCCGGCCGGAATTCGGCGCGCTCCGCGCGGCGGACGGGACGGAGCTCCATTACCGCCTGTTCCTGCCGCCGGGGCCGGGGCCGCACAAGCTGCTGGTCCATGTCTATGGCGGCCCGGGGGTGCAGTACGTCACCCGCGGCTGGGCGCCCCTCTGGTATCAGGCGGCGCTTGATCGCGGCTACGGCATCTTTTCGCTGGACGGACGCGGCAGCAAGCGCCGGGGCGCGGCCTTCGAGGCGGCGTTTGCCAAGGGCTTCGGGCACACCGAAGTGGCCGACCAGATGGCCGGGATCGCGTTCCTGAAGTCACATCCGAAGGTCGATCCGGACCGCATCGCCGTCTATGGCTGGAGCTATGGCGGCTACATGGCGCTGAAGCTTGCGGCGGCAGGGGGCGGCATCCGCGCCGCCGTCTCGGGCGCGCCGGTCACCGACTGGCGGCTCTACGACACCCATTACACGGAGCGTTACATGGGCCTGCCGCAGGATCGCGCCGAGGCTTACGACCGAAGCGCCGTCTTCGCCGACCTCGACCGCATGGACGCGCCGCTTCTGCTGATCCACGGCATGGCGGACGACAACGTGCTGTTCGTCCACATGACAAGGCTGATCGCCGCCCTGCAGGAAAAGGGCCGCATGTTCGATCTCATGACCTATCCGGGCGAGACCCACGCCATCCGCGATCCCGCGATCCAGACTCATCTCTACGAGACGATCTTCCGCTTCCTCGACCGGGAGTTGCAGTGACGCGGGACGTCAGGCGCCGTGATCGGTCACCAGCACGATCTTGCCCCGGGCGCGCCGCTCCTCGATCTCGCGCAGGGCGTCGGCCGCCCGCTCAAGGGGATAGGTGGCCGAGACGAGGGGCTTGATTCTGCCCTGTTCGAACAGGTCCATGAGGGCCTGGTTGTTGGCCGCGCTCCGCTCCGGCTCGCGCTCGGTGAAGGCACCCCAGAACACGCCCACGACGTCGCAGCCCTTGAGCAGCACGCGGTTGAGCGCCAGGCGCGGGATCTCGCCGCTCGCGAAGCCGATGACGAGGAGCCGTCCCTTCCAGTTGATGGCGCTCATGACGGCGTCGGTCGCGTCACCCCCCACGGGGTCGTAGATCACGTCCGCGCCCTTGCCGCCGGTGAGGTCGCGCACCTGCTGCTTGAGGTCGCCCTTCACGTAGTCGATGCCCTCGTCCGCGCCGTTTTCGCGCGCGACAGCGAGCTTGTCCGCGCTCGATGCGGCGGCGATCACCCGCGCGCCCAGCGCCTTGCCGAGCTGCACGGCGGCGATCCCGACGCCGCCCGCGGCGCCGAGGACGAGGAGCGTCTCCCCCGGCTGCAGCTTCGCCCGGTCGACGAGCGCGTGATAGGTCGTCGCATAGGTGATGAGGAAGCCCGCGGCCGTCGGGTAATCCATGGCGTCGGGAATGCGGGTCACCATCTTCTGGTCGACCACGATCTCCTCGGCGAAGCCGCCCCAGACGGACATGGCGGCGACGCGGTCGCCGAGCTTCACCCGGGTCACCCCTTCGCCGAGCTCGATGACCTCGCCCGCCACCTCGCCGCCCGGCGAGAAGGGGAAATCGGGCTTGAACTGGTACTTGCCGCGAATGATGAGGGTATCGGGAAAATTCACCCCGCAGGCATGGACGCGGATCCGCACCTGACCCGGTCCGGGGGTGGGGCAAGGGACGTTCTCGACCACCAGCGCCTCGGGACCGGCGTGGCGCTTGCACAATACGGCTTTCATGGTGTTCACGAGAAGGCTCCCCTTGTTTTTCCGCAGATTTGTGACTCGCAGTGATTGGGCGGACAGTATATAAATTGGCTTTGAAACATCAAACCGGTTCGCGTATAGCCTTCCGCTATCGTGCCTGGGCAGTGGGATTGGCTTGTGGCAGTTAACCGGGCCGGTTCGGAAGCAGGATGTCGGATCAGAAAATTCCATATGACGAATTGGTGCAGGACGCCCTCCTCGGCGTCGTGCGCAAGGTATTGGCGGATACGGCGGTCCGCGGCCTGCCCGGCGCCCACCATTTCTACATCGCCTTCCGCACCGAGTATCCGGGCGTCGACATCCCCGCCTATCTCCGGGAACGCTACAAGGAGGAGATGACCATCGTCCTCCAGAATCAGTTCTGGGACCTTAAGGTCACGGACGAGTATTTCCAGGTGGGCCTGAGCTTCAACAGCAAGCCGGCGGTGCTCACCATCCCCTTCGCCGCGGTCACCGGCTTCCTTGACCCGAGTGTCGAATTCGGCCTGCAGTTCCAGCGCCCGCGCCTCGCGAAGCCCGCGGCCGAGCCGGCACCGCAGCAGCCGGCGCCCAGCGAGACCGCCGCGGCCGACAATGGCGGCGAGCGGAACGGCAGCCCCGATCCCGCCCCCGGCGACAATGGCGGCGACGCCAATGTCGTGGCGCTGGACGCCTTCCGCAGAAAAAAGTAAAACCCCCACAGCCCTGAAGGGATGGCAAGCCGCGATCTCCGGATGTCCGCAGGGCGGACAGGCGACAGGCTTGGCAACCACCCGTCCGTGCGCGCGGCGCCCGGGCGGCGGCGTTCATTTGAGGAGACATCAAAACATGACGCAAAGCGCTAACGTGAGAGTGGAAACCGATACCTTCGGCCCGATCAACGTCCCGGCCGACCGCTATTGGGGCGCCCAGACCCAGCGTTCCATCGAGAACTTCCCCATCGGCGGCGAACGGATGCCGCTCCCGATCATTCGCGCGCTCGGCGTCATCAAGAAGGCCGCGGCCCGCGCCAACCAGCGCCTCAACAATCTGGACGCCAGGCTCGCCGACGCCATCGCAGAGGCCGCCCAGGAAGTGATCGACGGCAAGCTCGACGACCACTTCCCGCTGGTGGTC
>CAZDSS010000151.1:0-5292 GCA_964508185.1 uncultured Sphingomonadales bacterium
CTTGCCCACCTCGATGGTGCCGAGGCGATCGTCCATGCGCAGGATCTCGGCGCTTGTTCTGGTCGCCGCCACCAGCGCCTCCCGGGTGGTGAAGCCCGCTTCCGTCAGGCTCTTCAGCTCGTCGATATAAGCGTTGGGCATGTAGTTGATCCAGTCGAGTATGAGATCCGTCCCCACGCCGATCTTGATGCCGAGCTTCTTCATCTTCCGCAGCATGTGGAGAATGCTGTCCTCGGTCAGGGTGAAGCGGCGGGAGGTGGAGCCGAAATATCCCCCGCCGAGACGGCTAATGTATTTGTAGGGAACGAGCGTCGGCACGGCGGCGATGCCGTTCTTCGCCATGAGCTCGAGCGCCTTGTCGGTCCGCGGCAGGGGATGCTCGATCACGTCGACCCCCGCCCTGATCGCCATGTCGATATACTGGGTCTCGGCATCCACCGTCACGGGAAGGCCGAGGGCGTGGGCCTCCGCCACCGCCGCATCGATTTCCTCCTGGGAATAGTGGCTTGCGAGCTTGATGACGTCGGCGCCGCGCTTGAACTGCAGGCGCACGGCGTCGCGCCATTCATCGGGGCCGGACGCCTCGACGACCGGCGCTTGGGGCCAGTCCGGCGCTGTCTTCAGCATGAAATGCTCGGTGCCGTGCCCGCCCCGCCCGACGATCAGCTGCCCCGCCGGAAAGACGCGCGGGCCCGGAATGCGCCCTTCCGCCTGCCAGCGCTTGAGGGCGAAGGGCACCTCGCCGTCGGACGCCACGTCGCGCACGCTGGTGATGCCGGATTCGACGAAGACCTTCATGCGGTACTGGCCGCGCAGGGTGGCGTCCGCCACGTTCTGGGCCGACAGGGCGTCGGGACGGCCGAACGCCTCCACATAGGTGAGATGGGTGTGAAGGTCGATGAGGCCGGGCATCACCGTCTTGCCCGAAACGTCATAGACCCTGGCGTCCTTCGGGAAGTTGCGGTCCTCGGGATCAAGGATCGCGGTGATGGTCTTGCCCACGACGACCACCGTCGCCTTGCGCGGCGCGGCCCCCGTGCCGTCGAAGAGCCGCCCGCCCACCAGGACGAAGGAACCCTCGGGCGCGTTGTAGTCGGGCGGCATGGGGACGCGCTGCACGTCGTCCGTCGTTGTCGCCCCCTTCTCGTAGAACGGGCTGCGGTCGAATATCTTGTCCGCCGCCGCGGGGGCCGCAAGCGCCCCCGCCGTCAGCAGGCCCGCGGCGGCGAGCGCGGCTTTCACGAAAAGCTTCCTCATGACGCTTTCTCCGTCTTCGGCTCGATCCCCTGCTCCATCCCCGGCTCCGGCGGCGTTCCCCCCGGCATGCCGAAGGCGAAGCCCTCAGGCGGCGTCGCCCCCTGAAGGTGGGTGACGAAATAGTTCCACAGCTTCTTCACGAAATAGGGGTGGCCCGATATGCCGTGATTGACGTTGGGCATGATGAGCATGTCGAAATCCTTGTCATGCCTTATGAGCTCGTCGACGACCCGCATGGTGTTGGCGGGGTGGACATTGTCGTCCATGTCGCCATGGGCGATCAGAAGCTTGCCACGGAAGTTCCGGACGTTGAGATAGGACCGGGCGGAAGCATAATCGTCCGCATCCCACGGGCCATGATAGGTCTCGCCCCAGAGGGAGATATATGTCCGCTGGTCGTGATTGCCGGCGGAGGACACCCCCACCTTGAAGAAGTCGGGGTAATCGAACATGGCGCGCGCAGTGGCGAAGCCGCCGCCCGATGTGCCGTAGATCCCGACTTTGTCGAGATCCATGTAGGGCCGGGTGCGGGCAGCGTCCCGGATCGCCGCCACATGATCCTCGAGATTCCCGGCGGCCCCCATGTTGCGGTAGGACACCGCGCGGAAGTCGCGCGAGCGCAAGGGCGTTCCCCGCCCGTCCACGGTCACCACGATGAAGCCGAGCTCGGCCAGCGCCTGGGCGCCGAACATGTCGTCCATGAAACGCTTGGGAACGCGGAGGATCTGGGGCCCTGGATAGATGGAATCGACCACCGGGTAACGCCTGGCAGGGTCGAAATTGGCGGGCTTGTAGATGAGGCCGTGGATTTCGGTCTTGCCATCGGCGGCCAGCGCCCGGAACGGCTCCGGCGGGATGTAGCTGCCGGCGATTTCCTTCGCAAGGCTCGCCCGCTCGAGCTCCATCACCAGCTTGCCGTCGGCATCGCGGACCACATGGACGGTCGGCTGATCGGGCCGCGAATAGCTGTCCACGAAATGGGCGCCGCTCGGCGAGAAGCCGGCCCGCTGCGCACGCATGGCGGGGTCGGGGCCGTCGGCGGTCGGGATCGTCGGCGGCAGGACCGGACGGATTTCATGGTCGGCGTCTTCGGGGGTAAGGCGCGTCAGGCCCGTGCCGTCCAGATTGACGCGGTAGAGGACCCGGAAATAGGGGTCCATCCCCTTCTCCCGGCCGACGGCGGTGAAATAGAGCCGTCCCGCCGCCTCGTCCACGCGGATGAGCTCGCGCACCATCCAGTCGCCCTTCGTGATGGCGTTCTTGAGCTTCCCCGTTCTGCCGTCATGGAGATAGAGGTGATAGTAGCCGCTCCGCTCCGACGCCCAGATGAAGTCGCCGCTGGACAGGAGCCGCGGGACCGGCAGGTCCATCAGCACGTTGGAGGGCAGGAAATAAATGTCGCTCCGCTCCGAAATGAGGACGCGGGTCGCCCCGGTCTCGCCGTCGATCTCGACGAGCGAAAGTTCGCGGTGGGAGTCGCCGCTCCGCAGGAAATAGGCCTTGGCGCCGCCCGGCGCCCAGTGCAGGCGCTGCAGCGCCACCGGGCCCATATAGGGTGCCGCGACCGGCGGATGATCGACGGGCGTCGCTTTTCCCGTTGCAAGATCGAAGATGAGGAGCGTGGCGGTCGGCTCCCGGTCCCCGGCGAAGGGATAACGGTAGGTGAATAGCTTCGGCCGGAACGACCCGTCTTCCGGCACATGCTGCAGGAGATGCAGCGGCTTTACCTCCGACTGGTCGAGCCGGTAGGTGAGGAACTTGCGCCCGTCGGGCGAGAACAGGCCCTGGGTGTGGCTCGGCGCGCCCATGCGCTGTTCGGAGACGAAGCTCGTGCTCGATTCCGACGCGACCCCATAGGGCCGGTCGGCGTCGCCGTCGGTGGTGAGCGCCCGCTCCTTCCCGGTGGCCACGTCCATGTGCCACAGATTGTGATCGCGGACGAAAACGATGCCGCGGCCGTCGGGTGAAAGGAGAGCGCCCGGGGGAGCGTCGGTCCGCGCTTCCCCCTTGCAGCGGAGCGTGCCGAGGTCGCAGGTCCAGTTCCGCCCTTCGGCCACCACCACCGGCACGGCGGCGGATCCGGTGAATATGAGCTGTTCCACGGGAAGCCGCTTGGGGTCCAGCGTCTTGTCCAGAGCCTGGCCCAGGGCCTTCGCCATTTTCTCGTGATCAAAGGCCGGGGCCTTCACGCCGCGCGCGGCGTCGGCGATCACGAATTCGTGGCCGCCTTCGGTCGCGCGCTTGTACCACAGCCGCTCGGACCCCGCGATCCAGCCATGCTGGATCTCCCTGTTGAGGACGAGACTTTCGAGATTCCAGGGCAGGAATCGCTCCGCCCGCCGGTAATCCTCGATGGTCGCCGCCGGTCTCGTGTCCGCCGCCGCAGGGAGGGCCATGGCGGCCGTCGTCATGGCGAGCGCCGCCGCCACTGCACGCATGCTGAACTTTTCCATGTACTTCACCACCTCAGTAACGGAAGCTGAAGCGCGCCCCGACGGTGAGCGGGCGCAGGGTGACGATGGGATTGGCGCTCTGGCCGCCGTCATTGAGGATCCAGGCGTCGTTGTTGGTGAGGTTCTCGCCGTAGATCGCAAACTCCCATCGCTCGGCGACGAGACCGATGGCGGCATTGATGTTCTCGTATGATTCGTTCATGGTGAAGAACGGGTTGGGATTGCCCGTGCCCGCCTGCCGCGAGAAGGTGTTGGGCGACGAATCCACATATTGCCCGTCGACGCGGACATAGGCCTGCTTGTCCGTGAAGGCCTGCCAGCTGTACTGGATGTTGGCCGCGAACTTGACGTCGACCGCCCCCGGCAGGGTATCGCCCTTGACCGCGCCCGAGCGCAGGCTGTCCGCGAGATCAATGGACTTGATCTCGGAATCCTGCAGGGTCACCGACCCGCCGATATCGAGCCCCTCGACCGGCCGCGCATCGACCGAGAGCTCGATACCCTTGGAGGTCGCCTTGCCGGCGTTCGCCACGAAGTTGCGGCGGTCCGACAGGCGTGACGCGTCGATCTGGATGTTCTTCCAGTCGATCCAGAAGAGCGCGAGATTGGCGACGAGCCTCCCGTCGAACCAGCTGGTCTTGGCCCCGATTTCGTAGTTGAAGGTCTCGTCGGGCTCGTAGCTTTCGGGAATGATGACGTCGCTGGGGTCGATGGGACTCGGGCCGCGGTTGGGGTTCACTTGACCGATGCGGTAGCCCTTGCTGACGCCGCCATAGAGCATCGCGTCCTCTGACGGCTCGTAGGACAGGGCGGTGCGCCAGGTCCAGTCGCTGTCCTTGCCCTTGTTGAGAAGCGACGAGCGGTCGATCTCGAAGGTGCTGAAATTGAGGACGCGACGATCCGGCTCCTCATAGCTCACCTTGGTGCGGAACACGCGCAGGCCCGCCGAGATCCGCCAGTTGTCGAGGAAGCGGTAGCCGAAGTCGCCGTAGCCCGCGAGTTCCTGCGACTTGGTGGTGATGCGGGAGACGAAATAGTCGTCCGTCGGAATCGTGCCGCCCGACCAGTCGCGAAGCCCCGGCACCTGCAGCAGGAAATCCACATTGGTCTCGCGGTCCACGAAGAAGGCGCCGAACAGCCAGTCGAAGCGGGAGTCCGTGTTGGAGACGATGCGGAATTCCTGGGTATAGAACTTCGACGCCCATGGATCGCTGAGGCTCAGAAGCGGGAGGCCCACGCCGAAGGCGTCGCCGGCGTCGCCGAGGGACGCGCTGACCGACCGCTGATAGGTGCTGATCGAAGTAAGATCGGCGAAGCCGTCCACCCCGTAATCCACCGTCAGGCTGTAGTTGGTGAGGTTCGAAGGTCGGGGCAGCGGAATGGCCGACGAGCTCTTGAACTTGCCGATCGCGGGATTCCAGCCGTCGCCGTCCTCGGGATCGCTTTCCTGATGGATGATTTCGAGCCGGACGGTGAGGTCGCTGTTCGGCGTCCATTGCGCGGCAAGGCGGCCGCCCCAGTCGACCGTATCGTTCCGGGTGCCGAGATTGACGTTCTCGACCCAGCCCTCCTCGTCGCGATA
>CAZDSS010000152.1:0-5198 GCA_964508185.1 uncultured Sphingomonadales bacterium
GAGCGGCAGGTTCGAACCAGGAAGCGCGTTCACCCGGCCGCCCGCATACTTCTCCGTCCGTGCGCCGATGATGAGAGCCCCTGTGAGCGCCGCCCAGCCGCCCACCGAGTGCACGATGGTGGAACCGGCGAAGTCCGAGAAGCCCATCTCAGAGAGCCAGCCGCCGCCCCAGGTCCAGGAGCCCTGGATCGGATAGATGATGGCGCTGAGGATCGCCGAGAAGATGAAGAAGGAGAAAAGCTTGCTGCGCTCCGCAACGGTGCCGGAGACGATCGAGGTCGCCGTCGCAACGAACACCACCTGGAAGAACCAGTCCGCGCCGGAGGCGTAGCCCGCTTCGAAATCGGGAGTCTCGGCAAGGGCCGCCTGGTCGTCGGGCATCCACCAGCGCAGGGAGCCGATGAAGCCGCCGGTCTCGCCGCCATACATGAGATGATAGCCCACGATGTAATAGACGATACAGGCGATGGAGAAGATGCCGATGTTCTTGAGGCACATGGTGGACACGTTCTTGGTTCGCACCAGGCCCGCTTCCAGCATGCAGAAGCCGGCGGCCATCCACATCACCAGGATGCCACCGATGAAGAGCAGAAGTGAGTTGAGAATGAACTGGCTTTCAGTCATTGGTTTCGTCCGCTGATGGCTCGAAATGCAACAACGGGTTTTCAAGAAGCGGGCCAGACTGGATTTTCGTTGGTTTTCAGCCGTTTGCGGCCTGAAGACGCGGCGCGGCGGCGCAAGATGTCTGCACAAAAATTATGCAATCGCGCGCTTTGCACAACAAACGTGCAGAGTCATGGATGCGGCCTGCCCATCTGGACAGCCGCAGGCCCCGCGCCCATACTTGGCTCAGGTTTCAGGCCCTGCAAGGCGGCAGAGGAGCGGCAAGGATCGTCATGAGCGAGATCACCAGAAGCGACGTCATCATCTCGGGCGGCGGCATGGTGGGCATGACGCTGGCGCTCGCCCTGGGCCGCGCCGGGCTCGATGTGGCCGTGCTCGACCGCCAGATGCTGGATCTCACCATGGACCCGGCCTTCGACGGGCGCGCGTCGGCCATCGCCTATGCGGGGGTGCGGCTTTTCCAGGGGATCGGCCTGTGGCCCCATCTGGAGGAACATGCGGAGCCCATCACGGACATCCGTGTGTCCGACAAGGATTCGCTCCTCTATCTCCATTTCGATCATGAGGAACTCGGCGACGGCCCCTTGGGCATGATGCTCGAGAACCGGCATATCCGCCTCGGGCTTGCGAAAGCGGTGGCGGACACCCCCAATATTGTGATCCACGCGCCCGACGAGATCGCGTCCCTCGAGCGGGAATCCTCCGGCGTCACCGCCCGGCTCAGGAGCGGCCGCATCCTCAAGGCGCCGCTCATCGTCGCAGCAGAAGGCCGGCAGTCGGCGGTGCGGGACGCCGCCGGGATCCGCATCTATCGCTGGGAATACAAACAATCGGGGATCGTCGCGACCATCCATCACGAGCGGCCCCATATGGGGATCGCGCACGAGCGCTTCCTGCCGGCCGGGCCCTTCGCGATCCTGCCGCTCACCGGCAACCGCTCCTCCATCGTCTGGACGGAGCCCACCGAGCGGGCGCGCACCATCATGGGCCTCAACCAGCGGGGGTTCGACGCGGAGATGGCCAAGCGCTTCGGCAGCTTTTTGGGCGCCACCCACAGCGAGGGGCCGCGCTGGTCCTATCCCCTGTCGGCCCATCTCGCCGATCGCTTCACCGACCGGCGGCTTGCGGTGATCGGGGACGCCGCCCACGGCATCCACCCCATCGCCGGGCAGGGCCTCAATCTTGGCCTCAAGGACGTGGCGGCGCTGGCCGAGATTCTCGTCGACGCGGCGCGGCTCGGCCGCGATCTCGGCAGCGACGATCTGCTGGCGGAATATGCCCGCTGGCGGCGCTTCGACGCGGTGGTGCTGACGGCGGTCACCGACAGCCTCAACCGGCTCTTTTCCAACGATCTCACGCCCCTGCGGCTCGCCCGCAGCCTCGGGCTCGGCATCGTACACCGCATGCCGCGGGCGAAGCGCCTGTTCATGTCGCACGCGCGCGGCACCCTCGGCAGCCTGCCGCGGCTTCTCAGGGGCGAAGCGCTATAAAGGGGGAATAGTCTCAGTCCCGGCCGAGCCCGCGCGCGGCAAGATTTTCGAGATATTCCGCCCAGTTCGCGTCATGCCGCGCGGCCAGTTCGCGCAGGTAATCCCAGGCATAAAGCCCGCTGTCATGGCCGTCGTCGAAGATGATGCGGACGGCATAGGCCCCCACGGGCTCTATGCCGGCGATCGTCACATGGCGCTTGCCGCCCACGATCTTGCGTTCCGCATCCCCATGCCCGCGCACCTCGGCGGAGCGGCTGAAGACGCGGAGATATTCGGCGGACAGCGCATCGATCCTGCCGTCGCCCCAGTCCACCTTCAGGATGCGGCGATCGGGCGAGACGCGAAGGGCCGCAGGGCTGTCGCTCACCGCGCGCCGGTCTCGTCGAGCTGGCGCGCCTCATCCACCAGCATGATGGGGATGCCGTCGCGGATCGGGTAGGCGAGGCCGGCCTTGCGGCTTACGAGCTCGTTCCGCGCCCGGTCATATTCCAGCGGCCCCTTGGTGAGCGGGCAGACCAGGATCTCGAGAAGCCGCGGATCCACCGCCCCGCCTTCCGGCTGCGACTGCCCCCCGGGGTCCTGATTGTCTTGCATGTCGACCATCCGTCAAACTCCGTGCTGCGGCGAGATGCCCAGTCTAGTGAAGGCCGCCGCCGGTGTCATTGCCCTCGGCGAGGGCGAATTCCATGAGCATGATGAGGGTGGACGCCCGCGCGTCCAGGCTATCGGCCTCGAGAAGGGCCTGCTTCTCGCTGGGCTCGAAGGGGCAGATCATGGCGAGCGCATTGACGAGCGTCTCGTCAGGCGCCTCGCCGATCACCGACCAGTCGGCGGTCAATTGCCGGTCCTCGAGAAAGCGCTGGAGATTGGCGATGAGGCGCTCGCGCCGCTCCACGGGCAGCGATTCGCCGCCGCTGCGGTCCCGCGCGAAGCGGGCGTAGGACGCCTGCACCTTGCGGTAGGGCGTATGGCGCGCCTCCTCCGACAGGATCTCGAACCGGCAGACTCCGTGCAGGGTGATGAGCATGCGCCCGTCGGGGAGATTGCGATGCTCGGTGATGCGGCCGAGGCAGCCGATCTCGTAGAGCGGCGGCTCGAAGGCGCTGCTCGCGGGGTCGCGCGGCTGGATCATGCCGATCACCCGGTCGCTCGCCAGCGCGTCGCGCACCATGGCGAGATAGCGCGGCTCGAAGATGTTGAGAGGCAGGTTGCCGCGGGGGAGCAGGATCGCCCCCGCCAGTGGAAAGACCGGGATGACCCGCGGCCCCGGAGCGCCGGTTTCTTCCCAATCGTCGTCCGACGGCATCATGAGAACAGGACCGAGGACAGCTTGCGGCGCGCCTTGACGGTGAAGGGGCTGGTTTGCCCGAAGGCCTCGAACATCTTGATGAGCTGCTTGCGCGCCGCATCGTCGTTCCAGTTGCGGTCGCGGCGGATGATCTCCACGAGCTGGTCGGCCGCGGCGTCATGATCCCCCGCCTTGGCAAGGGCGAGCGCGAGATCATAGCGCGCCTGATGGTCGTCGGGATCGGCCTCGACCTTCGCCATGAGCTCGTCCGGCCGGCCGGCATCCCTGGTATCTTCCGCGAGCGCGAGGGCGGCGCGGGCGCTTTCGATCTCCTTGTGGTTCTTCTGGTCGGCGGGCGCGCTGTCGATGAGCTGCTGCGCGCGGGCGAGATCGCCCTTGCGGATCAGGATCTGGGCGAGGCGGCCGATGGCCTCGGCATTGTCCGGCTCGGCGGCGAGCACCTGGGAGAGCATGGCCGCCGCATCCTCGAGATTGCCCTGGGCCATGGCTTCAGCCGCCATGGCGATCACTTCCTCGACCGGGCTCGGGCCAATGTCGCCCACAAGCGCCGCGATGAACTGCTTGAGCTGGCTTTCGGGCAGCGCGCCCTGGAAGCCGTCCACGGGGCGGCCCTTGCGGAAGGCCATGACCGTCGGAATCGACTGGATGCGCAGCTGCTGCGCCAGCATCTGGTTCTCGTCCACATTGACCTTGACGAGCCGCACCGCGCCCCGCAGCGACAGCACCAGCTTCTCGAGGACGGGCGTCAGCTGCTTGCAGGGGCCGCACCAGGGGGCCCAG
This sequence comes from uncultured Sphingomonadales bacterium, assembly GCA_964508185.1. Lineage (GTDB taxonomy): Bacteria > Pseudomonadota > Alphaproteobacteria > Sphingomonadales > Govanellaceae > CAZDSS01. The sequence continues at coordinate 4,204 of CAZDSS010000152.1, forward strand.
AAGTCCACGATCACCGGGACCTGCAGGGAAGCTTCCAGCACGTCGCGGCCGAAGGTCTCGATGGTGGCGTCAACGATCACGGACCCGGCATTCTGCCCCCCGCCGCCGTTGCCGCCCGGATTCCCCGACCGCATGCCGATGATGGTTTCCATAGATCAAATCCCCTGGATTGAATCGGCCGCGCTCATGCCCGGCCCCGGATGATTTCGCTTCACCCTCGTCATATAGCCCGCGCGCGGGCCAGTTTAAAGGGCGGAGAAGTCAAGGATTCGCGGCGCGTAACCGCAATGCTCGATGAAAGCCGGAAGATCCCTGCTTGCAATCCGCGTGGTCGCGGCGTTGTGGAGCGGATGAAAGTTCACTTCCTCCGCCGCCATCACGTCGCGATCGATCACCACAATGATTTCGGCGCCGGTCCGGTTCGCATTGACGAGCGCGAATGGTGTGACGGACCCGGGCCTGACGCCGAGAATCCGTTCAAGCTCCTCGGCGCTCGCAAAGCTCAGCCGCCCGCACGCCGGGGCGAGCGCCCGCTGCAGCCCCTTGACGTCGAGCCGCCGGTCCTCGGCGATCACGGCGAGCACATAGCGTTGTCGGGCGTCGCGGAGAAACAGGGTCTTGCAATGGGCGCCCGGCAGGTCGCCGCGCAAGGCCCGGCTTTCCTCGACCGTATGAAGCGGCGGGTGGTAGCTCGTCTGATGCGCAATCCCGATTCGATCCAGCAATGCCAGGAGTTCCCGCTCTCCGTACGCCATCATTCCCCCGCTGCAACGGCAAAGGCCTGGGCTCCAGAGGCGCGATGCGAGGCTTCGGCCGCCGCAACCCGCGCCTTTCGGCCGTCATCATTTTTTGTCACATTTGCCCTTGCATTGCGATCGTCTTTGCGTATGATCGGCGCCGCTACGGACGCGGAGCCCTCCGCGCGAAGATCTACCTGACAAGCGGGCGTAGCTCAGGGGTAGAGCACAACCTTGCCAAGGTTGGGGTCGTGAGTT
>CAZDSS010000153.1:0-5189 GCA_964508185.1 uncultured Sphingomonadales bacterium
GAGCAACGGTTGCCGGTCCGGTTCCTGATCGGCCTGCTGCGCCAAGAGCTTCTCCTGAAGGCTCACGGCGCGACGGGCATTCCCCTCAGGACGCGAGCAGCGGATCGAGCTTGCCCTGGGCGTCCAGGGCATGGAGGTCGTCCGACCCGCCCACATGCTGGTCGTTGATGAAGATCTGCGGCACGGTGCGGCGGCCGTTGGCGCGCTGGATCATCTCCTGGCGCTTGTCCGGGTCCATGCCCACGTCGATCTCGGTGAAGGTCACGCCCTTTTTGGTCAGGAGCGCCTTCGCCCGATAGCAATAGGGGCACATGCTGGTGGTATAGATCACGACCTCGGCCATCGCCGCATCCTCATGGTGACTGAACACATGCCCTAGATATAGAGGCCGGCGGCCGTGAGACAAGCCGATTGTGGTGATGCGTCAGGTGGCGCGCGCGAGCACGAGGACGGAGACGCGCGCCGCGCCCGCCTTGCCGAGCGTCCGGGCGCAGGCATCCGCCGTCGCCCCCGTGGTCATGACGTCGTCGACGAGAATGACGTGGGCGTCCGCGATTTCGGCCATGCGGTGGCGGCGCACGGCGAAGGCGTTGCGCACGTTGCGCCGCCGCTCTTCCCGGCCGAGGCCGCCCTGGGACGGCGTCGGGCGCGGCCGCGCGAGAAGGTCGGCCATGTGCGGCAGACCCAGTTCCGCCGCAACCGCCGCCGCGAGCAGCGCCGCCTGATTGTATCTCCGCCGCCATAATCTCCGCCGGTGGAGCGGCACGGGGGCGACGATGGTCTTCCGTGGAAGGTCGGATCCTGCCAGCAGGCCGCGCCCCACCCGCGCCATCCAGCGGCCGAAGCTCGGCACCGCCTCGTGCCGGTCGCCGTGCTTGAGGGCGAGGATCAAGGGCCGCGCGGCGTCGTCATAGCGCAGGACCGCGCGCGCCGCGGCGAAGGCCGGGGGATCGGCAAGACAGGGGGCGCAGCGGACGTCCGTCCCGAAATCCGCCTCGAAGGGGAGGCCGCAGCAGCTGCAATGGCTGCCCTCGATGAAAGCGAGCTTCGCCCAGCAGGCGGGGCACAGATTCCCCTGGGCGTCCACCTCGGTTCCGCAGGACAGGCACAGGGGCGGGAACAGCATGTCGAGAAGCCGCCGCGTGAGATCGCCGCCCGCTTGCCAGCGATGCGCCCGGAACATCCCGCCTTGGCCCTTCCCCGGTCCGCCGATAAATGCCATAAGGCCAAGTATGGCGAAGGACGACCGACAGGACAATGGATGCGGCATCAGCCCGGGCGCCGGCGACGCCGGTGATTACCGGGTCTTCGACCGCCGCGCCGTGCGCCGCAATCGCGAGCGCGCCGCCGCGGGCTTCGATGACCATGCCTTCCTCATCCGCGAGATCGCCGACCGCATGGCCGAGCGTCTCATGGAGATCAACCGGCCGTTCGCCCGCGCCCTTGATCTCGGGAGCCACGACGGCGCCATGATCGGCCACCTGCGGCGGCGCGGCAGCGAACTGGTGGTCGCGACCGATCTTGCGCCCGCCTTCGCCGCCACGCTCGCCGCGCCGCGCCTTGTGGCCGACGAGGAGCTGCTGCCCTTCGCCGACGACAGCTTCGATCTGGTGACCAGCGTCCTCTCCCTCCATTGGGCGAACGACCTGCCGGGAACGCTCCTGCAGGTGCGGCGGGCGCTCCGGCCCGACGGCCTCTTCCTCGGCGCCATCTTCGGGGCGGAGACGCTGCGCGAGCTGCGGCAGGCCTTTCTCGAAGCGGAATCCCTGATCGAAGGGGGCGTCTCGCCCCGGGTCAGCCCCTTCACCGACATCCGCCTTGCGGGCGCGCTCATGCAGCGGGCGGGCTTCGCCCTGCCGGTCGTCGACAGCGATACGATCACGGTCACCTATCCGGACGCCCTCTCTCTCATGCGCGATCTCAAGGGCATGGGGGAGGCCAACGCCCATCTGGAGCGCCGCCAGGGCTTCACCCGCCGCCGCACCCTGATGACCGTGGCCGAGGCCTATCACGCCCGCCATGGACTGCCGGACGGGCGGATCCCCGCCACCTTCCAGATCCTTTATCTCACCGGGTGGAAGCCCCATGAAGGCCAGCAGAAGCCGCTGCGCCCGGGCAGCGGCAAGGTGAGCCTCACCCAGGTGCTCGGCAACAGGGCCGGCTGACCGGCCTCAGAGGAAGTCGCGCAGCATGGCGACAAGGGGGAGATCGGCGGGCGGCATCTCGTATTGCCGGAGATCCCGGGGCCGCACCCAGCGCAGGGCCTGATGCTCGACGGCCCGGGGCGTCCCGATCCAGCGCCGGCAGAGATAGAGCGGCATGAACAGGTGGAAATCGTCGTAGGCGTGGGACGCGAAGGTGAAGGGGGCAAGGCATGCCGCCGTCACGTCGATCGCGAGCTCCTCCCGCAGTTCGCGGATCAAGGCGCGCTCCGGCGTCTCCCCCGGCTCGACCTTGCCGCCGGGGAATTCCCACAAGCCGCCCATGGACTTGTTTTCGGGCCGCTGGGCGATGAGCACACGGCCGTCCACGTCCACAAGGGCGACCGCCGCCACAAGCACGGTTTTCAGTCCGGCGCGGTCGAGGTCGGACGATTGCGGGCAATCGAGGCTCATTCATCTTCTCCCGTGGGGCTTTCGGTCCCGTAGCGGGCCTGCCACAGGGCGCTCGTCATTTCATAGTGGGGCAGCATCATGTCGCGGGCGCGGATCGGGAAATGGGTGAGGCGGTCGCCCTCGTAGGAAAAGCCGAGCTTTTCGAGGAGACGCCGCGAAGCGTGATTGTCTGGGAGGATGCGCGCGAAGACGCGCGTGCGCTGCAGCCGGTTGAAGGCGAGGGACAACAGGGGCGGCACGGCTTCCCCCGCATAGCCCCGGCCCCAGTAGGGGCGGCCGATCCAGTAGCCGAGCTCGTCGCTCTGGTCCCCGGCGACCAATCCCATGCCGCCGATCAGCAGGTCCTCGTCGCGGAGGGCGATGCCGTAATGGAGCTCCCGCATCTGGGCCATGCGGCGGCCCACCTCGCCGATGAACTTGCGCGCGTCCTCCGCGCCGTAAGGGTGCGGAACCCGGGCGAGCCAGCGCGCCACCTCCCAGTCGCCGATGAGGGTCACCAGCTGATCCAGGTCCTTCTCCGCCAGCGGGCGCAGACGGAGCCGCGGCGTCAGGATCGCCGCGGGCAGGACCGTGTCGTCAGCTGCGATAATCGGCATTGATCGAGATGTATCCGTGGGTCAGGTCGCAGGTCCAGACCTGGGCCCGGCCGTCGCCGATGCCGAGATCGACGAGGATGTCGATCTCCCGGCCCTTGAAATGCTCGGTCGCCCTGGCCTCGTCATAGTCGGGGGACAGCATGCCCTCTTTCGTCACCTGCTGGCCGCCGATGAAGATCGCAAGCCGGTCGCGGTCGGCCCGCTCGCCGGATTTGCCCACGGCCATGACGATGCGGCCCCAGTTGGCGTCCGCCCCCGCGATCGCCGTCTTGACGAGCGGCGAATTGGCGATCGCAAGACCGATCCTGCGCGCGGCCACATCATCCTGGGCCCCGCTCACGCGGATCGAGACGAATTTCTCCGCCCCCTCGCCGTCCTTCACCACCTGATGGGCGAGGTCGAGCAGGACTTCATCAAACTTTTCCTTGAAGTCGTCGAGGCGCGGATCGTCCGCCGCGGTGATCGCCCCGTGGCGCACGTTCTGCCCCGTGGCGAAGGCAAGGAGCGTGTCGCTGGTCGAGGTGTCGCCGTCCACCGTGATGCAGTTGAAGCTGCGATCGACCGCTTTCGCCAGGATCTGCTGCAACACGGCCGCCGGAATCGCCGCATTGGTCGCGACGAAGGCGAGCATGGTCGCCATGTCCGGCGCAATCATGCCCGAGCCCTTGGCGATGCCGTTGATGACCACCGGATAGCCGTCGATATGGGCGATGCGGCAGGCCCCCTTGGGGAAGGTGTCGGTGGTGCGGATGGCATTGGCCGCGGCCGCCCATTCGGTGGCGGAAAGGCGCGACAGCAGACCGTCCAGCTCGCTGGTGATGATCGCGGGGTCCAGCGGATTGCCGATAACGCCGGTCGATGCCTGGAACACCGCTTCGGGCGCGCAGCCGAGGCGCGCGGCGACGGCCGCCGCCACCGTCTCGACCGTCGTCCTGCCGGCCTTGCCGGTAAACGCATTGGCGTTCCCCGCATTGACCACGAGGGCGCGCGGATTGGCGCCGCCGGTTGCCGCAAGCGCCGCCCGGCACCAGTCCACCGCAGCGGACGGCGCCTTGGAACGGGTGAAGACCCCCGCAACGGCCGTGCCTTCGGCGAAGACCATCAGCAGCAGGTCGTCGCGGCCCTTGTAACGGCTGTTGGTTGCGGCGGTCGCAAGCTCGACCCCCGCGACTGGCAGGAGATTTGGGAAACGTTCGGGGGCCAGCGGGGCCCGCGGCAATTCATGCGCCATGGAAAGCCGTCCTCGACAAGTTGGAAGCCGCATATAATTGTCAAAACGGGGCTGATGTCCATAGGGATCTGATGAATCAGGGGGTCCCGCGAACCCGCTCCGACATTGACAGCAATTGCCGCTCCCCTTATCTCATGGACTTCACGGGCGCGACGCCCCGTGCGGCTCTTCTCCGCCGCAGCCGCGCGGACAGTCCAAACTGGATATATGCATGTTCGGTCTTTCTAAACTTACGCGCAAGGTATTCGGCAGCAGCAATGACCGGTATGTGCGCCGACTCCAGCCGAAAATTCAGCAGATCAACAGCCGCGAGGAAGCGCTGAAGGCCCTGAGCGACGACCAGCTTCGCGCCCGCACGGCGGAATTCAAGGAAAAGCTTAGGAACGGCGCCAAGCTCGACGACATCCTGGTCGACGCCTTCGCCACCGTGCGCGAGGCGGCGCGCCGCGTCCTCGGCCAGCGCCACTATGACGTCCAGCTCATCGGCGGCATCGTGCTGCACGAGGGCAAGATCACCGAGATGAAGACCGGGGAGGGCAAGACGCTGGTCGCGACCCTCGCCGCCTATCTCAACGCCCTCGAAGGCAAGGGCGTCCATGTGGTGACGGTGAACGACTACCTCGCCCGCCGTGACTCCGAATGGATGGGGCGGGTTTATCGCTTCCTCGACCTCACCGTGGGCTGCGTGGTCCCCGGCATGATGGACCATGAGCGCAAGGCGGCCTATGCCTGCGACATCACCTACGC
>CAZDSS010000154.1:0-5162 GCA_964508185.1 uncultured Sphingomonadales bacterium
CCTGCTGACGGAAAAGGCCAAGTTCCCGCCCGAGGACATCATCTTCGACCCCAACATCTTCGCGGTGGCGACGGGGATCGAGGAACATAACGACTATGCCCTCGCCTTCATCGAGGCGACGCGGCAGATCAAGGCGACCCTGCCATACGCCCGCGTCTCGGGCGGGGTTTCCAACATCTCCTTCTCGTTCCGCGGCAACGACCGCGTGCGCGAGGCCATGCATTCGGTGTTCCTCTATCACGCCATCCAGGCGGGGACATGGGGATCGTCAATGCGGGCCAGATCACCATCTATTCCGAGATCGAGCCCGAGCTCAGGGAGCGGGTGGAGGACGTGATCCTCAACCGCCGCAAGGACGCGACCGACCGCCTGCTGGAGATCGCCGAACGCTACAAGGGCGCGGGCGGCGCGAAGGCCGAGGAAGATCTCGCCTGGCGCAAGGAGCCGGTGGAAAAGCGCCTCGCCCACGCCCTCGTCAAGGGCATCAACAGCTTCATCACGGAAGACACCGAGGAAGCGCGCCTCAAGGCCAAACGCCCGCTGGACGTGATCGAAGGGCCGCTCATGGACGGCATGAACATCGTCGGCGACCTGTTCGGCTCCGGGCAGATGTTCCTGCCCCAGGTGGTGAAGTCGGCGCGGGTCATGAAACAGGCGGTGGCCCATCTCCTGCCCTATATAGAGGCGGAGAAGCTCGCGGCCGGCACCCAGGACGAGCCCAAGGGCAAGATCGTCATGGCGACCGTGAAGGGCGACGTCCACGACATCGGCAAGAACATCGTGTCCGTCGTCCTCCAGTGCAACAATTACGAGGTGGTGGACCTCGGCGTCATGGTGCCGGCGGAGAAGATTCTGGAAACCGCGCGGGCGGAGAAAGCCGACATCATCGGCTTGTCCGGCCTCATCACGCCGTCCCTTGAGGAAATGTCGCTGATCGCCGCCGAGATGGAGCGCCAGGGCTTCACCCTGCCCCTGCTCATCGGCGGCGCGACCACGTCCAAGGTGCATACCGCCGTCAAGATCGCGCCCAACTATTCGGGCCCCACGGTCCATGTGCAGGACGCATCCCGGGCGGTCGGCGTGGTCGGCGCCCTGCTCAGCGACGGGCAGCGCGAGGAATTCGTGGAGAACGTGGCGAACGAATACGCCATGATCCGCGCGTCGCGGGCGGCCAACAGCAAGGCCGACCGCCTGATCCCGATCGCGGAGGCGCGGGCCAACCGCTATCCCGTGGACTGGACCAGCTACAAGCCCACGCGGCCGTCGTTCCTCGGCCTCCGCTCGTTCCGCGACTATGACCTTGCGGACCTCGTGGACCGCATCGACTGGACGCCTTTCTTCCGCAGCTGGGAGCTGGCCGGGACCTACCCGCGCATCCTTGACGATCCGGTGGTGGGCGAAAGCGCCCGCAACCTGTTCCGCGACGCCGAGGCCATGCTCCGCCGCATCATCGACGAGAAATGGCTCACCGCCCATGCGGTCGTCGGCTTCTGGCCGGCGAACGCCGTCGGCGACGATGTGGAGCTTTATACGGACGAAAGCCGCGAGCAGAAGCTTTCCACCATCCATTTCCTGCGCCAGCAGATCGCCAAGCGCGAGGACCGGCACGACATGTGCCTCGCCGACTTCGTCGCGCCGAAGGACAGCGGCGTCGGCGACTACATGGGTGGATTCGTGGTGACCGCGGGCCTCGGCATCGAGAAGAAGCTCGCCGAGTTCAAGGCGCGGCACGACTACAACGACATCCTCTTGAAGGCGCTCGCCGACCGCCTCGCCGAAGCCTTCGCCGAGCGCATGCACGAGCGCGTGCGGCGGGAGCTTTGGGGCTATGCGCCGGACGAGAACCTCAGCAACGAGGAGCTGATCCGCGAGCGCTACCAGGGCATCCGCCCGGCGCCGGGCTATCCCGCCTGCCCCGACCATTCGGAGAAGCCGGAACTGTTCCGCCTGCTGGAAGCCGAGGCGCGGACGGGCGTCACCCTGTCCGAGAACTTCGCCATGTGGCCCGCGTCCAGCGTTTCGGGCTACTATATCGCGCACCCGGAATCGCAGTATTTCGGGATCGGCAAGATCAACCGCGACCAGGTGGAGGACTATGCCCGCCGCCGCGGCATGGAGGTGGCCGAGGTGGAGCGCTGGCTCGCCTCCAACCTCGCCTACGACCGGTAAATGCGCGCCCCGCCCGGCGGCTTCGCGCCGCCGGGCGGAAAGCGTCTCATTCCTTAACGCCCGGTTAACACCCCTTCCCTAACCTGCGCCGCGCCGAGTGTCGCCACGACCGGAGCTGCATGCGCCGAGAAGGGGAAATTCGGCGCAATCCCGTGCCTTGCGGCAGCACCCGGCGCTTGTCCCGAACAGGCCCCGCATGCCCGCCCACGGCCATCATCCAAGTCAGTTCTGCAAGGACCATCATGAAAAGATTTCTGCTTATGGCCCCCGCGCTCGTCCTTCTTGCGGCCTGCGGCTCCTCGCCGTCCAAATCCGACGCCGAGGACGCCCTCAATGAGCTTGCCGCGCAGATGGGCCAGCTCTTCGGCAACAAGAACCTGCCGAAGATCAAGGTCAAGGACCTCACCTGCCAGGAAGTGAACGAGAAGACATTCGATTGCGAGGTTCTCCTCACCTCCCCCATTCTCGGCGACAAGGAGATCGTGGAGCGTCACCGCTTCACCAGGCTCGACGGCAATTGGCATCTGGCGCGCTGAGCGGCGCGGCCATCGCCATGGAAGGACGTGCGGCGGCATCCATGCCGCCGCACTTTTTCGTTATGATCCCGCAACAACCCCTTTTGCGGCCGATCAGCCCGCGGCGGCCTCGGGCTGGCGGACCTTGAGGATGGTCATGGTGCGGGTCTCCCCGTCGCGGGATTCCCAATCCATCTGCGCGCCGACGGAGAGGCCAAGCAGGGCCGCGCCCACCGGCGTCATCACTGAGACGCGGTTGGCGCTGATGTCGGCGTCCTCGGGATAGACGAGCTGCACCGTGCGGGTGCGCCCGGTCTCGTCGTCACGATAGGTCACTTCCGAGCCCATGTTCACCACATCGGCGGGCACCTCGCTCGAGGGGCGGACTTCCGCCCGCTCCATCTCGGCCAGAAGCTCTTCGGATACCTCCGGCGCGATCTTGGCGAAGCTCATGGCGATGTCCTGCAGCCGTTCGAAATGAGCGGCATCGAGGATGAGCGCGGGACGTCCCGCATTGGCTGCGCCGGAAACGGATTTGGCGTTCATGTGAATTGATCCTTGTTCGGTCGATGGGCGGCCCGGCCTTTCCTTGCCTGCGGCCCGCCCTGAATATGAAAACGGTCAACTGCCCCGCGGAGTGAGCGGGGACTGAAAAAATATCCGCTCACGCGGCGGACGGCCCGGGACTGCCGGGGCCCGAAGGCCAGTCCTTGCCCGGCCCCCGATTGGCGCGGGGCCGCAAGGGCACCACTTTCGGCGCAGGCGCGGCGGCCATGGCGCGAGGCCGCGTACGCGACAGATCGGCGGACTCGGCTGACGGACTTTCGACCGTCTCGATCCATGCCCGGCGCCGCACCCCGTCGCGCCCCGGAAGGACCGCAAGATCCCCCGGCTTCATGCCGAGAAGGGCAAGGCCCAGAGGTGTGGCCACGGCAAGTTCCGCTGAGCTTGTGTTGCCATCCCGCCGGTCGGCGTCCGTGAGCGTCCGTTGCTGCAGCACGCCGCCTTCGATCCGGAAGACGACGCGGCTTCCAACGCTTGCAGCTCCCGCAGATGCGGGCACGAGCCTGGCGGAGGCGAGCTTCGCCCGCGCAATCAGGGCGAGCCACGGATCATCCGCCGCCCGGCGGACGAGGATGCGTTCGATCACGCTGTAATCGCGGGCCGTGAGGCTCGACGGGCTCATCTCGATCTTCTCGTCCTGCGGCGGCTCGGCGGACGCTTGCCCCGCGCCGCAGCCGGCGCAAAGGCCTTGCCCCCGGGGCAGACGCGCGCCGCAATCGCTGCAATGGTTTTCAACTGCCGACATGACACACTCCCGATGAGCGGTGTGCAGCAGACGGAAAATGCGCGGCCGCTGCGATGAGCCGCCGACTTCGTCTGGAACAGTGAAAATGCGGAACGGAAAAATTTCCCCGAGCCCGGGAAATAACAGAAAGCGACTACCGGGCCCGGGGCCGGAGTCCTGCGAGCAGGGAACCTGCTCGATGCGCGAAACGCGGTGCTCGGAAAATTCGAATCATGAATCGATGATGCGGGGCGCGCCGGGCAAAGTCAATGAATGGGGGGCGGAAGCGGGAGCCTGCGCTGGAGAATGCCTCTCATAACAAGCGTCCGCTTGCAGGCGGCGGGGACATGGGCTCGATGAGCCCCGGATGGTCGGCGGCCGGCCTGTTCACGGCCCGGGATACGGGATGGATCACGAGTTCCCCGTCCCACGGCCTCAGCAGGTCCTCAAGGAGCGGAAGCGGCGCTTGCGGGTCGAGCCACAGGTCCCAATGCTCCGGCGCGAGGATCGCCGGCATGCGTTCATGAAGGTGGGCGATCGCAGGCGACGCGGTCGTGGTGACGATGGTGAAGCTCTGAATGATCCCTTGCGGGCCGCGCCAGCGGTCCCACAGCCCGGCGAAGGTCATGGGGCCATCCGGCAGGGTGACGTAATAGGGCTGGCGGTGTTTCCCCTCCCGTCGCCATTCGTAGAAGCCGTTGGCGGGGACGAGACAGCGGCGGCGCCGGAACGGCTCGCGAAAGGCGGGGCGCGTGGCGATGGATTCGGCCCGGGCATTGATGGTCGCATAGGGCCGACCGCCGTCCTTGGACCAGTAGGGGATAAGCCCCCACAGCATCATGCGCAATTCCCGCCCGGCTTCGCCGGTGACGACGACCGGCAGCTCCTGCCCCGGCGCCGCATTGTACCGCGCCGCCGCTGGCCGCGGATCCACGTTCATGAGCAGGCGGTAGAGCTCATATAGCTGCCGCCAGGTGAAGAAATGGCTGTACCTGCCGCACATCGGAGGATTCTTGTTCGCCGCGGATGCACCGACGCCTAGCTTGCGCGCCGGAGACGACCGAATGCAAGGGGCATCGCAGCGGGCAAAAGATAGAAATCTTGGCTTGGAGAAGGATGGTAGCGGAGGAGGGATTTGAACCCCCGACACGCGGATTATGATTCCGCTGCTCTAACCAACTGAGCTACTC
>CAZDSS010000155.1:0-5042 GCA_964508185.1 uncultured Sphingomonadales bacterium
CTTCCACGGCGCGCACGTCATCATCGGCACGGCCTTCCTCGCCGTCTGCCTGATCCGGGCGCTCAAGGGCCACTTCTCGCCCAAGCAGCATTTCGGCCTCGAAGCCGCCGCCTGGTACTGGCACTTCGTCGACGTGGTGTGGCTGTTCCTCTTTGCCGCCATCTATGTCTGGGGCCGCTAAGGCTTAGTCGATGTCGGGACGGCGATCGAAGCTCTGGGCGACGGTCGCCGTCATCCCGTCTCTCCTCATTCTCCTCTCCCTCGGCTTCTGGCAGATCGACCGCCTTCATCAGAAGGAAGCGCTGCTCGCGCGGATCGCTGCCGGAATGCAGGCGGACCCCGTGCCGCTGCCGGCCGGGATCGACGGTCCCGACGCCTGGGACTACCGCCGGGTTCAGGTCTTCGGCATCTTTCTTCACGACCGGGAATTCCACCTTCACCGCCGCTCCGCCGACGGGCGCGGCGGCTATCACGTGCTGACCCCGCTTCTCCGCGAGGATGGAAGCGCCGTCCTCGTGGACCGCGGCTGGGTGCCGCCCCAGCTCAAGGAGCCCGCAAGCCGGTCCGCAGGTCAGGTGGAAGGGCCGGTCGCCGTCACCGGCGTCGCGCGCCTTCCGGCAGGGTCGGGGCTCTTCACCCCGCCGGACGAAGCGGCGGACAATCTCTGGTACCACGTGGATCTCGCGGCGATGTCCGCGCGGCTCGGCCGCCCGCTGGTCCCGCTGGTGGTGGAGGCGGACGACACCCCCAATCCGGGGGGCTATCCGCTGGGCGGACAGACCGAGGTCAACATCCCCAACAACCACCTGCAATACGTGGTCACCTGGTTCGGCTTCGCCCTGTCGCTTCTGGTGATTTATATTGTTTATATGGTGCGCCGCCGATAATCTACGCGCCGTCCACAGCCCCGTGGAAGACCAGCTTTTCGTAGGAGTTGCGCCGTGAAATACGTCAGCACCCGGGGGCGCGCCCCCGTGCTCGACTTCGCCGATGTGACGCTCGCCGGGCTTGCCCGCGACGGCGGCCTTTATGTTCCCGCCGAATGGCCGCAGATGTCGAAGGACGACATCGCGCGCCTCGCCGGTCTCAGCTACCAGGACGTGGCGGTCCGGGTCATGGCGCCCTTCGTCGCCCCGGTCATGTCTGAGGCGGTGCTGGCCGATCTCGTGCGCGCGGCTTATGCGAGCTTCGACCATGCGGCGGTCACCCCCCTGCGGCAGCTCGATGCCAACGACTGGCTTCTCGAGCTGCATCACGGGCCGACCCTTGCCTTCAAGGACGTGGCGCTGCAGCTTCTCGGCCGCCTGTTCGACCATTTCCTGAGTCAGCGCGGCGAGCGCATCACCATCGTCGGCGCCACCTCGGGCGACACCGGCTCGGCGGCGATCGAGGCCTGCCGCGACAAGGACACCATCGAGATCTTCATGCTGCATCCCGCCGACCGGGTGTCCGAGGTGCAGCGCCGCCAGATGACGACCGTGATGTCGCCGAACGTGCACAATATCGCGGTCGAAGGCACGTTCGACGACTGCCAGGCCATGGTCAAGGCCATGTTCAACGATCTCGCCTTTCGCGACGAGATGCGCCTGTCGGCGGTCAATTCCATCAACTGGGCGCGGGTGATGGCGCAGGTGGTCTATTACTTCACCGCCGCCGTCGCCCTTGGCGCGCCCCGACGCCCGGTCGCCTTCTCGGTGCCCACGGGCAATTTCGGCGACGTCTATGCGGGCTATGTGGCGGCGCGGATGGGCCTTCCCGTCCATCAGCTGATCGTCGCGACCAACATCAACGACATCCTGTCGCGCACCTTCTCCACGGGCAGCTATGTGAAGGGCGAGGTCATGCCGACCATGAGCCCCAGCATGGACATTCAGGTCTCCAGCAACTTCGAGCGCCTGCTGTTCGATCTCTATGGCCGCGACGGCGCAGCGGTGAGCGGCCTCATGGACGAATTCGCGGCGACCGGCCGCTTCACGGTCACGGACGCTGCGCTCGATCAGGCCCGGGCGCTTTTCGACAGCGACCGGGTGACCGAGGAAGAGACGGCGGCGATGATCGCCCAGACCCTGAAACGGAGCGCCGTGCTCGTCGATCCCCACACCGCGGTCGGCCTGCAGGCGGCGGCCGATTGCCGGCGGGATCCGGCGGTTCCCATGGTAACCCTGTCGACCGCCCATCCGGCCAAGTTCCCGGCCGCGGTGAAGGCGGCGTCGGGCCGTCATCCGGCGCTGCCCGAACGCATGAACGATCTTTTCGACCGGCCCGAGCGCTATGACCGCCTGCCCAATGATCTCGATGCGGTGAAGGCGCATATCCGGGCGCGGGCGCGGGCCGTGCAGCCGTCATGACGGTGCGCATCACCACCTTGCCGAACGGCATGCGGGTGGTCAGCGAACGCATGCCCCATCTGGAGAGCGCCACCATCGGCGTCTGGACGGATGTGGGCGCGCGCCACGAATCGAAGGCCCAGAACGGCATCTCCCACATGCTGGAGCATATGGCCTTCAAGGGCACCACGCGCCGCACGGCGCGCGGGATCGCCGAGGAGATCGAGGCGGTGGGCGGCTATCTCAACGCCTATACCTCGCGGGAGCACACGGTCTATTACGCCCGCATCCTCAGGGACGACGTGCCGCTCGCCCTCGACATCCTGTCGGACATCATCCTGAACTCGAGCTTCGATCCCGTGGAGCTGGAGCGCGAGCGGCAGGTGATCCTGCAGGAAATCGGCCAGGCGGTGGACACCCCGGACGATCTCGTCTTCGACCTGCTGCAGGAGGCGGCCTACCCCGACCAGCCCATGGGGCGGCCCATTCTGGGCACTGCCGACACCGTCCGCGCCTTCACGCGCGAGGAGCTATCGGCCTATCTCCACGACCATTACCGGCCGGAGCGCATGGTGGTCGTGGGTGTAGGCGCCGTTGATCATGACCGGCTGGTGGAGCTTGCGGGCAATGCCTTCGCCCCCATGACGGCGCGGTCCCGCCTCGATTTCGAGCCCGCGCGCTACGGCGGCGGCGAGCGGCGGGTGAAACGGAAGCTCGAACAGACCCATGTCACCTTCGGCTTCGACGGCGTCGCCTATCACGACCCCGATTACTACGCCCTTCAGGTCTACGCGACCGTGCTCGGCGGCGGCATGTCGTCGCGCCTCTTTCAGGAGGTGCGGGAGCAGCGGGGGCTTGCGTACTCCGTCTATGCCTTCGCCCATGGCTATGTGGACGGCGGGGGTGTGGGCGTCTATGCGGCGACGGACCCCGAGAAGGTGCGCGCGCTCATCCCCGTGATCGCGGGCGAGATGAAGGCGCTTGCGGAAAAGGCGGATGAGGACGAGGTGGCGCGGGCCCGCGCCCAGCTCAAGGCCGGGATCCTGATGTCCCTCGAAAGCCCCACCTCGCGCATGGACCAGATCGGCCGTCAGATCCTGATCTTCGGCCGGGTGCTTTCGGTCGCCGAGCTGACGGACGCGATCGCCGCCGTTGATGCCGCGACCATCGAGCGCGTCGGCGCGCGCGTGCTCACGGCCGGGCCATTGTCCCTTGCGGCCATCGGGCCCCTGCAGCAGCTGGACGATTACGGCCGGATCTCGGGCCTGTTCGCCGCCTGACGCGGCGGAGGGCCACAGCAATCAGGCGCTGCCGCCTTCGGTCGACAGCATGGAAAGGTCGATCCCGATCTTGGCCATGGCGCGCGGCCATTTGGCATCCAGGGGCGCGTGAAAGACGAGATCCTCGTCCGCTTCCGCCGTGAGCCAGCCGTTGCGTTGCAGCTCGCTTTCAAGCTGGCCGGGCCCCCAGCCTGCATAGCCGAGGGCGATGAGGCTCGAACGCGGCCCACGGCCTTCGGCGATGGCGGTAAGCACATCCACGGTCGCGGTGAGCGCGATGGTCTCGCTCACCACCAGGGTCGATTCCTGCACGTAATCCGCAGAATGAAGGACGAAGCCGCGCCCCGTTTCCACCGGCCCGCCGCCATGGATGGGCAGCGAGGGGGCGACGCCCTTGATCTCGATGTCCAGCTGCTCCAGCAGGCTCGGGAAGGTGATCTGGGAGCAGAGCTGGTTGATCACCAGCCCCATTGCGCCGTCCGCCGTATGGGCACAAATATATATGACCCGCCGGGCAAAACGCGGGTCTTCCATGTTCGGCATCGCGAGCAGGAGCTTCCCGGTAAGATAGCCTTCCTCTTCTCGTCTGAACATCTTGTAAGAACTCAGTCGCCAGAATTAACGATAATCGCTAAGATGACGCCTTTTCAGCGGCACTGCAAGGCGCGACCCATACGAAAGGCATAGGTTTCGTGGGGAAACGCCGGGGATTGCTCCCAGCCGTGACGCCAGGGCAAGCCGGTTCATTCATCAACAGGAGGTGATATTCATGACCATCAAAGTGGGAGACAAGATACCGGAAGTGACCGTGACCCGCATGGGCGACAACGGTCCCGAGCCGGTCAATACCCGGGATCTGTTCGCCGGCAAGAAGGTGGTGCTGTTCTCCGTCCCCGGCGCCTTCACCCCCACATGCTCGGCCAAGCATCTGCCGGGCTTCGTGGCGAAGGCGGATGACATCCGCGCCAAGGGTGTCGATGACATCATCTGCATCGCGGTCAATGACGTCTTCGTCATGAACGCCTGGGGCAAGGACCAGGGCGCGAAGGGCAAGGTGACCATGATCGCCGACGGCAACGGCGACTTCACCCGCGCGCTGGGGCTCACCCTGGACGCCACCAAGTTCGACATGGGCGAGCGCGGCCTCCAAGCCATCAACCACTGCGACCGACAGCACGGCATCCAGATACTCGGTGTCCCAGTCGTTGGCGCTGGCCGGCTTGATCCGCGGGTCGAGCGCTTGGGCTCGTGCATCGCCGCGCAGCTCGCAGCCGTTGTCGAGCAGGGCTCGCACAACGTCGATGCATCCCGGAAAAGCCACATCAAGCAGCAGCGTTTCCATCGCTCCGCAAATGCCCGTGCGGCGCATCTTGGCATTGAGTGCCAGCTTCGCGGCCATCGCCGGTTCGGCTGCGGAATGGATGTAGGTGTGGCA
>CAZDSS010000156.1:0-5000 GCA_964508185.1 uncultured Sphingomonadales bacterium
GACAGCAGCTCGACCGAGCCCATCTCGCGCAGATACATGCGCACCGGATCGTCGGTGCGGTCGACCGCCGGCTCGGCGCGCTCGGACACGGCGATGCCGTCGTCGTCCGCGACCTCGTCCTCGACCGCGCCGTCGTCCTCGTCGTCCGTTTCACCGCTGGTCTCGTCGACCTCGTCGCCGTCCACCACATTGACGCCCATTTCGGACAGCATGGTCATGATGTCCTCGATCTGCTCGGAGGACATCTCGTCCTGGGGCAGGGTGCGGTTCAATTCGTCATAGGTGATGTAGCCCCGCTCCTTGGCCTGGGCGATCATCCGTTTGACGCTCTGTTCGGCGGAATCGATAAGGGGGCTGTCCACGCTCTCTTCGGTCTGTTCGCCGCGTTCAGCTACCTCGGAAGATTTCATCGCCATATAAACTCTACTCCGTCTCGGCCATGCCGCGGGCTCCCCAGAGCTTGCAGCCAATCGGGCCAGCCTCGATCATCCATACCCGGTTCAAATCCGGCACCGTCTGCATATAGGAAACGGCACCGCCTGTTCAAACTGCACCGCGCCAGCTCGTCATGTCAGTGCAAGGCTCCTGACAGCAAAAAGTCCGCGTTCAGCCCGCCGTATGGCGGCCCGACGCGACACCAAACCCTGCCAAGTTGGCCTCCCGGCCCTCGGCTTCCTCGAACTCTTTGAGAAGCGCCTGGAGACGGGCGAAAGCTTCTTCACTCAGTTCCTGCGCCAGCTCCTCCTCCACCCGCTTGCGCTCCCGCTCGAGCAGGAGGAAGTGCTGATGCAATCCGACGACGTGTCGCCAGCCCCTTTCCACGTCCACGAACGCCGCATCCTTTTGAGCAAACCAGACGGGCGCCAGTGCTGCATCCAGAGAGTCAAGGATTGCCCCATAACCCTGTTGCTTGACATGGTCTCTGATGCGCGCACTGTCAAGACCGGGCATGGAAACGGCTATACGTATGATCTCGCTTCGCAGTTTGTCAAGGTCGCGGTTCCGGATCTCGAGCTCCATCATCTCCTCGGCGTGACTGTCCAACAAGGTCGGATGATTGATGGCGCAGAGGAGAAGAAGCCCCTCGCGGAGCCGGGATCGCGCGGCCTCGTCGCCACGCACGAGCGGCGTCTCCCGAAGGGCGGCGGAGGCCGGAAGCTTCCGCTCGTCGAACCGCCCGCCGCGGGGGCCGCGCGAGCTGGCGAATCGCCCGGTTCGGGCGGGTGATCGCCGGGTATGGACATGGCCCTGGTCCGCGGGCCGCCACAGGGCGCCGATGCGGTTGCGGAAATCCGCCTCATAGAACTTCCGCACCTTGGGATCGGCGATTCGGGACACCGCCTCATGGGCCGCCTGCTCAAGCCCCGCGCGCCGCTCGGGCGTGTCCGCCGGGTGGCTTTCCACGAGGATCTCCCACAGCATGTCGGACAGGGGCTTGCTTTCGCCGATGAGCGCGGCGAAGGCTTCCGCTCCGCTCGCGCGCACGAAATCGTCCGGATCCTGCCCTTGCGGCAAAAGGGCGAAGCGCAGGGAGTGCCCCGGTTTCAGCAGGGGCAGGGCGCGCTCCACCGCCCGCGCCGCTGCGCGCCGCCCGGCGGCGTCGCCGTCGAAACAGAGGATCGGCTCCGGCACCACGCGCCATAGCTCCTGCATCTGGTCTTCGGTGAGGGCGGTGCCGAGCGGCGCGACGCCATGGGGGAAGCCCGCCTGGGCCAGGCTGATGACGTCCATATAGCCCTCGACCACCAGGATTTCGCTGCGCTTTCGCGCCTCCCCCCGGGCGGCGAACAGGTTGAACAGCATCCGCCCCTTGTGGAAGACCGGCGTTTCCGGGGAATTGAGATACTTGGCCGGGGCGTCGTCCATGGCCCGGCCGCCGAAGGCCACCACCCGGCCGCGGGTGTCGAGGATCGGGAACATGACACGGTTGCGGAAGCGGTCGAAGGGGGCTCCGCCGTCCTCGGGCTGGATGAGAAGCCCCGCCTCGACGGCAAGGGCAGGGGGCACCCCGCGGGCCGCAAGCGCCTCGGCAAGCCCGGTGCGGCCGGGCGGCGCGAAGCCCAGGCGGAAGGCGCGGATCGTGTCGTCCGAAAGGCCGCGTCTCTTAAGGTATGCAAGGGCCTCTTTCCCAGCCTGGGCGTGGAGCTGGGCGGAGAACCACTTGACCGCAAGCTCGTTGGCGTCGATCAGCGTCGCGCGCCGCTCGGCCCGCTGCGCCGCCTCCGGGTCCGGCGTCGGCAGCGGCAGGCCGGCGCGGGCCGCAAGCCGCTCCACCGCGTCGCGGAAGCTCAGGCCCTCCGCCTCCACCAGAAAGGCGATGGCGTCGCCATGGGCGCCGCAGCCGAAGCAATGATAGAAGCCCTTGTCGTCGTTGACGGTGAAGGACGGCGTGCGTTCGCTGTGGAAGGGGCAAAGCCCCGTATGCTCCCGCCCGCGGCGGACGAGCTTCACCTTGCCGCCCACCACCTCGCTGATCCGGATGCGATCGCGCAGTTCGTCGAGGAAGGCGGGCGGGAAGCTCATCGCGCTAGGGGCTGGCGACGCGGCGCGGGCTGCGGGTCACGACAGGCGGGCGCGGACGGTCGCGCTCGCCTTGGCGAAATCCATCTGACCCGCGTAACGCTCCTTGAGGACGGCCATGACCCGGCCGATATCCTTGATTCCCTCGGCGCCCACTTCCTTGATGGCGTCGCCCACCGCCTTCTCGATGTCGGCGTCCGTCAGCTGGGGCGGAAGATATTCCTCGATGATGGCGATTTCCTCGCGCTCCTGCTCCACGAGGTCGAGGCGGCCGCCCTCCTCATAGGCCTTGATGCTGTCCTGCCGCTGCTTGATCATCTTGGACAGGAGCTCGGTGATCGCCTGATCGTCCAGGCTTTCCTTGCCTTCGCCGCGGGCGGCGATGTCGCGGTCCTTGATCGCCGCCAGAATGAGCCGCAGGGTGGACAGGCGGCGCGCGTCCTTGGCGCGCATGGCGTCTTTGAGGGCGGCGTTCAGGCGGTCGCGCAGCATGGATATTCCTCGCTTTCAGGTCCGATATTCTTGATGTGTGATTCTTCCCGGAAAGGCAACATATGGCAGGGATCCGGGGCTTGCGCCAACTCTACTCCAAAGCTGACGCCGTGGCAAATGTGCTGCGATGCAGCAAGTTATTGTTTTTACGAGGAAAATTTTTCGGGCGGCAGTTCTTGACTGGGGCGGGGGCTTCACTTATCTTCCGCCCGACTTGCGCGGCTGGCCCCTTTCCCATGTCATGTGGTGAACCGGCGGGAATATCCCGAAGGTTCGCGCGCGCCCGGACGGACCTCGTCCGGCCACGACCGGAAAACCCTCAGGCGATCCGGTGGCATCCAAGGAAAAGCGCCGCCGCCGGCTTGTGAAACCGCAGATGCAGGGTGGTCCCCATGTCCCAAAATGCCCCCACACCCCCGACCTCTGACATCACGGCCGTTCTCGTTCTCGCCGATGGCACAGTGTTCTGGGGGCATGGCTTCGGCGCAGTGGGCGAGGCGGTCGGTGAAGTCTGCTTCAACACCTCGATCACCGGTTACCAGGAAATCCTGAGCGATCCGTCCTACGCGGCGCAGATCGTCACCTTCACCTTCCCCCATATCGGCAATGTGGGCGCGAACCGGGACGACCTCGAAGCGTCCCAGGCGGCGGCCCGCGGCCTCGTGGTGCGGAACCCGGTGACCAATCCGTCGAACTACCGCGCGACGGACCATTTCAATGAATGGCTGAAGCGGGAGAACCTCATCGGCATTTCGGGCGTCGATACCCGGCGGCTCACCCGCCACATCCGTCTGAACGGCGCGCCCAACGGCGTCATCGCGCATAATCCCGAAGGCAAGTTCGATATCGCCGCCCTGCAGGAAAAGGCGCGGGCCTGGCCGGGCCTCGTGGGCATGGACCTCGCAAAGGAAGTGTCCGCCCGCCAGACCTATGCCTGGGACGAGGGCGCCTGGAGCTTCGATAACGGCGGCGGCTATGTGAAGCTCGCCGAGCCCAAGGCCCATATCGTCGCCGTGGACTATGGCGTGAAGCGCAACATCCTGCGCTGCATGGTCAATGCGGGAGCGCGGGTGACGGTGGTGCCGGCGACCGCCACGGTCGAGGACATCCTGGCCCACAATCCCGACGGCGTGCTGCTGTCCAATGGCCCCGGCGACCCGGCGGCGACGGCGGAATATGCGGTGCCGGTCATCCGCGAGCTCATCGCCCGCGACGTGCCCATCATGGGGATCTGCCTCGGCCATCAGCTTCTGGCGCTGGCGCTCGGCGGCAAGACCGTGAAGATGCATCAGGGCCATCGCGGGGCGAACCACCCGGTCAAGGATCTCGCCACCGGCAAGGTGGAGATCACCACCATGAACCACGGCTTCACCGTGGATGCGGACAGCCTGCCGGAAGGCGTGCGGGTGAGCCATGTGTCGCTGTTCGACGGAACGGTGTGCGGCCTTGCGGTCGACGGCAAGCCGATCCTTTCGGTCCAGCACCATCCGGAAGCCTCGGCCGGCCCGAACGACAGTCACTATCTGTTCACGCGCTTCATCGGTCTCGTGACCGGCGGCGGGCAGTGACGGAAGGACGATGCGGAACCGTTCTGTTCATTTCGCTCCGGGGCCGAAACTCCCCGGATTTTTTTGAACCATGAGTGAAAGCGATCGGTAATCCATGCCCAAACGCACCGATATCAAATCGATCCTCATCATCGGCGCCGGCCCGATCATCATCGGTCAGGCCTGTGAATTCGACTATTCCGGCACCCAGGCCTGCAAGGCGCTGCGTGAGGAAGGATATCGCATCATTCTGGTCAATTCGAACCCGGCCACCATCATGACCGACCCGGAAATGGCCGATGCAACCTACATCGAGCCGATCACGCCCGAGATGGTCGCAAAGATCATCGCCAAGGAGCGGCCGGACGCCATCCTCCCCACCATGGGCGGCCAGACGGCGCTCAATACGGCGCTCGAGCTCCATCGCCGCGGCGTCCTCGA
>CAZDSS010000157.1:0-4895 GCA_964508185.1 uncultured Sphingomonadales bacterium
CTTGTCCTTCAGTTCGATTTCCTTGGCCACCGAGACGCCGTCCTTGGTGATGCGCGGGGCGCCGAAGGACTTTTCGATCACCACGTTGCGGCCCTTGGGGCCGAGGGTCACCTTCACCGCATTGGCCAGAACGTCCACGCCGCGCAGCATGCGCTGACGGGCATCGGCACTAAACTTTACTTCTTTCGCTGCCATTTCTTGAAATCTCCAATGGAAATCTGACGATTCTGTTTCAGTTCAGCACGGCGCGGCCAATGGCCCGCGGTGCCGGGATCTGATCGCGATATGCGGGGATCAGGCCGCCTTCTGGGCCGCCTTGCCCTCGATCACGCCGAGAATGTCCGATTCCTTCATGATCAGGTATTCCTGACCATCGATCTTCACTTCGGTGCCCGACCACTTGCCGAACAGAATGCGGTCGCCCGGCTTCACGTCCAGCGGCGTGACCTTGCCATCTTCGGACCGGTGACCCTGACCGACGGCGATCACCTCACCTTCGCTCGGCTTTTCCTTGGCGGTGTCGGGGATGATGATGCCCCCGGCCGTCTTCTCCTCGCTTTCCACACGACGCACGAGAACGCGATCATGCAAAGGACGGAAACTCATAATTGACCTCATTCCTATTGATGGGGGCCGCCGTGGCGGCCAGCCTTATCGAATGTTGCCCGGATTGTGCCGTCCGGATCGGCGCGATGTTAGCACTCTCCGCCGGTGAGTGCCAACAGGCGAGCGTGATATTGGAAGGGGACCCCATCTTGTCAAGGACCCGGCGGGGAGAAAATTCCGAAACGGTCGGAAGTTAGCGGAAAAGCGGCGGCACGGGACCGACCCGTTTCCAGTAATGATATTCCCACGTCTCCGAGATGTCGTGAAGGAATCGCCGCTCCGGCCCGCGGCGATAGCCGAGCCGCTCGTAGAACCGGTGGGCGGCCGTGAAGCGGGTGTCGCTCCAGAGCTCGATCACGGGACGGCGGGTCTCCCGTGCGGCGTCCTCCACCAGCCATACGAGCCGCCGGGCGAGCCCCTGCCGCCGCTCCTCCGCCCGGACATAAAGCCGCTTCAGCTCCATGACGCCGGGAAGCGGCGCCGGGCGGCAGGATATGGTGCCGACAATGAAGCCGCCGCGCTCCGCGACCCAGAACCGCCCGCCCTCCTCCGCGATGCGGGTCGCGGGGCGGCGGAGTTCCGGCATCTCACCGTCGACGTCGAGATAACAGCCGTCATATTCCGCGAAGACTTTCCCGATGAGCTCGATGAGCGCCGCGCCGTCGGCGTCGGTCCCTGAGCGGATATGGAGCATGGGACGCATCCCTCCCGTATGGCTCGCAAGTTCAACCGCTTCAGGTATAGTGCGGCGGTCGCTTCGATGCGATATTTCCCGGGCGGCATGGGGCAAAGGGGCGGATATGCAGCTGGCGCTGAGGATCGGCAATTCTGCGGAGAACGGGGATTCGTGGAGCAACACCACCGAGGGCGTCGCGCCGTTCCGGACCCAGATTCTCAAATGGGTCGGCAACAAGCAGAGATTCGCCCACGAGATCATCTCGCACTTTCCGCGGCGCTTCGGCGTCTATCACGAACCCTTCCTCGGCGCGGGCGGGGTCCTCGCCGTGCTTGCCCCGCGGCGGGCGGAGGCGGCGGACAGCTTCGCCCCCCTCTGCGCGCTGTGGCAGACGCTGAAGCGCGCGCCCGAGACGGTCAAGGCCTGGTACCGGGAACGCTTCGAGGAATTCCACGCGGGCGACCGCGTGCGGCAGTACGAGATCATCCGCGGGCGGTACAACAGCAACCCCAATGCCGCCGATCTCCTGTTCCTCAGCCGCTCCGCCTATGGCGGCGTCATGCGCTTCCGCATGCGCGACGGCCACATGTCCACCCCCTGCGGCGTCCACGACCCCATCCATCCCGAAACCTTCAGCCGCCGGGTGGACGCATGGGTGCCGCGCATCCGGGGGACGGATTTCTTCCACCGGGAGTACGGGGAATCCTTCGAGCGGGCGCGGGAGGGGGACGTGATCTACTGCGACCCGCCCTATTCCCACAGCCAGGCGATCCTCTACGGCGCCCAGTCCTTCAGCCAGGACGATCTCTTCCGCTGCATCGAGAAGGCGAAGCGGCGGGGCGTGTTCGTGGCCCTGAGCCTCGATGCCTTGAAGAAATCGGGCAAGCAGTCCTGCGACTACGAGATCCCGCGCGGCCTGTTCGCCGAGGAAGTGGCGGTCAATTGCGGGCGGTCCATGCTGCGCCGCTTCCAGATGGCGGGCCAGACCCTTGAGGGCGAGGTCGTGTGGGATCGCCTGCTGCTGACCCACAAGGCCAACCATTCCTGATATAGCACGCCGCAAAAAATGCCGGCGGGGTGTGATCCCCGCCGGCAGATGGCCGATGACGTGAGGAGAGCTGTTTGCTGCCGGTCCCGTCGGCGTCTCCCCGTTCTTGGCAGTCCCCTTTTTCCGGGCCTCAGAACCGGGCCCGGGCCGCAAGGAAGATGCGGCGGCCGAACACGTCGTAGAGCGACGGGTCCGTGTTGGCATCCGGCCCGGCGTCGCCCAGGATCGGCGGCGCGTTGTCGAAGACGTTGTCGACGCCGAGGGTGAAGTCGAGCGACTCGGTCGCCTGGAAGTTGGCCACCAGGTCGAAATAGAACTGGCTGCCCACCGACGGCACCGCCAGGCTCTCCGCGTTCAGATTGCGCAGCTTGCCGAGATGGCGCATCTGCGCCCGCACCATGATGGGATCGGACATGTAGGTGAGCTGGGTGGTGGTGCGGATCTTGGGCTGAGCGAAGTCGTTGAGGCCCGTGCAACCCGCGCCGAAGGTGCCGTTGCAGTTGATGTAGTTTTCGCCCTCCACCGGCTGATACTTGTTGGTGAAGGAGCGGTTGCCCACGTGGAACAGCTGGATGCTGGCGCCGGCATCACCGATGGCGAGCCCCGGCAGATCGAAGGTATAGGAGATCTGCCAGTCGATGCCCTCGCGCTTTTCGACGGCGAGGTTGGCCCGGCTCGCGAGGATCTCGGTCACGAGGCCGTTGGCGGGGTCGCGGGTGATGGCCTGGCAGAAGGGATTGGCAAGGTCCAGGCTATCGAAGCAGAGCCGCCCCACGGTCGCCGCATCCAGGTCGTCGATCGCCCCGTCGAGCTTGATGTAATAGTAGTCGATGGTGAGCGACAGGCCGTCGATGAAGGACGGGGTCAGCACCGCGCCGATCGTATAGGTGTTGGACTTTTCCTCAAGCAGGTCCGGGTTGCCGCCGAAGACCGTGGTGGCCTGGCCGCCCGGGTCGCCGAGGAAGGTCGGCAGGAGCGCCGCGGGCACCCCTTGCGCGATACAGAACTGCTGCACCTGGGCCGAGGGATTGGCCGCCGCGCGGCAGGGATCGAGGAAGTCGTCCGCGCCCGCGGCCCGGCCGCCGAACAGTTCATAGATGTTGGGCGCCCGCACCGCGCGCTGGAAGAGGCCGCGGAAGCGGATGTCCTGGCTCGGCGCCCACTGGCCGCCCGCCTTGTAGGTCCAGACCGAGCCCACCGTGGAATAGTCCGAGTAGCGGAGCGCGGCCTCGGCCTCCAGACGATGGATGAAGGGCACGTCGGAGACGATGGGGATCACCGTTTCGCCGTAGACCTCCTTCACCGTGAAGCGGCCGTCCGTGGGCGCCTCGTCGTTGCCCGGGCCGAGCTCGCCGCTCTGCACCACGGCGTCGGGCCGGTTCTTCGACGACTCCCGGCGATATTCGACGCCGATCGCGATCCCCAGCGGCCCGGCGGGAAGATCGAACAGGTCGCCGCTGATGGACGCCCCGGCCACCTCTTGTTCGGTCTCGCGGCGGGTGATGCCGCGGGGCGACATGAAGGCGGCCATTTCCTCCGTCACCTGGCCTTCGCCGAAGATATTGAGGGGCACGCAGCCGTTGATGGGGTTGGTGCAGACCAGCTCGCCGGTCACCGGATCGATGGTGGTGAGCAGGCCCTGCTGGATGCGGAGGTCGGAGGTATAGTTGATGTTCTCCTCCGTCTTGTTGGTGCGCGCGAAGGAGTAGTAGGCCTCCCAGTTGAAGCGGCCGTCGGCGATGTCGCCGCGGAAGCCGCCGAGGGCCCGGAAGGTGTCGAACTCGTTGAGCGAAAGGCGCGGCCCGTTCTCCGTCATGCGCCGCCGGAAGCCCGAGATTTCGGCGATGCCGTCGCCGTCCGGGTCGAAGTTGGCGCCGAGGATCGCCCGGGTCGCCGCCGGAATGCGCGTGTTGTTCAGGGCGATCTGGAGGGTGCCCATGTCGGGAATGTCGTTGGCGTCGGACGCGAGCTGCAGATCGACCCGGTTGTTGGCATAGAAGAACTCGCCGAAGGCCTCGATGCTCGGCGTGATCTTGTAATGCATCATGGTGTTCAGGATCCACCGCTCCTGCGGCGTCTGCAGATAGTTGTCCGGGGCGAAGTTGTAGAGGGAGCCGTCCCACGGGACGATGGCGCCGTCGGGCGTGAACATGGCCCAGTCCACGACCCCGTTGCCGAAATCCACGTCCGCCGGAATGAGGCCGCCCGCGATGCGCGAGCTGCCGAGGGGCTCAAGCTCCGGCCCGCCCGTATCGCCCAAGGCCTCGCGCGAGAACTTGCGCTCGCCCTGAAGCAGGGAATGGCGCTTCGAATAGCTGCCGTAGAACACGATGTTGCCGCGGCCGTCCGCGAAATTGGTGCCCGCGGTGATGTTGGTGTCATACATCTCGGCATTGAAGCCGTCGGTCGCCGAATACTGACCGCCGATCTCGAAGCCCTCGAAATCGCGCTTCATGATGAAGTTGACGACGCCGGCGATGGCGTCCGAGCCGTAGATGGCCGAGGCGCCGCCGGTCACGATGTCCACGCGTTCGATGAGGGAGGCCGGGATGTTGTTGATGTCCA
>CAZDSS010000158.1:0-4824 GCA_964508185.1 uncultured Sphingomonadales bacterium
CGTGGTGCCCGTGCGCATCCCGCCCTTGCGCGAGCGGACGGACGACATCCCCGATCTGGTGCGGCATTTCCTCGGCCGCGCGGTGGAGGAGGGGCTGCCGCCCAAGATCTTCGACCGCTCGGCGCTCGAGGTCATGAAGAACTATTCCTGGCCGGGTAACGTGCGCGAGCTCGAAAATCTCGTGCGCCGTCTGGGCGCCCTTTATGCGGAAGAGGTGATCTCCGCCGACATCGTCCAGGCGGAGCTTGCGGTTGCTGGCGAAATGCAGTCCGCCCAGCCCGCGGCGGCGCCCGCCGACGAAAGCCTGATCGAGGCGGTCGAGCGGCATCTCGAGGCCTATTTCGCCGCCCATGACGGCGGCCTGCCCCCGGGCGGGCTCTATGACCGCATCATCCGCGAGGTGGAGCGGCCCCTGATCCTGCGCAGTCTCGAAGCCACCCGCGGCAATCAGATCCGCGCCGCCGAGCTTCTCGGCCTCAACCGCAACACCCTGCGCAAGAAGATCCGCGAGCTTGCGATCCCCGTGGTGCGCGGCGCCCGCGACTGACCCATTTTGGCACACACCGGATAACTGGTGTATTTTTGCCACAATATGCTAAAACAGAGCTTGTCGCTCTGCCGCAGTCCGGCCGAGTTGCTCGCAGGCTGAGGATGGATCCGAAATTTCCCACCATGGCCCTGTCCTGGCAGCGCTTCATCTTCTGGGCGCGCCGCGTGGGCCTTGCCAACAAGCTCGCGATCGCCCTCGTCCTCGGGGTGACGGCGGCGGCCCTTGCGACCTATGCGCTGTTCACCCAGTCGGATCCCACCAATCCGCGGCCCAAGACCCTCTATATCCTGCTGGTCGTCAATCTGGCGCTGGCGCTGCCCTTGGGCGCGCTCATCGCGCGGCTCCTGATCCAGCTCTTCACCGCGCGGCGAAGCGGCCTTGCGGGCGCGAGGCTCCACGGCCGCATGGTGGCTCTGTTCAGCGTGATCGCCATCACGCCCGCCACCATCATGGCGGGCTTCACCCTGTTCTTCTTCGAGGAGGGGCTGCAGACCTGGTTCTCGGACAAGGTCAAGACCATGGTGCGGAACGCGACGAGCGTCGCCGAAGCCTATATCGAGGAGCACCAGAAGGTCATCAAGGCCGATATCCTCGGCATGGCCAACGACCTCGATTCCGAGGCGTTCCTTCTGTCCCAGAACCGCGCGCTGCTGGAACAGTCATTAACGCTCCATGCCCGCGTCCTGTCGCTGTCGGAAGCGATCATCTTCGACGGCAGCGGGCGGCCTCTGGTGCGGGCCAATGCGGATTTCACCCTTGGCGGCGATCCCTTCCCGCGGGAGGCGCTGCAGCGGGCGGCGGACGGGCGTCCGCTGATCCTTGCGAGCGAGGACGACGACCGTGTCCGCGCCCTCGTGAAGCTCAACCGCTTTTTCGACGCCTATCTCTATATCAGCCGCTATGTGGATCCGCGGGCGCTGGCGCTCGTCTATCAGACCCGCACGGCGACGACGGAATACGAGCAGGCGGCAGCGAACCTCTCCAATTACCGGCTGCTGTTCAGCATGACCTATATCGGGGTCGGCCTCATCATCCTGCTCGCCGCGATTTTAAGCGGCCTGTGGTTCGCCAACCGGCTGGTGAAGCCCATCACCGGCCTCGTCATGGCGGCGGAAAGGGTGCGGCAGGGGGACCTCACGGCGCGGGTTCCCATTCATTCGGCCTATGACGAGCTCGGCATCCTGACCCGCGCCTTCAACCGCATGACGGGCCAGCTGAAGGCCCAGCGTGACGAGCTGGTCCAGAACAATATCGAGCTCGAGGACCGGCAGCGCTTCACGGAGGCGGTGCTGTCGGGGGTGAGCTCCGGCGTCCTCGGCCTTTCGCCCGATCTCAAGATAACGCTGCCGAACCGCTCGGCCGCGACCCTTCTGGAGGTGCCGGAGTCCAGCCTCGTCGGCCGCAAGCTCGGCGATTTCCTGCCCGATGCGGAATCCCTCGTCGCCCAGGCGACGGAGGATCCGGGCAGTCTCGTCCAGGGCCATATCACGGTGAAGCACGAGGACGGCCTGCGCAATTTCCACGTCCGCGTGGTGGCCGAGCAGGACGAATACGGGATCGAAGGCTTCGTCCTCACTTTCGACGACATCACCGAGCAGGTGGCGGCCCAGCGCATGGCCGCGTGGGCGGACGTCGCCCGCCGCATCGCCCACGAGATCAAGAACCCGCTGACCCCCATCCAGCTCGCCGCCGAGCGCCTCCGCCGCAAGTACCTGCGCGAGATCCAGTCGGACCCCGAGGTGTTCGAGCGCTGCACGGAGACCATCGTGCGGCAGGTGGGCGACCTGCGGGCGATCGTCGATGAATTCTCCGCCTTCGCCCGCATGCCGAGCGCCGTCTTCGCCGAGGCCGACGCCGTGGAGATCGTCCGGCGCGCCATGTTCCTGCAGGAAGTGGCCCATCCCGAAATCACCTTCGCCTTCGAGAGCAACAGGGACGCGATCCCGCTCATCTGCGATGCGCGGCTCCTGTCGCAGGCGCTCACCAACCTGTTCAAGAACGCGACCGAAGCCATTGAGAGCATGCAGGAAAAGGCGGAGGACGGGGAGCAGCGGCCTGCTGGCCATATCGCCGTTTCGCTTGACGATGACGGCGAGCAGCTGGCGATCCGCATCACCGACAACGGCCCGGGCTTCCCCGAACAGTTCAAGGACCGGCTGACCGAGCCCTATGTCACGACCCGGGTCAAGGGCACGGGGCTGGGGCTTGCCATCGTCAAGAAGGTGGTCGAGGAGCATGGCGCGACGCTCACCCTCAGCAACCGGCCGGAGGGGGGCGCGGAGGCGGTCATGACCTTCAGGCATGAAACCCTCGCCCGCAAGCCGCTCGCGAGGGCGTTCGAGGGCGAGGACAGATCGCAGGAATGGCCGGCCACGGGACGCGTGGTCGGAGCTTAGGGGTAGGACATGGCGCTCGATATTCTGATCGTGGACGACGAAGCCGACATCAGGGAGCTGGTGTCCGGCATCCTGGCCGACGAGGGATACGGCACCCGCACTGCCGGGGACAGCGACAAGGCGCTCGAGGAGCTCGAGGCGCGGCGGCCGTCCCTCGTCATTCTCGACATCTGGCTGCAGGGCAGCCGTCTCGACGGCCTCGAACTGCTGCAGGTCATCAAGGACAAGGACCCGGACCTGCCCGTCGTCATCATCAGCGGCCACGGCACCATCGAAACCGCCGTCGCGGCCATCAAGCGCGGCGCCTACGACTTCATCGGCAAGCCCTTCCAGGCGGACCAGCTCCTGCTCCTCGTGGAGCGCGCGACGGAGAACGACCGCTTGCGGCGGGAGAACGAGGAACTGCGCGAGCGAGCGGGGCTTGAAACCGAGCTCACCGGCCGGTCGGCGGCCATCAATCTGGTGCGCCAGACGGTGGAGAAGGTCGCGCCCACGGGAAGCCGCGTGCTCATTTCCGGCCCGCCCGGATCGGGCAAGGAAGTGGTGGCCCGCCTGTTGCACAGCCGGTCGCGGCGCAATTCCGGCCCCTTCGTGGTGGTCAATGCCGCGACCATGGAGCCGGATACGCTCGAAAGCGAGCTTTTCGGCGTGGAGCGGGACGGCAGCGTCTACAAGACCGGGCTTCTCGAGCGGGCCCATGGCGGCACCCTGTTTCTCGACGAGGTGTCGGAGATGCCGCTGACCACCCAGGCCAAGATCCTGCGCGTCCTCGTGGACCAGACATTCGAGCGGGTAGGGGGATCGAAGCGGGTGCAGGTGGACGTGCGGGTGGTGAGCGCCACCAGCCAGGACCTTCGCGCCGAGATCGAGGCCGAGCGCTTCCGCGAGGATCTCTACCACCGCCTCAATGTGGTGCCGATCCATGTGCCGCCCCTGACCGAACGGCGCGAGGACATCCCGCTGCTGGCCCAGCATTTCATGCGGCGCATTGCCGCGGCGACGGGGCGCAACGAGCGGCCCTTCACCGAGGAGGTGCTGGCGCGCCTGCAGGCCTATGACTGGCCGGGCAATGTGCGGCAGCTCCGCAACATCATCGAGCGCGTGCTGATCCTTGCGACCGACGACCGGGACGTGATCGACCTCGACATGCTGCCGCCCGAGATCAGCGGGGCGAGCACCGACGTCGCCGGGCCGTCGCTGGTGGCGGAGGTGATGTCCGCCCCGCTCAAGGAGGCGCGGGAAGCCTTCGAGCGGGAGTATCTCAAGATCCAGATCGACCGCTTCGGCGGCAACATCTCGCGCACGGCGTCCTTCGTCGGCATGGAACGCTCGGCCCTGCATCGCAAGCTCAAGAGCCTCGGCCTCGGCGGCAACGAGCGGCCGCGCAATCGCTGAGGACGCACAGGTCACGGATCACCCGTCATGAAGGTCATCATTTGCGGCGCCGGACAGGTGGGCTTCAGCATCGCCCGGCACCTCGCCACCGAGAACAACGACGTGACGGTGATCGAACGGTCCCCGGAACTCATCGACAAGCTCCGGGCGTCGCTGGACGTCAGGGTCGTGCAGGGCCATGCGTCCCACCCCACCATGCTGGAACAGGCGGGGGCTGCGGACGCCGACATGCTGATCGCCGTGACCCAGAGCGACGAGGTGAACATGGTGGCCTGCCAGGTGGGCCATGCGGTCTTCTCCGTGCCCACCAAGATCGCGCGCATCCGGGCGCAGTCCTACCTTTCGCCGCTTGCAGCCGATCTCTTCAAGCGGGAGAACCTGCCCATCGACGTCATCATCTCGCCGGAGATCGAGGTCGCCCGCGCCATCATCCGCCGCCTCGAGGTGCCGGGGGCCTTCGACATGGTGCCCTTCGCTGGGGAC
>CAZDSS010000159.1:0-4764 GCA_964508185.1 uncultured Sphingomonadales bacterium
GCAGCGCCGCGAGCCGGACGAGGTCAAGGTGCTGTCGGGCTTCGTCGCCGAGGCGGACGGAGAGACGCTGGTCACCACCGGCACGCCGATCTCGATGATGATCGAGAACGTCGACCAGCGTTCCAAGGACTATGGCGAGATCGCGCGCCAGTACCGGCCGGGCCATGCCGACTACACCTATCAGGAGAAATATGGCATCCGCGACCATCGCGGCGGCGGCCGCTCCTCCGCCCGCGAGACGGCGGCGCGGGTCGCGGCGGGGGCGCTCGCGCGGAAGGTTCTGGGCGACGGCATCGTGATCCGCGGCGCCCTGGTGCAGGTGGGGCCGCATGCCATCGACCGCAGCCGCTTCGACTGGACGGAATGCGCGCGCAACCCGTTCTGGTGCCCCGACGCGGAGACGGCCAAACTCTGGGAAGATTATCTCGACAGCGTGCGGAAGGACGGGGATTCCGTGGGCGCCGTGATCGAGGTGGTGGCGTCCGGCGTCCCCGCGGGCTGGGGCGCGCCCATCTACGGCAAGCTCGATGCCGATCTCGCCGCCGCCATGATGAGCATCAATGCGGTGAAGGCGGTGGAAATCGGCGAGGGCTTCGCGGCCGCCGCGCTCCGCGGCAGCGAGAATGCGGACGAGATGCGCATGGGCGCCGACGGCAGGCCGCAGTTCCTGTCAAACCACGCGGGCGGCATTCTTGGCGGCATTTCCACGGGCCAGGACATCGTGCTGCGCTTCGCGGTAAAGCCCACGTCCTCGATCCTGCAGCCGAAGCGCAGCATCGACCGCCACGGCCAGGAGGTGGAGGTGGTGACCAGGGGCCGCCACGACCCCTGCGTCGGGATCCGCGCCGTGCCCGTGGGCGAAGCCATGATGGCGGCGGTCCTTGCCGATCATTTCCTGCGCCACCGCGCGCAGACGGGGCGGGGCTGAACCGCGGCGGGAGGCGTCCATGCCCCGGGCCCCGGGAAGATCCACCCGCGCGACACGGCTCGTGGCCCTGGTGTTCCTCAGCCTCGCATGCGTCCTTTGCTCCCCGTTGCGCGCCGGGGAAGCGACCATCGACCGCGCGGCCCTGATCGGGTCGCTTGAACCCCACCTGTCGGCGCTCGGCCGCGATCCCACGGTGATCGACGCCGTCCTCCGCCAGAACCAGCAGAATCTCACCCTCACAGCAAAGGAGATCGCGGATCTTCGCGACCGATGGCAGGCGGAGCGGGCGGCGGGCGAGGGACCGCTCAGCCGGGCGGGGGCAAGCAATCCCGCAAGCGCTATTCTTCGCGCGGCGGCGGAAAAGGCGGCGGATGATGCCCTCGGCCCCTTCGTCGGATCGTTCCTGCTGACCGACAATCGCGATCTGCCCACCGCCTGGAGCGACCCGCCGCCCCGATACGGAAGCCCGGTCCCCGATCTGTGGCGGCGGCTTTTCCTCGGCCGTGCGCAGGATGCGGGCCTGTTCTTTCCGGAGGGCGATGAATGGCCGCCGGTGATCGCCGCCGTTCCCGTGCGCGGGCCCGACGGCCTCGTCATCGGAAGCCTCACGGTCGGCCTCAGGCTTCCCGCCGCAACGGCCGAGAAGCTGCGCCTACCCCCGCACAAAGAGGGATACGAGCTCCAGATGGGGCGACCAGAGGAACTGATCGACGGGGCGGAGTGAAGCGAGCGTGTAGCCGCCATCGACCAGAATCCGGGCGTCACGGGCGAAGGTCGCGGGATTGCAGGAGACCATGGCGACGCGGCGAACTCGGGATCGCGCCAGCATCTCGGCCTGCGCCTCGGCCCCCGCGCGCGGGGGGTCTATGGCGACGGCATCATGGGAATCCAGTTCCTCGACCCGCAGGGGATTGCGAAAGAGGTCACGCACCATGCCCGCGACCTTCACGAGGCCGCGCCGGTCCGCCGCCTGCCGCAGCGCGACCACGAGCGCCGCATCTCCTTCAACACCCATGACCTGCGCACCCGCCGCCGCCAAGGGGAAGGTGAAGGTGCCGAGTCCCGCGAAAAGATCGAGGATGCGGGATGCCCCCTTCAGGTGATCGGTCACCGCCTGCTGGAGCGCATGCTCCCCCTCCGCCGTCGCCTGCAGGAAGGCGCCGGGCGGCAGCGCCACCGGCACGCCCGCGAAGGTCATGACGGGTGTCCGCCGCTCCAGCACCACCTCGTCATCGAAGCTCACACGGGCAAGGTCGGCGCTCGCGGCGAATTCCGTCACCCGTTCGCGCAAGGCAAGATCCGGCTCCGGCAGGCCGCGGAGCTGAAGGTCGATCCCCGTCTCGGTCAGGGTCAGCAGGCAATCGGCCGCGCGCCGGAGCGGCAAGACGGGGCCGAGGAAGGCGCGAAGGGCCGGGAGAACCTGCAGAAGCTCCGGACGCGCCACCGGGCACTGGGCGACGTCGATCACGCGATGGCTCATCCGCGCGCTGAAACCGAGGATCACGCGCCTGCCGACGCGAAGCGCCCGCAGCGCCATGCGGCGGCGGGTGCCGGGCGGGCTTGCGACAAGAGGCTCCAGCGGCAGATCCGCGAAGCCCCGGTGCGCCATGGCGCGGACGAGATTGTCGATCTTGAACGCCTGATAATCCGCCGCCCCCATATGCTGCAGGGCGCAGCCGCCGCATTGGCCGAAATGGCTGCAGGACGGTGTGACGCGCGCAGGCGACGGGCGGATGACGTCGCTGAGCGCGCCGCGATTGCCGGAAATCTCCGCCGCAACCCGCTCCCCCGGAAGGGTGAAGGGGACATAGACGGGCGCGCCATCGATCTCTCCGATGCCGTCGCCCTGGGCGCCGAGGGCGGTGATCTCAAGCTCCCGGATCATGCGCCGCTCCCTTCCGGCAGGTAGCGCCCCGCGATCAGGAATTCCTTGTTGCCTTCGGGGCCGAGAATGGGGCTTTCGGTAAGCCCCAGAACCGTCCAGCCGGGGAGGCCCGCAAGCCAGGCGGTGATGCGCTCGCAGACCTCGGCATGAAGGGCCGGGTCGCGCACCACCCCGCCCTTGCCGACGCGGCCCTTGCCCACCTCGAACTGGGGCTTGATGAGGGCGACGAGATGCGCCCCCGGCGCGGCGAGCGCGAGGGATGCGGGCAGCACCGTCTCGAGGCCGATGAAGCTTGCGTCACATACGATGAAATCCACGGGATCCGGCACCTCGGCGCGGGTCAGATGGCGGGCGTTGGTGCGCTCCAGCACCACGACGCGGGGATCCTGCCGCAGCTTCCAGGCCAGCTGCCCGTGGCCCACATCCACCGCATAGACGCGGGCCGCCCCGTGATGGAGCGCCACATCGGTGAAGCCGCCGGTGGATGCGCCCACATCCAGCACCACGGGGTCCCTAAGCGTCAGCGCAAAATGTTCGAGGGCGTGGGCGAGCTTCATGCCGCCCCGGCTCACCCAGGGATGCTCCTTGCCCTTGAGCTGGATCTCCGCCTCCGCGTCGAGCAAGTCGCCCGCCTTGGCGATCTTGCGGTCGCCCGCATAGACCTGGCCCGCGAGGATCAGGGCCTGCGCCTTCGCGCGGCTTTCCGCGAGCCCGCGCGCGACCAGTAGCTGGTCGGCGCGGAGCTTCGACTTCCTGTTCATGGAGAAATGCCCTTCGCCGCGGGCGGGGCGTCAGGCGGTCTGCGCCGGGCGCAGATCGTTGCGGCGCAGCGTCGTCAGCACCTGGCGCACGATCTGCGGGGCGTTCAGCCCCGCCTTGTCATACATGGCGTGGGGCGTGTCATGGTCGATGAACACGTCCGGTAGCATCATGGGGCGGAACTTGAGCCCGCCATCGAGCAAGCCCTCGTGAGCGAGGAAATTCATCACATGGGCCGCGAAGCCGCCGATGGCGTTCTCCTCGATGGTGATGAGAAGCTCGTGGCTGGTGGCGAGGCGGCGGATGAGGTCATGATCCAGGGGCTTCGCAAAGCGGGCGTCCGCCACGGTCACCGAGATCCCGCGCTCGCCCAGTTCGTCGGCGGCCTTGAGGCTTTCCTCGAGCCGCGTGCCGAGGCTGAGGATCGCCACCTGCGTGCCTTCCCGCACGATGCGGCCCTTGCCGATCTCGAGCGGCACGCCTTCCTTCGGCAATTCCACCCCCACGCCCTCGCCGCGGGGATAGCGCACGGCGGACGGGCGGTCGTTGATGGCCGCGGCGGTCGCCACCATGTGGACGAGCTCCGCCTCGTCCGCTGCGGCCATGACCACGAAATCGGGCAGGCTCGCGAGATAGGTGACGTCGAACGAGCCCGCATGCGTCGGGCCGTCCGCGCCCACAAGCCCCGCGCGGTCGATGGCGAAGCGCACGGGCAGACGCTGGATCGCCACGTCATGGACCACCTGGTCGTAGCCGCGCTGCAGGAAGGTGGAATAGATCGCCGCAAACGGCTTGTAGCCTTCGGCGGCGAGGCCCGCGGCGAAGGTCACCGCATGCTGTTCGGCGATCCCCACGTCGAAGCAGCGGTCGGGATAGATTTCCCCGAACTTGTCGAGGCCGGTGCCCGACGGCATGGCGGCGGTGATCGCCACGATCCTGTCGTCCTTGGCCGCTTCCGCAACGAGGGCGTCGGCGAAGACCTTGGTGTAGGACGGGGCCCTGGCGGCGGATTTCGCCTGCGCGCCGGTCACCACGTTGAAGCGGCTCACCCCGTGATACTTGTCCGCAGCCGCCTCCGCCGGGGCGTAGCCCTTGCCCTTCTGCGTCACCACATGGACGAGGACGGGCCCGTGGTCCGCATCGCGCACGTTCTCGAGGACCGGCAGGAGATGATCCATGTTGTGCCCGTCGA
>CAZDSS010000160.1:0-4668 GCA_964508185.1 uncultured Sphingomonadales bacterium
GTTGCGCCGCATCAGCGCCAGCCGGCGCGCCGACAGGAGATGGTAGGTCGCCGGGGTGTGCGGGCAGTTGACCGAGATGATGTCCATGCGGGCCAGCATCTGGTCGAGGCTTTCCCAATAGGTCGCCTCGAGCTCCTCCTCCACTTCCGCGGGCAGGCGGTGGCGGTTGTGGTAATGGATCGAGAGCCCGAAGGCCTTGGCGCGGCGGGCGACGGCGCGGCCGATGCGGCCCATGCCGATGATGCCGAGGCGCTTGCCCCAGATGCGGTGGCCGAGCATGCCCGTGGGCGACCAGCCTTCCCATTTCCCGGCGCGCAGCAGCCGTTCGCCCTCGGTGAGCCGCCGCGGCACGGCGAGGATCAGCGCCATGGTCATGTCGGCCGTATCCTCCGTGAGGACGCCCGGCGTGTTGGTGACGGTGATCCCCCGCTGGCGGGCGGTCTGCAGATCGATATGGTCGACGCCGGTGCCGAAATTGGCGATCAGGCGCAGGTCCGGATTGGCCTGGGACAGGACCCGCGCATCCACCCGGTCGGTGACCGTGGGCACCAGCACGTTCGCCCGCTTCACGGCGTCGATCAGCTGTTCCTGGCTGAAGGGCTCGTCGGAGATGTTGAGCTCCACATTGAAAAGCTCCGCCATGCGCGTTTCAATCGGGTCGGGAAGCTTGCGCGTCACAATGACGAGAGGCTTTTTGCTCATACAGTTATGCTCCGACGTGGTCTGCGCCAGGATCGGCGATCCGCGGGATCGGCCGCCGGCGCGGCGCGCATGATTTTTGGTCCCCCCAAGAACGGAACGCCGCCCGGGTCCGTCTATTCTCTAGCAGAAGTGTCCGGACCTTTCAAATGGCGCAGTGGCGGCAGGAGCATGGGACCGAAGGGCGTCTCTCGGCCGCGGACCCCGCGTGCCAGCGAACCCTTGACCGCCCTCGCCCCGGCGCTTTATGACTGAGCCATGTCGAATTCCTCAACCGCCCTTTCGCATTCCGGGAGAGCCCGCAGGCAATGAAACCCGTTCGCCCCATGATCGGGAGCGGCCTTCGGACGCTTGCCGCCGCGATCGCCCTCGCCTGCATGATGGCCATCCCCGCGAGCGCCCAGGACGGCGCAGGCCAGGAAGGGAGCGCCGACCAGCCCGACCTCAGGGTCGGAACCTCCGGACTGCCGGTGCCGAGATTCGTGTCCCTCGGCGCCCAGGAAGTGAACATGCGGAGCGGCCCCGGCACCCGCTATCCCATCAAATGGGTCTATACCCGCAAGGGCCTTCCCATGCGCGTCGAGGCGGAATTCGATATCTGGCGCAAGGTGCGCGACCGCGACGGCGAGGTGGGCTGGGTCCATGGCAGCCTGCTGTCGGGCCGCCGCAACGTCATCATCGTGGGCGAGGGACCGGAGGGCACCCAGACCCTGTTCGACAAGCCCCATCCCGCGGCGGAGCCGGTGCTCCGGGCCGAAGACGGCGTCATCGGCGAGTTGCTGGAATGCAGCCAGGGCTGGTGCCGCATCCGCATCAACGGCAAGCGCGGCTGGGTGCCGGAACTGGGGCTTTGGGGCGTGCAGCCGAGCGACCGCAAGTAGGGGCGCCATTCCGCGCGCGGCATTGGTCGCTCAGCGCGCGGGGCGCGACTTCCTGACCCGGATGATGATATCGACGCGGGAGATCTCGAGGCCCTCGGGCGCGGGCGGCAGATCGGGCACCGCCACATGTTCCGCCGAGATGTCCGCAAGGCGGCCTTCATCCTCGAAGAAGAAATGGTGATGGTCGCTCACATTGGTGTCGAAATAGGCGCGGCCGCCGTCCACCACCACCTCGCGCAGGAGGCCCACGTCGGTGAACTGGTGAAGGGTGTTGTAGACCGTCGCGAGCGACACGGATGCGCCCTGGCGGACCACTTCCTCATGGAGCGCCTCGGCGGTGATATGGCGGTCGCAGCCGCCGTCGAACAGCACCCGGGCGAGCGCAAGGCGTTGCCGCGTGGGGCGCAGGCCGACCGAACGCAGCCGCTCCAGCGCTCCCGCGAAGGGACGCGCCTCTCTTGCGCCAGGCAGGTGATCGGTCACGGCTTCCTCTCCATCGGCAACGGCAAAGCCCCGGCCAAATGACCGGCTGCCGGACGGTCCGTGGCCGCCCGACCCTGTATTTATCTGGCTTTTAATGGGCCGAAAGTCAAGCGCGCGGCCTTGAAGCGCCCTCGCGGGCGACCATCAGTCGCCCGTGAGGATGCGCTCGATCAGCTGTTTCACCGAGGGGACGAAGCCGTTGGAATAGAACGGGTCCTTGGCGAAGTTGTAGGCGCCGTGGCCGGCGAACATGAGATTGCGCTCCACGTCGCCGCCGTGAGCGATGTCCTGCAGGGTCTTCTGGATGCAGAAGCTGCGGGGATCCGCCTTGCGGCCCGAGGAATTGGTCTCGTTGTCCGCCCAGTTGGAGAACCGGCACTGGCTGAGGCAGCCCATGCAGTCCGCCTGGTCCTTGCGGATCTCGTCGCGCTTCGCGGGATCGACGAAGATCAGCGTCTGGTCCGGCGTCTTGAGGGCTTCGGTGAAGCCCTGGCGCATCCAGCCGAGCGCCCGCACCTTGTCGGCCGGCGCGACATAGACCGGGCGGCGCCCGATCATCAGTTCGGCCGTGAGCTCGCCCACGGGATGCAGGTTGTAGGCGATCTGCCGCTCGCCCCGGGCCTCGAGCTCGCGCAGGAAGTCGTTGCGCACGGCGGACGAATAGAAGCCCGTGGGGCTGAAGTCATGGAGCAGGATGTCCCCTTCCTTCAGGGTCAGCAGACGCTGCTTCCACTGCTCGGGAATGGGGCTTTCCTTGGTGAGCAGGGGGCGGGTGCCGAACTGGAAGGCGATGGGGCCGAGCTCGGGATTGTCGATCCATTCCTCCCAGTCGCGGAGATACCACACGCCGCCCGCCATGATGATGGGCGTCTCGCCAAGGCCCGCTTCCCGCATCTCGCGGCGAAGCTCGACCACGCGGGGATAGGGATCCTCGGGCTTGCGGGGATCTTCGGAATTGGACAGGCCGTTATGGCCGCCCGCCCGCCACGGATCCTCGTAGACCACGCTGCCGAGCCATTCCGCATATTTGCGGTAGGCGCGCTTCCACAGGGCGCGGAAGGCGCGGGCCGAAGATACGATGGGGTGATAATAGACGCTGTAGCTCGCGGCGATTTCCGCAAGCTTGTAGGGCATGCCCGCGCCGCAGGTGACGCCGTCCACGAGGCCCTTGGTCTTCTCGAGCACGGCGCGCAGGATGCGCTCGGCCCCGCCCATCTCCCACAGGATGTTGATGTGGATGCGGCCCTCGCCGTTGGCGCGCTCGTGCGCCTCGCGGATTTGGGTGACCCCGCCCGCGATCGCGTACTGGATCAGCTCCTCGTGACGCTCGCGGCGGGTCTTGCCCCGGTAGATCTGGGGAATGATGTTGCCGAAGATGTCGAAGCTGTCGGCATTGACGCAGGACACCGTCCCGACGCCCCCCGCTGCCGCCCAGGCACCGGAGCTTACACCATTGGTCGCAGAGATGCCCTTACCACCCTCCACGAGGGGGAGCACGTCACGCCCAGAAATGCGCAAAGGGTTCAAAGGCTTCATCCGCTTGATCTATCCCAGCTGAGCCGGACGCGAAGGTCCGGGAATAATTAACGTCACGTACGGGAAACTCCCGACCGCAAATGGCGGTCATTTCGGGCGGCACACACACATTCCGGCCGACACAGGGCCGATCATCGCCCGCAGGGCGCCGGGGGATAAGCTCCCCCGGGGCCGATACAGGATCAGGCGTCCAGGGTTTCCTTGGAACCGCCCTTCTGATCCTGGGCGCTCAGGTCCTCGCCCGTCGCCTGATCGACGACGCGCATGCTGAGCCGCACCTTGCCGCGCTCGTCAATGCCGAGCACCTTGACCTTCACCTTGTCGCCTTCGTTGACGACGTCGGTTACCTTCTGCACCCGCTTGGGCGCAAGTTCGCTGATATGCACAAGGCCGTCGCGATTGCCGATGAAATTGACGAAGGCGCCGAACTCCACCACCTTCACGACGGTACCATCATATATATGCCCGATTTCGGGCTCCGCAACGATGCCCTGGATCCATTTCACCGCTTTTTCGATGGCCTCGAGGTTGGCCGAGGACACCTTCACGGTGCCGTCGTCCTCGATGTCCACCTTGGCGCCCGTGACTTCGCAGATCTCGCGAATCACCTTGCCACCGGTGCCGATCACTTCGCGGATCTTTTCCTTGTTGATCCGGAAGGTCTCGATCCGCGGCGCGTAGGCGCTCAGCTCCTCGCGGGTGTTCGACAGCGCCTTGGCCATCTCCCCGAGGATATGGATCCGGCCATCATGGGCCTGGGCCAGGGCCTTTTCCATGATCTCGCGGGTGATCCCGGCGATCTTGATGTCCATCTGCAGGGCGGTAACACCCTTGGCGGTGCCGGCGACCTTGAAGTCCATGTCGCCCAGATGGTCCTCGTCGCCGAGGATGTCGCTCAGCACCGCATAGCGGTCACCCTCGAGAATGAGGCCCATGGCGATCCCGGCGACGGGCGCCGAGATCGGAACCCCCGCATCCATCAGCGACAGCGAGCCGCCGCACACGGTCGCCATGGAGGACGAGCCGTTGGATTCGGTGATTTCCGATACAACGCGGATCGTGTAGGGGA
>CAZDSS010000161.1:0-4663 GCA_964508185.1 uncultured Sphingomonadales bacterium
GCCGGGGGTCGAAGGCCTCGTCCATGTCTCCGAGATGAGCTGGACCAAGAAGAACGTCCATCCCGGCAAGATCGTGTCCACGAGCCAGGAAGTGGAAGTCACCGTCCTCGAGGTGGATGCCGACAAGCGCCGCATCAGCCTCGGCCTCAAGCAGTGCATGCCCAATCCGTGGGAGCTCTTCGCCGAGAACTATCCGGTGGGCAGCACCGTCGAGGGCGAGATCAAGAACATCACCGAATTCGGCCTGTTCATCGGTCTCGACAACGACGTGGACGGCATGGTGCACATGTCCGACCTCGACTGGAACCGCTCCGGCGAGGACGCCATCCAGGACTACAAGAAGGGCGATCGCGTGCAGGCCGTGGTGCTGGACGTGGACGTCAAGAAGGAACGCATCAGCCTCGGCATCAAGCAGCTTGAGAAGGATCCGTTCAGCAACGTCGCCAGCAAGAAGAAGGGCGACGTGGTGACCTGCACCGTCGCCGCGATCCAGGACAACGGCATCGAGGTGACGCTGGGTGATGGCGAAGTGAAGGCCTTCATCCGCCGCAGCGACCTTGCCCGCGACCGCGCCGACCAGCGGCCCGAGCGCTTCGCCCCCGGCGACAAGATCGATGCCATGGTGACCGGCGTGGACCGCGCCACCCGTCGCCTGCAGCTCTCGATCAAGCAGCTCGAGATCGCCGAAGAAAAGTCGGCCGTCGCCCAGTACGGCTCGTCCGACAGCGGCGCGAGCCTCGGCGACATCCTCGGCGCGGCCATGGCCAGCGCCAAGGAAGCCCGTGAGCAGGACGAAGACAAGTCCAAGTAAGACGGCTTCGGACCCTCGGGTCCCGGCCCGATCTTTCAGGCAAGGCCCCGTCCCGGATGATCCCCGGGGCGGGGCCTTTCCCTTTGTGGAACCACCATTTGTCTTGGCCCGACCGGGG
Organism: uncultured Sphingomonadales bacterium; assembly: GCA_964508185.1. Taxonomy (GTDB): domain Bacteria; phylum Pseudomonadota; class Alphaproteobacteria; order Sphingomonadales; family Govanellaceae; genus CAZDSS01. The sequence goes on from CAZDSS010000161.1 coordinate 930, forward strand.
GCCGAGGCTATTTTGATCCCTGCTCCGGATCACCAGTCGCGGGACAAATGATGACTTTCGATCTCGATTCCCTCATCGATCGGCGGCGCCTGTCGCGGCGGCTCACCTTCTGGCGGGTGGTCGCCGTCCTTGCCCTCGGTTTCCTTGCGGTCGTCCTTTTGGGCCGTTCGGGCATGGGGCTGCAGCCCTATGTGGCGCGCGTCACCGTGGAAGGCATGATCCTGGAAAATCCCCGGATGGAGCAGATGCTCCGGGAAATCGCCGAGGATTCGAACGCCCGCGCCCTCATCGTCCGCATCAACAGCCCCGGCGGCAGCACGGCGGGCAGCGAGGCCCTGTACCACGCGCTCCGCAACGTGGCGGCGGAAAAGCCCGTGGTCGCCGTGATGGGAACGCTCGCGGCGTCCGGCGGCTATGTGACGGCGATCGCCGCCGACCGCATCTTCGCCCGGGAGACGACGCTCACCGGTTCCATCGGCGTCATCGTGGAATATGCCCAGATCGGCGAATTGCTCGACAAGATCGGGATCCGGATGGAGACCATCAAGAGCGCGCCGCTCAAGGGCGAACCGTCCCTCACCAAGCCGCTCAGCCCCGAGGCGCGGGAGGCCATCCAGTCCCTGATCGACGACGGCTATGACTGGTTCGTGGGGCTCGTCGCCGACCGCCGCGGCATGGATGTGGATGCCGTGCGCAAGCTCGCCGACGGCCGGGTCTTCAGCGGCCGCCAGGCGGTGGAGAACGGCCTGGTGGACGGCCTCGGCGGCGAGCGGGAGGCGCGGGAATGGCTCGAAGCCGAACATGACGTGGACGCCGACCTGCCGGTCGTCGATTTCGATCCCTCGCCCCGGGACCTGTTGCTGGAACAGCTCCTCGGCGGCGCGGTGCGGAATATTCTGTCCCGCCCGGGCGTCGCCCTTGACGGCTTGGTGTCCGTTTGGCACCCTGAAGGATGACTGTAACCCGATGATCTTCGGGATTTGTTGCGGTTGCGCCGCTTGCCTCGCGGCATCCGCCCGACCATCTCGAATGTTGCGGCAGCACGGGGCGTCGTTGGTCCTGGGGTTTCGGCGCAACGGAAGTCCGGCCAACGGAGAGGCTTGTTCCAGGTCTCGCCACAGGGAGTTCGAGCCGTCATGATTAAGTCCAAGCTGATCGCGCGTCTGGCGGAGAAGAACCCGCATCTGTACCAGCGCGATGTGGAACGCATCGTCAGCACGGTATTCGACGAAATCACCAAGGCGCTGGCCCGTGGCGACCGGGTGGAATTGCGCGGCTTCGGCGCCTTTTCGGTCAAGTACCGGCAGGCCCGCACCGGGCGCAATCCGCGCACCGGCGCGACCGTGGACGTCGCCGAGAAATACGTGCCGTTCTTCAAGACCGGCAAGGAACTGCGCGAGCGCCTGAACCAGGATTGATCCTCGGGCGGCGAGCGGGTTTGGGACGGGCCGGCGCGGCCGGCGGAACGGGGCCGACCAACAAGGCCCGGCACAACAGAGCATACGAGCTTGAAATTCTTGCGCATCTTCTTCTGGCTCTTCGGCCTCGTGGTGGTGCTCGCCACGGTGCTGGTGGCGGTCGCCAACCGCGAGCCGGTGATCTTCTCCCTGAAGCCCTTTCCCTATGAAATGACGGTGCCCCTTTACGCGGTGGTGTTCGTGAGCGTCTTCCTGGGAATCGTCCTCGGCTGGGCGGGGGCGCGGCTTTCGGCCCTCGGCCGCCGCCGTCGCATGGTGGCGGAGCCCCGCACGACGGAGGCGGTGCCGACCCGCTGACCGCCGAAGCCCCCGGGCCCCGCCGGACCGCACGGGAACCATGGCATAATCCTTGGATTTCGATCGCCTTCTGTGCTTTAAAGCACAAGCGCCGCCGCATCAGGCCGGGCGCAGGACAAAGCCGATCGAGGAGTTGCATCGCTTCATGACCGCCGCTTCCGCTCACGAGCGCGTCTTCTGCGCGCTGGATACCACCTCTCTCGATTCCGCACTGGCGCTTGCGCGCGCGGTGCGCGGCGCGGTGGGCGGTCTCAAGCTGGGTCTCGAATTCTTCAGCGCCCGCGGCCGGGACGGCGTTGCGGCGGTCGCGGCCGAAGGGCTTCCGATCTTCCTCGATCTCAAGCTTCACGACATTCCCAACACGGTCGCAGGTGCGGTGCGCGCCCTGACCCCGCTCGCGCCCGCCTTCATGACCATCCATGCGCAAGGCGGCCCCGCCATGATGCGGGCCGCGCGTCAGGCGGCGGAAGAGGCGGCGGCGAGCGCGGGCATCCCGCGCCCGCGGCTTCTGGCGGTTACCGTGCTCACGAGCCTTGACGATGCCGACCTCAACGCCATGGGTGTTCCTGGGGCGGCGGCCGAGCAGGTGCTGCGCCTTGCTGCGCTCGCGGCCGGATCCGGCATGGACGGCGTCGTCTGTTCGTCCCACGAGATTGCGGCGCTTCGCGAACGTCTCGGCCCCGATTTCATCCTCATGGTGCCGGGAATCCGGCCGGGGGGTGCGGCGGTCGGCGACCAGAAGCGGGTGATGACGCCGGGCGAGGCCGTGTCATTGGGCGCGAGCTATCTGGTGATCGGCCGGCCCATCACCGAAGCCTCCGATCCCGCCGCCGCGGCCCGCAGCATCGCCGCCGAGCTCGCGGCGCTCGCCTGAGGTGACGGAGAGGCAATGAGGATCGGGGTCAAGATCTGCGGCCTGTCCGACCCGGCGTCCGTCGCCGCGGCGGTGGCGGGCGGGGCGCGCTATCTCGGCTTCGTGTTCTACGGGCCGTCGCCGCGCAACATCGAACCGGCGGCCGCAGCGGGCCTTGCGGCTGAGGTGCCGGCCGGAATTTCGACCGTTGCGGTGACGGTCGATGCGACCGATGACGAGCTTGCCCGCATTGCCGCCGCCCATCCCTTTTCCTTCCTGCAGCTCCATGGCCGGGAGACGCCCGAGCGGGTGCGGGAGGTGAAGGCCCGGTTCGGCATTCCCGTCATCAAGGCGGTCTCCGTCGCGGGCGCGGAGGACATCCTGAAGGCCCGGGATTACGAGGATGCCGCCGATATGTTGCTGTTCGACGCGAAACCGCCTAAATCTATGGCCGGTGCGCTGCCCGGGGGCAATGGGCTCCGCTTCGACTGGGATCTCCTCGGCGAGAAGTGGCGCGGCGCGCGGCCCTGGATGCTGTCCGGCGGGCTCGATGCGGCGGTTGTCGCCGAGGCGGTGGCGGCGAGCGGCGCGACGCTTGTGGACGTATCCTCCGGCGTGGAGCAAAGCCCGGGGGTCAAGAGCGTGGACAAGATCCGCGCTTTCCTCGACGCGGTGCGGAAACTATAGGTGAACCATGGCGGGCGGCGGGCGCCCGCCGGAAAGTAGCGAAATGTCAGAGCCCCTCGTCAATTCCCTGCGCGCCCAGCCGGACGCCAACGGCCATTTCGGCATCTTCGGCGGCCGCTATGTGGCAGAAACCCTCATGCCGCTCATGCTGGAGCTCGAGGCCGCCTGGCGCGAGGCACGGCAGGATCCCGCCTTCTGGGACGAGTTCGACGGCCTCATGCGGAGCTATGTGGGCCGCCCCAATCCCCTCTATTTCGCCGAGCGTCTGACCGCCCATCTCGGCGGCGCGAAGATCTATTTCAAGCGCGAGGAGCTCAACCACACCGGCTCCCACAAGATCAACAACTGCATCGGCCAGATCCTGCTCGCCCGCCGCATGGGCAAGACCCGCATCATCGCCGAGACCGGCGCGGGCCAGC
>CAZDSS010000162.1:0-4524 GCA_964508185.1 uncultured Sphingomonadales bacterium
CGGCGCGTCATATGGATCGTCGGCGGAGACGGCGACGGGCAGCAGGCTGCCGCCCCTGATGAGCCCGCGCACCACGCCCTCGCCGACGCCGACGAGTTCGACGATGTCCCGCACCGACCGGGCGGTGCCGTCCCGAAGGGCGTCGAGAACCCGCGCCCGGTCGGGCGTCATGCGCTGCGGGGCTGCGCCGCCCGCGCGGTAGAGGACCCGCTCCGGCGTGCCGTCGAAGACGGCGGGGACGGACAGCACCATGCGCAGGATCGACCCGGGCGGCGTCAGGGTATAGGCCGCGACCCAATCGACGAAACGGCGGGTGACGCCGGCCAGCGGCGGAAGGTCCAGCCGTTCCTGTACGGGCTTCAGCCGGCTTGCGGGCAGCGCGGGATCGCCCGCGCCATCCCATACCACACCCACCACCATGCGGCCGCTGAGCGGCACGCGCACCAGGTCGCCGGGGGCAAGCTTCAGGCCGCCCGCCGCATAATCGAGCATGCTGTCAAGGGGCAGCGGCAGCAGCACCCTTACGCGATCGCCAGTCACCCGCCCGTCCTGTGGTTGCCGGATTGTCATCGGATGGGGCGACTATAAGGCAAAGGGCGGGGGCGGCAACAGGCCCCTTGCCACTGGCCCCGAATCGCGCTACCCCGGCAGAAGCAGCCGATAACGGAGTTCGATTTCATGAAATTCTTTGTGGATACCGCCGACGTGGCCGCGATCAGGGACCTGGCCGAGACCGGGATGCTCGACGGCGTCACCACCAATCCGAGCCTGGTGGCCAAGACGGGGCGGGATTTCTTCGAGGTGCTCAAGGAGATCTGCGAAATCGTCCCCGGCCCGGTGAGCGCGGAAGTGACCGCGCTCGAACATGGGGAGATGATGCGCGAGGCGGAGCGGCTCATCGCCGTCGCCGAGAACATCACCATCAAGGTGCCGCTCACCGTGGACGGCCTCAAGACCTGCAAGGCGCTGAGCGACCGGGGCGTGAAGGTGAACGTCACCCTCTGCTTCTCGCCCGCCCAGGCGCTGCTTGCGGCCAAGGCCGGCGCCACCTTCATCTCGCCCTTCATCGGCCGCCATGACGACATTTCCCAGGACGGGATGCAGCTGATCGAGGACATCAAGGTGATCTACGACAACTACGCGTTCGACACCGAGATCCTCGTCGCCAGCGTGCGCCATCCCATGCATGTGGTGCAGGCGGCGCTCATCGGCGCCGATGTCTGCACCGTGCCGCCGGACATCCTGCGCAAGCTCTACAACCATCCGCTGACGGACAAGGGGCTTGAAGCCTTCCTCGCGGACTGGAAGAAGACCGGCCAGACCATCGCCTGACGGCGGGGTCGGCATGGCCGGAGTTACGGCCACAGGAGGACAGGGTTGTATTCGGGAGAGACGGACAAGCCGGTATCCTTGACCGAAGACGAGGTGCGCCGCTACCTCGTCGAGAACCCGAGCTTTCTGGTGGAGAACGAGGATCTGCTGCACCGCCTGACGCCGCCGCGCCTTCATGGCGGCAATCAGGTGGTGGATTTCCAGCGCTACATGCTGGAACGGCTGCAGCTGGACCTCGCCCGCTATGATGACTACCGGAGCGCGGTGATCGCCGCGACCCGCGCCAATCTCGTCAGCCAGCAGCAGGTGCACATGGCGGTCATCACCGCCTTCGATGCCCTGAGCCTCGAACATCTCGTCCATGTCATCACCCATGACTGGGTGGACATCCTCGATCTCGACGCCGTCATGCTGTGCGTCGAGGAAGGCGCGCCCGCACCCCTCCCGGGCGCGCAGGTATTGAAGCGGGGCGAGATCGCCCGCGTCATGGGCGACGAGGGCGCGTTCCTGTTGCGCGACAATCTGCCGGAAGCAAGCCGCGACCTGTTCGGCCCGGCGGCCGATCTCGTCCGGGCGGAGGCGCTGGTGCGGCTCGCCCCGGGGGACGTTCGCGGCGAATGCCTCCTTGCCATGGGATCCCGCGACCCCGACCATTTCGCGCCGGGCCAGGGGACCGAACTTCTCCGCTTCCTCGGCGCCATGACCGAGCGGCTGCTCGACCGATGGCTGACGGCGGAGCGATAGGGCCCGGGCGCTTCGAGCTTCCGGGCGTCGCCCCCGAGGTGGCGGCGCTCGGCGAGGAATGGCTGCGTCATCTGGGCCAGGAGCGGCGCCTTTCGGCCCATACCCTCACGGGCTATGGCCACGAACTTGCAGTTTTCCTCGGCTTCATGGCCGAACATCGCGGGGAACGGCTGACCCCGGCCGTCCTCGAATCCCTTGCAATCACCGATTTTCGCGCATTCCTCGCCATGCGGCGGCGCGACGGCATCTCGCCCCGATCGGCGGCGCGCGCCTTGTCGGCCCTGCGCAATTTCTTCCGCTATCTCGCCCGCCATCACGGGATCGCCAACAGCGCCGCGACGGGGCTCCGCAGCCCCCGCTTCGACAAGAGCCTGCCGCGCCCGTTGAGCGTCGACGACGCTGCCCAGACCATCGCCCAGGCGGAGGTGGAGCATGGGGAGCCCTGGATCGCGGCGCGGGATACGGCGGTGCTCACCCTCCTCTATGGCTGTGGCCTTCGCATTTCGGAGGCCCTCGGCCTCAACCGGGCGGACGCGCCGAAGGGCGACAGCCTCAGGGTGATCGGCAAGCGCAACAAGGAGCGGATCGTGCCCGTCCTGCCCGTGGTGCGGGAGGCGATTCTCAACTACCTCGCCCTCTGCCCCCATATGGTGCCGCCCGATGGACCCCTGTTCGTCGGCGCGCGAGGGGACCGGCTCAATCCCGGCGTCGTGCAGCGCCTGATGCGCAATCTGCGCGCGCGGCTCGGTCTTCCGCCCTCGGCGACACCCCACGCCCTTCGCCATTCCTTCGCGACCCATCTGCTCACCGCAGGCGGGGACCTTCGCACCATTCAGGAGCTTCTGGGGCATGCGAGCCTGTCCACCACCCAGAACTACACGGCGCTTGAGATGGCCGACATCCTGAAGGTTTACGAGAAAGCCCATCCGCGGGCGTGAACCGGGCGCAAATGAAGAACCCCGGCGAGCCGCGCCCGCCGGGGTCCCCCAAAATCCGTGGCTCTTGCCGCGTCAGATATGGAGCGGCCGCTTGAGGGCGGCGAGCGCGGCTTCCTTCATGGCTTCGGGATGGGTCGGATGGGCATGGCAGGTCATGGCGATGTCCTCCGACGAGGCGCCGAATTCCATGGCGAGCGCCGCTTCCGCGATCATGGTGCCGGCCATGGCGCCGATGATATGGACGCCGAGCACCTTGTCGGTGCGGGCATCGGCCAGGATCTTCACGAAGCCTTCGGTGTCGCCGTTGGCCTTGGCGCGGCCGTTGGCGGTGAAGGGGAACTTGCCGACGACATATTCGATGCCGTCCTTCTTGAGCTCTTCCTCGGTGCGGCCCACCGACGCCACTTCCGGCATGGTGTAAACCACGCCCGGAATCACGTTGTAGTTCACATGCGGCCGCTGGCCGGCGATGAGTTCCATCACCGCCACACCTTCTTCCTCGGCCTTGTGGGCGAGCATGGGGCCGCGGATCACGTCGCCGATGGCGTAGATCCCCGCCACATTGGTCTCGAAATGATCATTGACCTCGATGCGGCCGCGGTCGTCGAGCTTCACGCCCGCTTCCGCGAGGCCGAGGCCATCGGTGTAGGGCTTGCGCCCCACCGAGACGAGGACCACATCGCCCTTGATCTCCTGGGCGTCGCCGCCATTGACCGGCTCCACCGACACGGTGACGCCGGACTTGGTGGACTTCACACCCGTGACCTTGGTGGAGGTCAGGATTTCCATGCCCTGCTTCTTGAGGATGCGCTCGAAATGCTTGGAGACCTCGCCGTCCATGCCGGGGGTGATGCGGTCGAGGAATTCGACCACCGTCACCTTGGCGCCGAGGCGCTGCCAGACCGAGCCGAGCTCGAGGCCGATATAGCCCGCGCCGATGACGATCAGATGCTTCGGCACGGCGGGAAGCGCCAGCGCGCCGGTCGAGGAGACGACGCGCTTCTCATCGATCTCGATTCCCGGAAGCGACGCCGGGGCGGAGCCGGTGGCGATCACGATGTTCTTGGTCGAAAGGGTGGTCGTCTTGCCGTCGGCGCCCTGGACTTCAACCTTGCCCGGGCCCTTGACCACGCCGCGGCCCACAAGATGGGTCACCTTGTTCTTCTTGAACAGGAAGGCGATGCCGCTCGTGTTGCTTTCAACGACCTTGTCCTTGAAGGCGAGCATCCTGGCGACGTCCACCTTCACGTTGTCGGCCGAAACACCGAACTGGCCGATGCCGTGCGCCGTCTGGTGATAGACCTCGGACGCATGGAGAAGAGCCTTCGACGGGATGCAGCCCACATTGAGGCAGGTGCCGCCGAGCGTCGCGTCCTTCTCGACGCAGGCGACCTTGAGACCGAGCTGCGCCCCCCGGATGGCGGCCACATAGCCGCCGGGGCCCGCGCCGATCACCACAACGTCGAAATTATCCGCTTCGCTCATGCCAACCTCTCGAACTCGAACTCGT
>CAZDSS010000163.1:0-4499 GCA_964508185.1 uncultured Sphingomonadales bacterium
GATCTATGCCGACGCCGACGGCAATCTCTTCGACCCGTTCGACGGATATCAGGATCTTGTGGCAGGACGCGTGCGCTTCATCGGCGATCCCGCGGCGCGGATCGCGGAGGATGCCCTGCGCATCCTGCGCTTCTTCCGCTTCCATGCCTGGTACGGCCCCGACGAGGGGACCGGCCCCATGGATGCGGCGGGGCTCGCTGCCTGCCGGGCGTGGGTCGCGCGCCTTGCCATCCTGTCGCGGGAGCGGGTGCGGGACGAGATCCTGCGTCTCCTCGGCGCGCCCAATCCGGGGCCGACGGTTGCGGTCATGATGCAGGCGGGCGTGCTGCCCGCGGTGCTGCCCGAGGCGGTTCTGGTCGATCGCCTCGACGGCCTCGTCGCCCTTGAGCGCGCGCTCAAGATGAACGATCCCCTGCGCCGCCTCGGCGCCCTGCTGCCCGACGGGGCGGGGGACGTGGGCGCGCGGCTGCGCCTGCCGAAGCGCGACCAGCTGCGCCTTGCGGAAATGATCCTGCCCCGGGACGAGATCGCGCCGGGGAAATCCGACAATCCCTTCAACCGCCGCATGCGCGCGCTTCACTACAGCCTGGGGCGCGAGGCCTTCCTGGACCATCTCCTGCTCAATTGGGCGGAGCGGGGCGCATCCCCCCGCGACAAGAGCTGGCGCGCCTTCCTCAAGGCGGCGGACGTGTGGCCGCGGCCGGAATTTCCCCTGCGCGGCCGCGACGCGCTCGCCCTCGGTGTCAAGCCGGGGCCGCAGGTGGGCGATCTCCTCGGCGAACTCGAACTCTGGTGGGCGAGCCGGGATTTCCGGCCGAGCCGCAGCGATCTTCTCGAACGCCTGGAATGGCGGCTGAAGACCGGAACGGGCGCCCATTTTCATTCCCCTTCCCACGAGCCCAAGGGCTGACCCCGTCCGCCCCATCCCGCCGCGCATGAAGGGCGCGCCCATGCTCTCGTGGGTTGTCGGATTTTCTTGCAACTTTCCTGTCAGATTCCATCCAAGTCATTGCAGTTGCTTGCGGTCAAAGTTGGCACACCGCTTGCTTGTGCGCGCCCGCTGTTCCTGTCCAGGGTTCAATTCCGGAATGACAATCCGGGTTCGATCAGAAGGGCGCACCAGATGAAGCTACCTCTCCAACTCGCCTTGGCCGGCGTCTTCGCGGCGACCGTGCCGTCCGTTGCTGCGGCCAAGATCATCTCAATGGATATTCACGCCGAGTTCGCCATCGATCGCTGGTCCCTTGGTAATATGGTCCTTGCGGCGACCGGCGTTTCTCCGGCCTCGCCGGGGCCGCATCTCGGCGCCGGCCATGTTGTTGGCAATTCTGATTATATAGGTCGCGCGGAGGTGACCCTCGACGCGGATGTCCAGACCATCTTCCTTGCCGCCTTTGATTTCTACCCCGATCTTCCGATCGAGGGCGTCAACGGGGCCGACTACTACTTCATCCGCGTGAGCATTTCCAACATCGTCTTCGATGTCGACGGCGAGTTTATCTCCGGTCTCGAGGTGCTGGAGGATGCCATCCTGTTCCAGCATTCCGATTATCCCTATCTCACGGACTTCACCTTCACGGACAATAGCATCACGCTCGAGTGGGTCGGCGAGGACAGTGGAGTTGAGGGCAGCTCGCGTGTCTATCTCACCGAAGGGGGGACAAGCCTGTTCCGCTACACGACCAGCATCAGGGAACAGCAGGACCCCGTCGACGTGCCGGCGCCGCTGTCGCTTTCGCTGATGGGCGCGGGTCTTGCCGGCCTTGCCGTGGCGCGCCGCCGCCGCGGGTGACGCTCCTTCACGGCAAAACGCCGCAGCTTGCAGGCTGCGGCGTTTTTCTTGTTCGCGGGGCTTTCTTGTTCGCGGGGCCGGTCTGATGCGGGGTCTTACGGCCACTTGGCCTCGGGCGGCAGGGACATGAGGATGGCGTCGATATTGCCGCCGGTCTTGAGGCCGAACAGCGTGCCGCGGTCGTAGAACAGATTGAATTCCGCGTAATGCCCGCGATAGACGAGGAGCTTCTCGCGCTGCTCCGGCGTCCAGCTGTCGTTCATGCGGCGGCGCACGATCCTCGGATAGACATCGAGGAAGGCGCGGCCGACGTCCTGGGTGAAGGCGAAATTGTCCTCCCAGTCGCCTTCCAGATAGTCGTAGAAGATGCCGCCGACGCCCCGCGGCGAGCGGCGGTGCCTGTTGTAGAAGTATTCGTCGCACCAGGCCTTGAAGCGGGGATAGTATTCGGGGTCGTGCTTGTCGCAGGCGGCCTTGAAGGCGGCGTGGAATTCCGCCGTGTCCTCGTCGTTGGGGAAGGCGGGGTTGAGGTCGCCGCCGCCGCCGAACCAGCCCCGGGTCGTGATGATGTGCCGGGTGTTCATGTGGACCGCCGGCACCAGCGGCGAGCGCATGTGGGCGACGAGCGAAATGCCGCTCGCCCAGAAGCGGGGGTCTTCCTCTGCCCCCGGGATGGACTTGGCGAATTCGGGGGCGAAGCGGCCATAGACGGTCGAGATGTTGACGCCCACCTTCTCGAACACGCGGCCCTTCATGATGGACATGACGCCGCCGCCGGTGTCCGTCTCGTCCCCCTCGACGGCTTCGCGCTTCCAGGCGCGGCGCTCGAACCGGCCAGGCGGCAGGTCCTTCAGCGGGCCGTCATATTCATCCTCCAGCTTCTCGAACGCGGCGCAGATCTGGTCGCGCAGGGACTGGAACCATGCGGCGGCGCGGGTCTTGTGCTCGTCCGTGATGGGGGCGGGAGATTGGTCATCCGACATGATCGAGGACATCCTTTACTTCTGTGGAAGACGTTAGGTCGGTGGAAGAGAGAGCGGTGTGATCGGCGGGCCAGCCGTCGGTCTGGCGCAAGGCCTCGGCCAGCACCATGGCGGCGGCCACCGCCACATTGAGGGAACGGAGATCGGGCCGCATGGGAATGCGCAGGCGCGCGTCCGCCGCTTCATGAACATGGGGCGGAAGACCCACGCTTTCCTGCCCCACGAGCAGGATGTCGTCCGGCCGGAAGCGGAAGCGGTGATGGGGCATCGCCCCTTTGGTGGTGAGCGCCACGAGCCGCGGGCCGCCGGGCTGCCCGATGCCGCGGGCAGTGCGGAAGGCGTCCCAGTCGAGATGGCGCTCCACCATGGCTTCGTCCAGGTAGTCGAGGCCGGCGCGGCGGAAGGACCTGACGCTGAAGGGGAATCCGCAGGGCTCGATCACGTCCACGGGCACGTCGAGGCAGGCGGCCATGCGCAGCATGGTCCCGGTATTGGGCGGAATGTCCGGCTGGAATAGCGCCAATCTCATCCGTCGCGGGTTCCCGAATTATCCATGCCGGAGCATCGCCCGTCTGGAGCCGCTTGTGACGCGCCGCTCCCGGTCATTAATGCGTTGCATCTTAGCCCTGTACCCGGTAAATGTGTGCCCGTAAACCTGCGGCCGGGGGCGGCTTTCTGAAACTGTTTGTCCCGGATCGCACGATCCGTCAAGATCGCCGGAAAGTTCTGCCCAAGTAAAAAAGGGGTAAAGCGATCCTGGCGGCGCAAAGCGTGTGGCCTGCGGGGGGACGTGATTTTCCGGGCGGGGGCCGGCGGCCTCGGCCCGAGGATCTTTGGTAGCGAGGGGTTTATTGAATGGCCATTGATGACCACGCGAACAGTGAAGCCGGAGGGGTCACCCGCCGCGACTTCCTATATGTCGGGACCACCGCCTTCGCGGCGGTAGGCGCTGCGGCGGCCCTGTGGCCGCTGATCGACCAGATGAATCCGTCGGCGGACGTGCTGGCCCTGTCGTCCACGGAAGTGGACCTGTCGGCCATCGAGCCCGGACAGAGCATCACGGTCATGTGGCGCGGCAAGCCTGTCTTCATCCGTCACCGCACGGAGAAGGAAATCCAGGAAGCGCGGGCGGTGGATATCAGCAAGCTGCCGGACCCCCAGGCCGACGAGGACCGCGTCCAGCGGCCCGAATGGCTTATCATGGTCGGCGTCTGTACCCATCTGGGCTGCGTGCCGCTCGGCCAGTCGGGGGATTTCGATGGCTGGTTCTGCCCCTGCCATGGCTCCCACTACGACACGTCCGGTCGTATCCGCAAAGGTCCGGCGCCCGCCAATCTGGAGGTGCCGGAATACGTATTTCTGACCGATACTTCCGTAAGAATCGGGTAAGGGGGGAGCAATGGCTAGTACCGGTACCTACGAGCCCAAGAACGCATTCCTGCGCGCCTTCAATAAGCAACTTCCGATCCTCTCCCTGCTGCATGGTTCGGTCGGTGCGGGCTATCGCGCGCCGAAGAATCTGAACTACTGGTGGAATTTCGGGTCGCTCGCCGGCCTCATGCTGGTGATCCAGATCATCACCGGCATCATCCTGGTGATGCACTACACGCCGCATGTGGACCTCGCCTTCGACAGCGTCGAACACATCATGCGCGACGTGAACTACGGCTGGCTGCTGCGCTACCTGCACGCCAACGGGGCGTCGATGTTCTTCATCGTCGTCT
>CAZDSS010000164.1:0-4405 GCA_964508185.1 uncultured Sphingomonadales bacterium
GAACATCTCTATTTCGCGGGCCAGATCAACGGCACCACGGGATATGAGGAAGCGGCGGGGCAGGGGCTGGTCGCCGGGATCAACGCTGCGGGAAAGCTCGGCGGCCATGCGCCCTTCGTCCTGGATCGCGCCAGCGCCTATATCGGCGTGATGATCGACGATCTTGTCACCCTCGGCACGCGGGAGCCCTACCGCATGTTCACTTCCCGGGCGGAATACAGGCTGAGCCTGCGGGCGGACAATGCCGATCAGCGCCTGACGCCGCTAGGCATGGCCGCGGGTTGCGTTGGCGCGGAACGGGCGGAGCGCTTCTCCGCCAAGCTTGCGGGCATTGCCGAGGGACGGCGTCGGCTTGACGCCATTCAGGTGACGCCCAGCGAAGCGGCGCGGCTAGGTTTCCGCATCAATCAGGATGGGGTGACGCGCAGCGCCTTCGATCTTCTGTCCTATGGGGACGTGGATTTCGCCCGACTTGCGGAAGTGTGGCCGGAGCTTTCCGGCCTTGCGTCCGATGTGGTTGAGCAGCTGGAGATCGACGCGCATTATCGAGGGTATCTCGAGCGGCAGGAGGCGGATATCATCGCCTTCCGCAAGGAGGAGGCGGTGGCGCTTCCCGGGGATCTGGATTACGGGGCGATTCCCGGCCTGTCCCGGGAGATCCAGGAGAAGCTGACGGCGGCGCGCCCGGCGACCCTTGGCGCGGCGGGGCGGCTTTCGGGCGTCACGCCTGCGGCGCTCACGGCGATCCTCATTCACCTGCGCAATCGCGGCAAGAAGAGCGACCGGCGCAGCGCATGACGAGCGGGTTCGGAGCGGAGGAGTTTGCCGCCGCGACCAATGTTCCACGTGAAACATTGGAACGCCTGCGGCTCTATGCCCGGCTTCTGGTGGAGTGGCAGGGGCGGCTCAATCTCGTGGGGCCCAGCACGCTCCCCGATCTCTGGCACCGCCATTTCCTCGATTCCGCGCAGATTCTTGATCTGGCGGCGGAGCGTCTTGGCGCCCTCGGCAGGCCCGCCACATGGCTCGATCTCGGAAGCGGCGCGGGCTTTCCGCCGATCGTGATCGCCATCATGGGCGGCGGGCATGTGCACCTCGTGGAAAAGAGCCCGCGCAAATGCCAGTTCCTCCGGGCGGTAGCCGAGGCGACGGCGGCGCCGGTCACCATTCACGAGGGCCGGGCGGAGGAGGTAAAGGTCGGGCCCGTGGACTTCATCACCGCCCGGGCCTTCGCGCCGCTTCCGCGCCTGTTGCGTCTCGCCCATCCGTTCTTCGGACCCGGGACGCAAGCGCTCTTCCACAAGGGCCAGAACCTGGAGGAGGAATTGACCGAGGCGCGCAAATCCTGGAATATGTCCATGGCCATCTTTCCCAGTGTCACCGACCAGCGGGGGCGGATCATTCGCGTGGAGGAACTCACCCATGTCTAAGGCGGGCATGTCTGACGCGGGCAAGCCTGAAGGCGGCCTTGCGCAGGGGGCGCAAACCTCGGGCCGTCCGGGCGGGATGAAGACGAAGAGCCTGGCGGAGCTTGCGGAACAGGGCGATCACGCGCGGCGGGTCATCGCCCTCGCCAACCAGAAGGGCGGGGTGGGCAAGACCACCACGGCCATCAATCTGGCGACGGCCCTTGCCGCCGTGGGCAAGAAGGTGCTCATCATCGATCTCGATCCTCAGGGCAATGCCAGCACCGGCCTTGGCGTGGAGCCGCGGGATCGCAAGGTTTCGTCCTACGAACTCCTGATCGGCGCCGCCGCCGTGCGCGAGGCGGCGCAGCCCACGGCCATTCCCAACCTGTCCATCATTCCGTCCACCATCGATTTGTCCGGGGCGGAGCTGGAGCTCGTCAATGCGGACCGGCGCTGCTATCGCCTGAGGGATTCGATCTTCGGGGGCGACAAGGCCATCGCGGACTACGACTACGTCCTGATCGATTGCCCGCCGTCCCTCAACCTGTTGACCCTGAACGCGCTTACGGCCGCGCAGTCGGTGCTCGTGCCCCTGCAATGCGAGTTCTTCGCTCTTGAGGGCCTGAGCCTCCTGCTCCGGACCATCGAGCGGGTGCGGGCCAATTTCAATCCGGAGCTCGACATCTTCGGCGTGGTGCTGACCATGTTCGACCGCCGCAACAATCTGTCGGACCAGGTGGCGGCGGACGTGCGCGGATATCTCGGCGACAAGGTCTACGAGACGGTGATTCCGCGGAACGTCCGGATCTCCGAAGCCCCGTCCCACGGCAAGCCCGCGCTCCTTTACGACCATCGCTGCGCCGGAAGCCAGGCCTATATCAAGCTCGCGTCCGAAGTGCTGCGCCGGGAAAAGGCGCGGCGCGCCGCGGCCTGATCCGTTCCCCGACACAAGATATATGTGATGAAGGAAGACATCATGATCGACAAGGACGCCGCCGCCCGCAAGTCGCGTCCCTCGGGCCTGGGCCGCGGTCTATCCGCCCTGCTCGGGTCGGATGCCGAGGATTACGCCTCGCTCGACCGCCTGCGCAGCTCCAAGGAGGTGCCCATCGCCCTTCTGCGTCCGAACCGCTACCAGCCGCGCCAGCTGTTCCGCGAGGAAGCGCTGGACGAGCTCGTGGAATCCATCCGGGAAAAGGGCGTCCTGCAGCCCATTCTCGTGCGGCGGCTCCATGACGAGCCCGACCAGTACGAGATCATCGCCGGCGAGCGCCGCTGGCGGGCGGCCCAGAAGGCAGGCCTCCACAAGGTGCCGGTGGTGATCCGCGACGCGGATGACGCCGAAGCGCTCGAAGTCGCCATCATCGAGAACATCCAGCGCGCGGATCTGTCGCCCGTCGAGGAGGCCCTGGCCTACGAGCGCCTGATGAAGGAATTCGGCCATACCCAGGAGCAGCTCGGCCAGATCGTGGGCAAGAGCCGGAGCCATGTGGCCAATCTCCTGCGCCTCCTTACCCTGCCGCCGCCGGTTCAGGAAATGCTCAACGACGGCAGGCTCACCATGGGCCATGCCCGGGCGCTCGTCACCGCCGCCAATCCGCTGGCCCTCGCCCAGCAGATCGTGCGCGAAAATCTGACGGTGCGCGAGGTCGAGGATCTCGCCCGCGAGCAGAAGCCGGGCGCCGCCAAGCCGGGCGCGAAGCGGAACGCCTCGTCCGCCGCCAAGGATCCGGATATCGCCGCCCTTGAAGCGGATCTCTCGGAAGCGGTCGGCTACAAGGTGGTGATCGAGGACAACGGCAAGGGCGGCGGGGAGCTGCGCATCGCCTACAAGACGCTGGACCAGCTCGATGAACTTTGCCGGAGGCTGTGCCAGCGCTGACCTTGTGACCCCAGGGGGAAGACTGGCGCGAGCCCCCGCAACTTCCCGGTTGACATCGCCATCGCGGCGCTCCATGTAAAGAATACCAATTTGGTCCGGTATTGGGGCGCGCCGCGATGCGCGAGCCATTCCCGGAACGGAGCGACCGATGATTAGACTGACTAAGCTGGCGGATTATGCCGTGGTCCTGATGGCTCACATGGCCGAGAATCCCGAACGCGTCCATAGCGCCTCGGGCATTTCGGCCGCAACCCAGATTCCGGCGCCCACCGCCAGCAAGATCCTGGGGGCCATGGCGCGCGCCGGCATCCTCAATTCCCATCGCGGTCTCAACGGCGGCTTCTCGCTCGCCCGCGCGCCGCAGGAAATCTCGGTCAGCGACATCGTCAGCGCCGTGGATGGGCCCATCGCGCTTACCGAATGCGTGGAACATGGCCAGGGCGATTGTGATCTCTTGACCAGTTGTCGCATGCGCGGCTATTGGCAGAAAATCAACAACGCCATCCAGGACGCGCTCAAGGACATCACCCTCGCGGAATTTGCAACTCCGGCTCCCGACTTCCTCGGCGATGCGCTCAAGGCGCCGAAGCCCGGGCCGGAGGCGACCACCGTTCAAGACATGGGAACCAGAACATGAGTACGGCAGAAGCCACGCGCGCGACCATCGAAGAAGCGACGGGCGAGTACAAATACGGCTTCGTGACCGACATCGAGGTGGATCGCGCGCCCAAGGGGCTGAACGAGGACATCATCCGCATCATCTCGGCCAAGAAGGAAGAGCCGGAATGGATGCTGGAATGGCGGCTCAAGGCCTATCGCCACTGGCTCACCATGAAGGAGCCCAGATGGGCCATGGTGCAGTATCCCGAGATCGACTTTCAGGACGCCTATTACTATGCGGCGCCCAAGTCCTTCACCAAGCCGAAAAGCCTGGATGAAGTCGATCCCGAGCTTCTGAAGACCTATGAGAAGCTCGGCATTCCGCTTCGCGAGCAGGAGATTCTTGCGGGCGTTGCGGTCGACGCCGTGTTCGACAGCGTGTCGGTGGCCACCACCTTCAAGGACAAGCTGCGCGAGGCCGGGGTGATCTTTTCCTCGATCTCGGAAGCGATCC
>CAZDSS010000165.1:0-4400 GCA_964508185.1 uncultured Sphingomonadales bacterium
GCTGCAGGGGATGGATGTCGGCGAAGCCGGGAAGCCGCGCCATCTTCTCGTTGAGCCGCGGATTGTGCTTCATGGTGCAGGAGCCCAGCGGATAGAGCCCCATGTCGATTGCATAGTTCTTGCGCGACAGGCGCGTATAGTGGCGCATGGCCTCGGGCTCGGTAAGGCCGGGAAGGCCGATCTCGCCCCGGCGCTCCAGCCCGCCGAGGCGGGATTTGACCTGCGGCGCTTCCGGCAGGTCGACGCCGGAGACGCGAATGTCGCCGGTCTCGAAGATCAGGGGCTCGTTATGGGCGAGGCCCTGGTCGCCCGAAAAGGTCGCGGCGTTGTCGGCGGCACCGGCGCTGCCCGTGCCCGTGGGACGGCCCTGACGGTTCATCATTTCAACTCCTCCGCAAGCGCGGCCACGAGGGCGTCCTGGTCGGCGCCCGTATTGATCTCGGTCGAGGCGACGATCAGGCAGTCGTCAAGGCCCTGCCCCGGCAGCAGGCGGCTTGCGGGCACCCCGGCGAGAATGCCGCGGGCCGCGAGCCGTTCCACCACCTCGGCCGCCGGGCGGCTGAGGCGCAGCGTGAACTCGTTGAAGAAGCTGTCGTTCACCACCTCGACGCCCGGCACCTTGCCGAGCTTTTCCGCAAGTTCCACCGCCTTGCCGTGATTGACGGCGGCAAGCTGCCGGAGCCCCGCCTCGCCGAGAAGCGTCATGTGAATGGTGAAGGCAAGGGCGCAGAGGCCGGAATTGGTGCAGATGTTGCTCGTCGCCTTTTCGCGGCGGATATGCTGCTCGCGCGTGGACAGGGTCAGCACATAGCCGCGCCGCCCTTCCGCATCCACCGTCTGGCCGCACAGGCGGCCGGGCATCTGGCGCACATATTTCTGCCGGGTGGCGAAGAGGCCGAGATAGGGGCCGCCGAAATTGAGGCCGTTGCCGATGGACTGCCCCTCGGCCACCACGATGTCCGCCCCCATCTCGCCCGGCGACATGAGCGCGCCGAGGGACACGACCTCCGTCACCACGACAATCAGCAGCGCGCCCGCCGCCTGGGCCGCCGCGGCCAGCGGGCGGAGATCCGCCACATGGCCGAAGAAGCTCGGGTTCTGGACGACGACGCAGGACGTGTTCTCGTCGATATGGGGGATGAGATCGTCGGGGCCGTTGACCGCCGGCGGCAGGGCCACGATCTCGTCCTCGGTCCAGGCGGTCATGGTGCGCACCACGTCCAGATACTGGGGATGCAGCCCGCCCGAGATCACCGCCCGCTTGCGGCGGGTGATGCGTCGCGCCATGAGGATCGCCTCGGCGCAGCCCGTGGAGCCGTCATACATGGAGGCGTTCGCCACCTCCATGCCAGTGAGCAAGGCCACCTGGGTCTGGAACTCGAAGAGATAGTGAAGCGTGCCCTGCGAGATTTCCGGCTGGTAGGGCGTGTAGGACGTCAGGAACTCGCCCCGCTGGATGAGGTGATCCACGGTCGCCGGCACGTGATGGCGGTAGGCCCCCGCGCCGACGAAGAACGGCACCTCGCCGGCGACCGTATTGCGCGCCGCCATGCGGCCCAATGCGCGCTCCACTTCGAGTTCCGTCATGTGGCGCGGCAGGTCCACGGGAGCGTCGAGCCGCGCGGCCTGCGGCACGTCGCGAAACAGCGCATCGACGTTCGGCACGCCGATCCGCCGCAGCATCTCGGCGCGATCGTCGGGCCTGAGCGGCAGGTAACGCATCAGGCATGCTCCTCGAGATAGGCGCGGTAGCTCTCTTCGTCCATGAGATTGGTGACTTCGTCGGGCGCGGTGAGCCTGATCCTGAAGAACCAGCCCTCGCCCTGGGCGTCGCTGTTGATGAGGGACGGGTCGTCGACGAGCTTCTCGTTGACCTCGATCACCTCGCCGGCGACCGGCGCATAGACGTCGCTCGCCGCCTTGACCGATTCGACCACGGCCGCGCCGTCGCCCACCTTCAGGCTGCGGCCGACGTCCGGCAGTTCGACGAACACCACGTCGCCAAGCTGACCCTGGGCGAAATCGCTGATGCCCACGGTGCCGACGCCGTTCTCGACGCGCACCCATTCATGTTCGCGAGTGAAATAGAGATTGCTCATGGGAGCCTTGCCTCCTCGAAGGGTTAAGATTTCGCCCGGACGCGCCGCGGCTCGACGAAGGGGAGCGGCACGACGCGGGCCGGAATGACCTTGTCGCGCACGCGAAGACCAAGGGCGGTCCCCGGCGCCGCATGATCCGCCGGCACATAGCCCATGGCCACGGGACCGTTGACCGTGGGCCCGAAGCCGCCGCTCGTCACATGGCCGATGACCTGGCCTGCGGAATCGAGAATCTCGGTCCCCTCCCGGGCCGGAACCCGGCCTTCGGGGCGGATGCCCACGCGCCGCCGCGGCGCTCCGTTCTCGATCATATCCAGAATGATCCGGGCGCCCGGAAAGTTACCTTCGGCGCGCCGCCGCTTGTTCACGGCCCAGGCGAGCCCGGCCTCGATCGGCGTGGTCTCCGGCGTGATGTCGTGGCCGTAAAGGCAGAGCCCCGCCTCGAGCCGCAGCGAATCGCGCGCGCCGAGGCCGATGGGCGCCACTTCGGGCTCGGCGAGCAGACGCCGGGCGAGCGCCACTGCATGTTCCGCCGGGACCGAGATCTCGAATCCGTCCTCGCCCGTGTAGCCCGAGCGGCTGACGTAACATTCGACGCCGTCGATGGCGACCACCTGCATATGCATGGAAGGAATGTCCGCGACCTCGGGCGCAAGGCGGGCGAGCACCGCGCCCGCAAGCGGCCCCTGAAGGGCCAGCAGCCCGCGCTCCAGCACCTCGAGCCGCGCGTCGTTGCCGAGCGCCGCCTGGATATGGGCGAAATCCGCGTCCTTCATGGCCGCATTGACCACGAGATAGAGACGCTCGTCATCGAATCGGGTGACCATGAGGTCGTCGAGGATGCCGCCCGCGTCGTTGAGCAGCATGGTATAGCGCATGGCGCCGGGCTTCAGGGCCTGGATGTCGCCGGGCACCAGCCGCTCGAACAGGGCGGCGGGGTCGCCCTTGCGGGCGGCAAGGAAGGCCTGGCCCATGTGGGATACGTCGAAGAGCCCCGCCTTCTCGCGGGTATGGGCATGTTCCTTGAGGATCCCGGTGGGATACTGCACCGGCATGGCGTAGCCCGCGAAGGGCACCATGCGCGCGCCGAGCTCCTGGTGAAGGTCGAATAATGGCGTCTGTTTCAGGCCGTTCTCGGGCATGGGATCTCCCCGTCCAATGACAGAATACGGACGGTCGTTCTCGGCCCTTGTTCCGATTCCGCCGTCCCTGCCCCCTCTGTCATTTGGACCTGAGAGATTGACGGCACCATTGTGGGATGGTCCCGCTTACCCCGTCGGTGAGGGCGCCCCGGGGGACGCGCCTGCTTTCCAGAGTGCCCGTTTCCGTCGCGGTCCTTGGGCCTGAGAGTTTCCGGGGCGGTTGCTCCTTCGGCGTCAATCGCGGCCCTGCAGCGCGGGGAGATTCGCCGTTTGACGCCTCCCGCCGCCTGCAATTCCGGGCCGGGATTGTTCTCTCCCGCGACGGCCTTGCGGCATAGGGGCTGATAATAGGAAGGCCGCCGGAAGAGTCAATCGCCCCTCGCCCGTCCGGCGCAACTCTCCGGTTGAGGGCGCAACCCGCACGGGGTACACTGCCCGACGACATATGCCGATCGATCGGCCTCCGAAACCGTTACGGTGGCGGAACGATAACGCCGGACAGGAATTCGCCCTTGGCCCAGAAAACCGACGACCGCCCCCGAATCTGCCATTCCGCCCAGCTGTGTGAAGTTGTCATGGGGGATATGTCGTGATGGAGAGTCTGCCGCAACCTCGGGAGCGTCTGCGTGATCTGCGCGTGCTCATCGTCGAGGACGAGACCCTGGTCGCCCTCCTGATGGAGGACATCCTGAGCGACCTGGACTGCAAGGTGGTGGGGACCGTGGCCCGCGTCTCGCAGGCGCTGGAGCTGTTGAAGAACATGGAAGTGGATGTCGCGATCCTCGACGTCAATGTGGGCGGCCAGGAGGTCTATCCCGTGGCTTCCGCCCTCAGCGAAGCAGGCACGCCCTTCATCTTCGCGACCGGCTACGGGGAAGCGGGAATCGCCGAGCCCTGGTCGAACCGGCCACTCCTCCACAAGCCGTTCCATAACGAGGATCTGGTGAACGCCGTCATATCGGTGCTGAACTGAGCGTAACGGCCGCGCCGGGGTCGCTCGGGCGCGGCGGCAGGGCGTGCCCGGCCACCGCGCCCTGCCCGTCAGAGCTGGGTCAGGCAGTGTTCGGCGCTGGACACCCGGAATTCGCCCGGCGCTTCCACGTTGAGCTCCTTCACCACGCCGTCCTCGGCGATGAGGGAGAAGCGCTGGCCGCGCTCG
>CAZDSS010000166.1:0-4329 GCA_964508185.1 uncultured Sphingomonadales bacterium
GCGTCCGCTCGGTCAGCACCAGCTTCGTCCTGAAGCAGAAGAAGAGCACCACCATCCTGCCCCTCGACAGCGCCGTTGGCTGATGGCGGCGAAAGCCGCCCGGCGGGTCAGATCACCGTCAGCATGGTGGCGACCAGCGGGTGGCGCACCACATCCGCTTCCTCCAGCCGGATGACGGCGACGTCATCGAGCGCCTCGAGCCTCCGGGCGATGTCGCACAGGCCGGACAGGCCCGGCAGCAGGTCGCTTTGCCCGGGATCGCCGGTCACCACCATGGTGGAATGCCAGCCGAGGCGGGTGAGCAGCATCTTGAGCTGGCCGTAGGTGCAGTTCTGGGCCTCGTCCAGCACCACGAAGGCGTTGTTGAGGGTGCGGCCGCGCATGAAGGCGAGCGGCGCGATCTCGATGGTGCCGTCGGCGATGAGCTTGCGAAGGCGCGCGCCGCCCAGACGGTCGGCGAGCGCGTCATAGAGCGGGCGGAGATAGGGCGCGAGCTTTTCCTCCATCCCGCCGGGAAGGTAGCCGAGATTTTCCCCCGCCTCCACCGCCGGGCGGGACAGCACGATGCGCGCGACGGTCCCCGCTTCCAGCGCCTCCACCGCCTTGGCGATCGCCAGATAGGTCTTGCCCGTGCCGGCAGGCCCGAGCGCCAGCACCACATTGTGGCGGTCGATCGCCTCCATCAGCGCCTGCTGGTTGGCGTTCTGCGGCCGCACCCGGCGCAGGTAGCGCTGGTCCCGCTGCGGCTCGTAGCCCAGGGGATCCCAGCCGTCGCCTCCGCCATGGCCCCCGCCATGGCCGAAGAAGCGCGGATCATGATCGGTGGGCAGCGCATGGACGGATGCGGACGAACGGCGGGCGGAGCGTTTGGCCATGACGGAACTCCTCATGCGAAGGGGGGCGCGTGATGTGGCGACGGATTTTTCGGGATCGAGCGCTGGGGAACGTGCCGCCGCAGGATCGTGCGGGCGGAAGGAAGCGGGGGCGAAGGATCCGGGTCGTCAAATGATGGACCTTTGCGCTTCAAGGCTCGTGACCCTGATTCTAGAACCGGCGCCCCGGCCGGTCCACGGCTTTTTGTGTGCGTCGCCAAAATTTAACACAACATCTGGGGCTGCATCTTCCGCGCCGGGATTTGCGCGGGCGGCGCGGCGACCTTAAGATGCGGAAAACCCGGGCGCGCCCATGCCGCCCCTTCAGGATTGTTGCGATGACCAAGTTGGAGTTCGACCGCCGGTTCGATCCGGCCTATGGCGCCGCCGAACAGGTATCCCCCCTGATCCGGCGCGTGCTGGCCGAAAATCCGAGCGCCTTCACCTTCGCGGGAACCGGCACCTATATCGTCGGCCGCGGCAAGGTGGCGGTGATCGATCCGGGGCCGGATCTTGCGTCCCACATGGATGCATTGGCGCAGGCGCTGCAGGGCGAGACCGTGACCCATATCCTCGTCACCCACACCCATCGCGACCATTCCCCGGCAAGCCGCCCGCTGCCGCGGCTGACGGGCGCGCCGATCCTCGCTTTCGGCCCCCATGGGACGGGGCGGGAAAACCAGGGCGACGAGGTGGAGGAAGGGGCCGACCGGGATTTCCGGCCTGACAAGGAACTGCGCGACGGCGACGTCATCCGGGGCGACGGCTGGACCCTTGAGGCCGTGCATACGCCCGGCCATACATCGAACCATCTCTGCTTCGCCCTTGCGGAGGAGAAGGCGCTGTTCAGCGGCGACCATGTGATGGGTTGGTCCACCACGGTGATCTCCCCGCCCGACGGCGACATGGCGGCCTACATGCGGAGCCTGCGCAAGCTGCTGACGCGGGACGACGCCATCTACTGGCCGACCCACGGGCCCGCGATCCGCAACCCCCATGACTTCGTCCGGGGCCTCATCGCCCATCGCGAGGAGCGGGAGGCGGAGATCCTCGCCGCCGTCGCCGCCGGCCGCCGCACCATTCCGGAGATCGTGGCCGAAGTCTATCGGGACGTCCCCACATATCTCCATCCGGCGGCGGCGCGATCGGTCCTTGCCCACATGATCCATCTGGTGGAGACCCGGCGGCTCGTCACCGACGGCCCGGCGCGGGCGGACGGACGCTACGAGATCCCGGCCTGACCGCATCTTCGCGCCGCGGAAGACTGGGGGTTATTTCCCTTGCCCGCCTTGAACGAGGGGGTTAAATGACAAATATGAAGCTTAGAGCTTGTGTTCTCGGGGTTTGAAGGACGGCGGTTTGTCATGAACATCAAGGTTGATCTGGCGCAGCCCTTTCCGCTGCGGCCTCAGGCCGTGGTCGATCCGACGCTCGACCTCGCGGCCGAGATCCGGCGTCTGCGCAAGGAGAAGAACGCCGTCATTCTGGCCCATTTCTACCAGGGCGGCGAGATCCAGGACATCGCGGATTTCGTGGGCGACAGCCTCGATCTTTCACGCAAGGCCGCGGCGACGGACGCCGACATGATCGTCTTCTGCGGCGTGCGCTTCATGGCCGAAGTGGCCAAGATCCTGAGCCCGCAGAAGAAGGTGGTGCTGCCCGACATGGAGGCCGGCTGCTCGCTGGAGGACAGCTGCCCGCCGGAAGAGTTCCGCAAGTTCCGCGAGGCGCATCCGGACCATATCGCGCTGACCTACATCAACTGCTCGGCGGCGGTGAAGGCGCATTCCGACATCATCGTGACGTCGTCTAACGCCGAATACATCATCAACCAGATCCCCAGGGATCAGCCCATCCTGTTCGCGCCTGACCGGCATCTGGGCGGCTATCTCGCCCGCAAGACCGGTCGCGACATGGTGCTGTGGCCGGGGACCTGCATCGTGCACGAACGCTTCTCGGAGCGGGAGCTCATCAAGCTCAAGGCGCAGTACCCCGGTGCACCGGTCGCCGCCCATCCCGAATGCCCCGAGCATATCCTGCAGCACGCGGACCATATCGGCTCCACCTCGTCGATCCTGAAGTTCGCGACCTCGTCGCCGGCGGATACCTTCATCATCGCGACGGAGCCGGGGATCATCCACCAGATGCAGCGCGCCGCGCCCCACAAGACCTTCATCGGCGCGCCGGGCGCGGACGGCAACTGCAACTGCAACATGTGCCCGTTCATGGCGCTCAACACCATGGAAAAGCTCTATCTCGCGCTCCGCGACGAGACGCCCGAGATCCATGTGCCTGACGAGCTTCGCGTCCAGGCGCTGAAGCCCCTGGAGCGCATGCTCGAAATGTCGCCGCCCCCGGCCGCAATCCCTGCGGCCGTCGCCGCTTCCTGAGGGAGCGGCCCCATGGATCGGGGGGAGATCCAGCGCATCGTCGACATGGCGCTGGCGGAGGACGTGGGCCGCGGCGATCTCACGAGCCGGGCGACCATTCCCGGAGACGCGCGGCTTCGCGCCGTCATGGCGGCGCGCGAGCCGCTGACGCTTGCGGGTCTTCCCGTGGCGGAGGCGATCTTCCGCGCCTGTGATCCCGATTGCGTCTTCACGCCGCTTTCAGCCGACGGCGAGGCGGTCGCCCCCGGCGCCACGATCGCCCGCGTCACCGGCAATGCCCGTGCGCTGCTCACCGCGGAGCGGGCGGCCCTCAACATCCTGCAGCATCTGTCGGGGATCGCCACCCTGACCGCCCGCTATGTGGCGAAGATCCGGCATACCCGTGCGAAGCTTCTGGACACCCGCAAGACCATTCCGGGCCTCAGGGTCGCCGCCAAATACGCCGTCCGCATGGGCGGCGGGCACAATCACCGCATGCGGCTTGATGACGGCGTCCTCATCAAGGACAACCATATCGCGCGGGTGGGCTCCGTCGCGGCGGCGATCAGGGCCGCGCGGGCGGCGGACGTGAGCGCGAGCCAGTTCGGCATCGCCGTCGAATGCGACACGCTGGATCAGGTTCGGGAAGCGCTGGAAGCAGGCGCCGACCGCCTGCTTCTCGACACCCTGTCGCCGGACGAGCTGCGGGAAGCGGTGCGGATCGTCAATGGCCGCCTGCCTCTCGAAGCGTCGGGCGGGGTCAATCTGGATACCATCGCGGCCATCGCCGAGACGGGGGTCGATTACATCTCGGTGGGCCGCATCACCCAGTCGGCGCCCGCGGTCGATATCGGGCTCGATTACGAGGAACTCTAGGCCCCCCGGGCGGCCTCACACATGCTGGCCGCCATTGACGTGGATTTCCGCCCCCGTCACATAAGCCGACTGCTCCGTGCAGAGATAGTAGATGGTCTTGGCCACGTCCTCGGGCTTGCCGAGGCGGCGGAGGGGCAGTTCGGCGGCGAGCTTCTCGGTCCCCGGCGACAGGATCGAGGTTTCGATCTCCCCCGGGGCGATGGCGTTGACGC
>CAZDSS010000167.1:0-4307 GCA_964508185.1 uncultured Sphingomonadales bacterium
TTACGTCTATCCCTATCCCCATGTGGACGAGGTGATCCCGCTGATGGCGGAGGGCCGGATCCTGCCCTATCTCGACATCCCGTTCCAGCATGCGAGCCCCAGGGTATTGAAGGCCATGCGCCGCCCGGCCAACCAGGAAAAGGTGCTGGAGCGGATCCGCGCCTGGCGCACGGCGGTTCCCGATCTCACCCTCCGCTCCACCTTCATCGTCGGCTTCCCCGGCGAGACGGAGGAGGATTTCCAGTATCTCCTCGAATGGCTGGATGAGGCCGAACTGGACCGGGTCGGCTGTTTCCGCTATGAGGCGGTGGAAGGGGCGAGCGCCAATGCCCTGCCCGATCCCGTGCCCGAAGAGGTCAAGGAAGAGCGCTGGCACCGCTTCATGGCGGCGCAGCAGGCGATCAGCGCCCGCCGCATGGCGGCCAAGGTGGGCCGCACCCTTGACGTCATCATCGACTCGGTGGACGAGGAAGGGGCGATCGCGCGTTCCAAGGGAGATGCGCCCGAGATCGACGGCAACGTCTATGTCACCGACGGCCAGAACCTGCGGCCGGGCGACGTGGTCGCCGTCGAGATCGACGACGCGGACGAATACGATTTGTGGGGACACCAGGCGGCCTGACCGCCGCGCATGAGAGACAACAGGCAATGAGTCATGCGAGGGGACCCGAGGCCGGCCGGCGATGGTCCGGCCCGGGCATGGGAGAATTCGTCGCCCTGATGGCGGCGATCATGGCGGTGAACGCGCTGGCCATCGACGTGATGCTGCCGGCGCTGCCCGCCATCGGCGATTCACTCGGCGTCGATACCGAGAACCGCCGCCAGCTGGTGATAACCGCCTATCTCGTCGGCTTCGGCGCGGCCCAGATCTTCTACGGCCCCATTTCCGACCGGGTGGGCCGCAAGCCCGTCCTCGTCTTCGGGCTTCTGTTCTTCGGGCTGTTCGCCGTCATATCCGGCATCGCCACCAGCTTCACCGCCCTTCTGGTCGCCCGCCTCATGCAGGGGATCGCCGCGGCGAGCACCCGCGTCCTCGTCATGTCCGTGGTGCGCGACCGCTTCAAGGGCTCGGCCATGGCCCAGGTCATGTCGCTCGTGGTCATCGTCTTCATGCTGATCCCCATGCTGGCCCCTGCCCTTGGCCAGCTGATGCTGTGGCTCGCCGGCTGGCGCTCCATCTTCATCACCCTCGGGATCTACGGCATGGGGGTGCTCGTCTGGTCCATCTTCCGCCTGCCGGAGACGCTGCCCCGGGGCCGCCGCGTGCCGCTGTCGTTCCATACGGTGGTGAACGGCTTCGTCACGACCGTCAGGACGCGGTCCTCCATCGGCAACAGCATGGCCCTCATGCTCATCATGGGCGGGCTGTTCGGCTACATCAATTCGATCCAGCAGATCGTGTTCGATGTCTATGGCGCGCCGGAAATGATGGCGATCGTCTTCGCGCTCATCGCCATTCCCATGGCGGTGACGTCCTACGTCAATTCCCGCATCGTGCGCCGGTTCGGGGCTAAGCGCATCCTGCTCCTCGCCCTTTGCGGCTTCCTCACCATGGCGGTGATCCATCTCGCCTGGTCGGCGCTGATGGACGAAGGGCTCTGGTCCTTCGTGGCCCTGCAATGCCTTACCATGGCCTGCTTCGGGCTCATCGGCGCCAATCTCGGGGCGCTCGCCATGGACGAGCTCGGCCATATCGCGGGCACCGCCTCCAGCATCCAGGGGATGCTGACGACGGTCGGCGGCGCGGTTCTGGGGCTCATCATCGGCCAGGCCTTCGACGGCACGGTGACGCCGTTCGTCCTCGGACTCCTCGTCTGCGGGTCGCTCTCCCTCCTGTTCGCACTCTGGGCCAACCGGGGCCGTGCGGTGGAAGAGCCCGTCGCCTGAGGATCGCCCGCTCAGCGGCCGAACAGACGGCCGGCGAGCCCGATGATGTCGTCGAGCGGATTGCCGTCCTTGTCCTCGTCCAGCATGGCGAGCAGGCCCTGCCAGCCGCCGCTCTGCAGCATCTGGCCCGGCCCGCGCGGCTGACTTTCCGCCCCCATCTGGGCCTGCCAGCCCTGGCCGAGCTGACCGCTTTTCGCCCGCAGGCTGCTGGCCGCGACGCTCGCGACGAGGGGCAGGAGCGCCTTCAGCTTGTCGACGCCGATCCCGGTCTCCTGCGCCGCATGGGCCGCGACGTTGCGGCTCACGTCCTTCGAGCCGAAGATCTGGCCGAGGATGGCGTTGCCCTCCGCCGGATCCGCCCGGGCGGCGGCGTCCTCCGGGTCGTCGCGGGCCGCTTCCAGAAAGCCGGAAAGCGCCCCGCCTGAATCGAGCGCGCGGCGCTTGATGCCGCCCGACAGGGCGGGCAGCAGGGCCGCGAGGGCGCTTTCGGTCTGGTTCCGATCAAGTCCGACGCGGGCCCCGAGGCGCGTGACCGCCGAAGCGCCGCCCACTTCCGAAATGATGTTGAGAAGTGACATGGGTCATGGCCTTTCCATCTGCGTGAGAAGTCGTGCAGTGAAAGAGGCCCGGGGGCGGGATAATGTTCCCTGCCCGCCTTTTCAGACCGTGGGCTTCTGGACGAAGCCGTGGGGCGTGATGCCCTGGGCGGGGCTCACCTCAACGTCCCTCACCTCCGCCGCGGGCGGCCCCTTGCGGCAGAGGCGGACGAAGCGGTCGACGGCGTCCGGATCGCCGACGGCCAGCGCCTCCACCGTGCCGTCGATCCGGTTCCTGACCCAGCCATCGAGCCTGAGGGCGGTGGCCTCGCGCACCGCCCAGGCGCGGTACCACACGCCCTGAACCTTGCCCGAAATGCGAAGCCGCACCGCCTTGCGCGGCGCGTCCGCCCGTTCCTGATCCATCGGCAGAACTCCCTTGCTCCTCGGCGAAAGATGGCAAAGGGGCCGGGCTTGCGTCAATGGGCACGAAAAAGGGGCCGGCGTTGCCGCCGGCCCCCTGTTCTCCGCGTCTATGGCGACGCTTATTCGAATTCCATGATGACGGCGTCCACCGCCAGGCTGTCGCCCTTCTTGGCGTTGATCTTCACGACCTTGCCGTCGCGCTCGGCGCGGAGGATGTTTTCCATCTTCATGGCCTCGACCACCGCAAGCGTCTGGCCCGCCTTGATCTCGTCCCCTTCCTGCACCTCGATCGATACCACGAGGCCGGGCATGGGGCAGAGCAGCATCTTGGAGGTGTCCGGCGGCGTCTTGACCGGCATGAGCTTGGCGAGCTCCGCCGCGCGCGGCGTGCGCACCAGGGCGCGGACGCTGACGCCGTCATAGGTCACGCGGAAACCCTCGGCGAGCCGGTCCACCTGGATCGACACGGTGCGGCCGCCCACATGGCCCTGAACGATGGGCCGGCCCGGGACCCAGTCGGTCTCGATCGGGACGAGGCTGTCGCCCACCAGCACCTCGCAGCGCTCGGCGGCGTCATGGAGCCGCGTCGGGATGTCCTCGTCGCCCAGCGTCACGACCCAGTCGGCGCCGAAGCGCGGCGCGGCCTTTTCCATCTTGCCGGAAATCTGGGCCTGCCGCTTGATGTCCGCCACATGGCAGAGGGTGGCGACGGCGGCCAGCGCTTCCCGCGCCTCGGCGGACAGGGTGCCGCCCGAGAAGCCGTCCGGATATTCCTCGGCGATGAATCCGGTGGTGAGCCGCCCTTCCTGGAACCGGGGATGGTTCATGATGGCGGTGAGGAAGCTGATATTGTGGCTGATGCCGCGGATGTAATAGGCGTCCAGCGCCTGCCGCATGGCCTCGATCGCCTCCGCGCGGGTCGGCGCGTGGGTGATGAGCTTGGCGATCATCGGGTCGTAATACATGGAGATTTCCGACCCTTCGTAGATCCCCGTATCGACGCGGACGCTGTCGCTTTCGGCCGGCGGCTGGTAGCGCGTCAGCCGCCCGATGGACGGCAGGAAGTTGCGCAGGGGATCTTCCGCATAGACGCGGGATTCGATCGCCCAACCGTTGAGCTTCACGTCTTCCTGACGGATCGACAGCTTCTCGCCCGCCGCGACGCGGATCATCTGCTCCACAAGGTCGATGCCGGTGATCATCTCGGTCACCGGATGCTCCACCTGAAGGCGGGTGTTCATTTCAAGGAAGTAGAAGTTCTGGTCGCGGTCGACGATGAATTCCACCGTGCCCGCGGACTGGTAATCCACCGCCTTGGCAAGGGCCACCGCCTGCTCGCCCATGGCGCGGCGCGTCTCGGGCGACAGGAACGGGCTCGGCGCTTCCTCGATCACCTTCTGGTGCCGGCGCTGCAAGGAGCAATCCCGCTCATAAAGCGAGACAGCCTGCCCCTTCCCG
>CAZDSS010000168.1:0-4198 GCA_964508185.1 uncultured Sphingomonadales bacterium
GCTTCGGCGAGCGCGGCTCCGAAGGCAAGATCGCCGCGGTCAAGTTCGCCCGCGAGCGCAAGGTGCCGTTCTTCGGCATCTGCTTCGGCATGCAGATGGCGGTGATCGAGGCGGCGCGCAATCTCGCCGGCATCAAGGACGCAAGCTCCAGCGAGTTCGGCAGCTGCGCCCGTCCCGTCGTCGGACTGATGACCGAATGGAGCAAGGACGGCGAGAAGGTGCAGCGGAGCGCCGGCGACGATCTCGGCGGCACCATGCGGCTTGGCGCATACGAAGCCCATCTTCTGCCCGGCTCCCGCGTCGCCCAGATCTACGGCACCGACCGCATCAGCGAACGCCATCGCCACCGCTTCGAGGTGAACATCACCTATCGCGACGTGCTGGAGGCGAACGGGCTCGTCTTCTCCGGCCTGTCGCCCGACGGCGTCCTGCCGGAGATCGTCGAGATCCCGGAGCATCCCTGGTTCATCGGCGTGCAGTTCCATCCCGAACTGAAATCGAAGCCCTTCGATCCCCATCCGCTGTTCGCGTCCTTCGTGGAAGCGGCGGTGCGCCAGTCCCGCCTCGTCTGACCGCGGAAGGATCCTGCAACATGAAGGGGCCGGTCGCCGGGGGCGCACCGGCCCTTTTTCTTGCGGGATCTTACCAGTTGTAGCGGAAGTCGAGGCCGTATTCCCTCGGCGCGCCGAGATTGCCGAGGGCAAGCGTCCCGGGCAGGAACAGCTTCTGCGCGAAATATTTCTTGTTGGCGAGGTTACGGCCATAGACCCCGATGGACCAGCGCTCGCTTTCCGGCCGCCAGGACAGGGTGGCGTTGAAGAGGCCTATGGCCCTTGTCCGCTCCTGCGGGAAATTGGTGAAATTCGTGTATTTGGGGTCGGAGTAGGTGTATTCCGTGAAGATCGTTGCGAAGCCCGGCC
The DNA here is from genome assembly GCA_964508185.1 of uncultured Sphingomonadales bacterium. Classification (GTDB taxonomy): domain Bacteria; phylum Pseudomonadota; class Alphaproteobacteria; order Sphingomonadales; family Govanellaceae; genus CAZDSS01. The sequence continues at coordinate 921 of CAZDSS010000168.1, forward strand.
CCACCGGCGCGTCATAGGTGACGCTGGCGCTGCCGCTCCATTTAGGGGCGTTCATCAGCTCGTTTCCGGCGAAGCTGACGGGGATGAGGTCGATGCCGTTCGGCGCCAGCACGAAGGTATCGAATTCCGAATAGGCGGCATCGAGATAGGCGCCCGCCGCGGCGATGGTGAGGCCGTCGACGGGCACCGCCGTGATCTCGAGCTCGATCCCCTTGGTCTTGGCCTTGGCGGCGTTCTGGATGGTGGCGCTGTTGGCCCCGCTCGCATAGGTGATGTTCTGCACCACCTGCATGTCCTTGTAGATGTTGTAGAAGGCGGCGAGATTGATGCGCAGCCGCCGGTCGAAGAGATCGCTTTTCAGGCCGATCTCGAAGGTATCGAGCGTTTCGGGATCGAACGGGCCGATGTCCTCGGCGAAGACGATGCGGCCCACGAAGCCGCCCGACTTGAAGCCGCGGGCGTAGTAGCCGTAGACCATGCTGGCCTCCGTCACCTGGTAGTCGAGCCCGATCTTCCAGCCGAACTCGTCCCATGACTTCTTGCCCCGCGCCTCGACGAAGCTCCCCGGGATGATGGGATCGTCGAAGCTCGCAGGGCCGCCAGGGACGGGCGACAGGGTATTGGCCGTGGTGGAATGGGCCTTGGTCTCCTCATGGGTGTAGCGGATCCCGGCCTGCAGGCGGAAAGCTTGCGAAAGATCCACATAGACCTGCGAGAAGGCGGACAGGTGCCAGTTCTTCTGCCACTGGCTCTGCGGCTGGCCGAGGCCGGGCAGGAAGCCGTCCAGCACCCCGTCCTGCAGCAGCTCATAGCGCTGCAGGAAGCCGAAGCCGCCGATCAGAAGCTCGATATTGTCGGTGAGGTTGAAAGCTGTCGCGGATTTCCTGCGACAGCTGGTAGTGATCCGTGGTACGGCGGGTTTCCAGCAGCTGCAGCTCGATCGAATCGTCGTCGCTGTAAAGGTCGTTCTTGTATTCCCGGTAGTTGGTGATGGCGACGATGTTGCCGATCCCACTTTCCATGTTCTGGGTCAGCGTGATGCTGTAGGTATCGCGGTCGTTCTGATCGGGCAGCGCGGGGTTGTGCCCGCGCTCGAAGACCGGGCGGTCGGCCGTGGTGCCATAGCCCGGGCGATAGAGGACGAAGCCCGGCTCGGTGAAGCTGACGCTGGTCTGGGAGCCGTTGCGGCTGCGCACATATTCGCCGATGAGGGTGGCGTCATAACTTCCCGCCGCATAGCGCAGATAGCCGCGGATGGAGGTGACGTTCTCCTCGCCGAGCCGCCTGCCGTCGGCGGTGTTGCGGAAATAGCCGTCATGGCTTGAATGCAGGACGCTCACCTTGCCCGAGAGCTTGTCGGTCACGGGGAAGTTCATGGCGAAGTTGGCGTTGATGCGGTCGTAATTGCCGTAGACGAGCTGCGCCTCGCCGCCAAGTTCCCCGGTCGGCTGCTTGGTCACCACGTTGATGACGCCGCCCGTGGTGTTGGCGCCAAAGAGGGTCCCCTGCGGCCCGCGCAGGATCTCCACCCGCTCGATATCGAACAGGGAGAGGAGGGCGGCCGTGTTGACGCCCACCACGACGCCGTCCACGACGACGGAGACGGTCGTGCCCACATAGGGATCGGCGTCGTTCACGCCAACGCCGCGGATGGTGAAGACGGCGGAGTCGGCCGAGTTGCTGAAGCGGTTGATCTGGACGTTCGGGATCGAGTTGGCGAGGCCCGAGATATTGTTGATCTGCCGCTCGGCGAGGGCCGCGCCGGTGATCGCGGCGACCGAGATCGGCACCGTCTGGAGGTTTTCCGCCTCGCCGCGCTTCTGCGATATGACGACGATTTCCTCGAGCCCGTGGGTCGTGCGCTGCGGCGCGCTGCCCGCCGGCTCCTGCCCGTGGGCGGCGCCGGCGAGGACGAGGGCGACGATGCTTGTTGAAAGGGTGAGCGAATACTGCCGGTTGGATGACATGGCCTGATGCTCCCTGTGTTCCCGGCGGCTTGTGATGCCGGGATTATGTCGAGAACCATGGCCGGGACCGGGTTGAACGGACGCAAAGGCGCGGATGCCCTGACCCGTCCATGATCAGGGCATTAACATTCCTGCCTCGCAAAAAGATGCGGGGAAACGCGAAAAGGTTTCGGGAAAAATGAAGGCGTCAGCGGCGCGCGGCCGCCGCCAGGGGAACGGGGGCGTTCCGGCCTTCCGACTCCCGGGGCTTGCGCAGCAGGCAGATCTGCCCGCGATCCCACGGCTCGAGGAACAGGGGCTCGCCGAGGCTCCGGATCACGGGATGATAGATTTCGCGCTGGGCGTCATGGATCGCCATGATGCCGCCGGGATTGAGAAGCTCGAACCCCACCGGCATGCAGAACCGCCGCGCGCGGCCGTCCACCAGCACGAAATCGAAGGTTTCCCCGAGGCTGCGGGGGAAATTGGCGTAGGCCGCGAAAAGGCTCTGATCCGTCTCGCTCTCAAGGCGGTAGCGGTTGCGCCGCGGCTTGGTGGCGTTCAGGATGCGGCGCGGCGGCTCCGGGCGCGTCGCCTCCACCAGATGGAGCTCCAGCCGCGGATCGTCCACCGCCTGCTTCACCCGTTCGTACCAACCCGGATCATGCTCCAGCGACACATAGCGCTCGATGAAGGGGCATTGCGCCAGAATGGTCTGGGTGCTGCCGCCGCTGCCCCATTCGAGGAAACGGCGCGGCCGCGTGGCCCATATTGCGGTCATCAGCTGCGAGAATTCCGCAGGGCTCATCAACGGTCGATAGGTGACCTGTCGCGCGTTCGGCATGGGGTTCGCTTTTGTTGGGCATATTCATCACAACACTTATCAGCACGCGCCGGTTTCAAGCAAGGACAAGCTTGCGAAATCCGCCGCAAAAGGCTAACTCGTCGTCCCATGACTCTCGCCGTATCCCACGGCCGTTCATTCAGCAAAAAGGGGACAGATCCATGACCGCCATTCTCGACATCGTCGGACGCGAAATTCTCGACAGCCGCGGCAACCCGACCGTTGAAGTGGACGTCCTGCTGGACTCCGGCGCCTTCGGCCGCGCCGCCGTGCCGTCGGGGGCTTCCACCGGCGCCCATGAAGCCGTGGAGCTGCGCGACGGCGACAAGAGCCGCTACAACGGCAAGGGTGTGCGCCGCGCGGTCGAGGCCGTGAACGGCGAGATCTTCGACGCCCTGTCCGGCCTCGACGCCGAGGACCAGATCGCCATCGACCGGGCGCTCATCGAGCTTGACGGCACCGAGAACAAGAGCCGCCTCGGCGCCAAC
>CAZDSS010000169.1:0-4113 GCA_964508185.1 uncultured Sphingomonadales bacterium
CCAGCGCAGGAACTGGTAGCGCTCGCCGTTGCGCTCCATTTCAAGATCCACGTTTTCCTTGAAGGCGAGCGGGGTGCCGAAACGGTCCACCATCACCGAATGGTCGATGACGAGGTCCACGGGCGCCAGCGGGTTGATCTTCTGCGGGTCGCCGCCGAGGCTCTTCACCGCATCGCGCATGGCGGCGAGGTCCACGACCGCGGGAACGCCGGTGAAGTCCTGCATCAGCACGCGGGCCGGACGATAGTTGATCTCGCGGTCCGAGCGGCCGGTCTTCTGCCATTCGACGAGGGCCTTGATGTCCTCGACCGTCACGGTCGTGCCGTCCTCGTGGCGCAGGAGGTTTTCAAGGAGCACCTTCAGCGAATAGGGAAGGCGCGACACGTCGCCGAGCTTTTCCGCCGCAGCGGCAAGGCTGTAATAGGCATAAGTCTTGCCGTTGACGTTGAGCTCGCGACGCGTTTTGAGACTATCCGTACCGACGCTGGACACGACCGTTTCTCCTTATGCGTTATTGTTCAGGGAACATGGCGCTGTTCTGCCTGAAAATCCATGAATTGCCAAGGGCGTTCGTGGCAGTCTAACCCCCGAAAACAGCATTTTCAAAACAGCCGAACGGCCCGGTTTCGCGTGGCGGTTGGCATGGCAAGGCTTTCGCCGCGGCGGCCGGGATGCTATGACAGCCGCATTCTGGAATTGCGGGCGGGTGAATTGACGGAGATTCTGAAAGGCGAGGGGCTTCTGTGCGAGCGGGGCGGCCGCCCGGTCTTCGCCCGTCTCCATTTCGCCCTTGCCCCCGGCTCGGCCCTCGTCCTCAAGGGGCCGAACGGCAGCGGCAAGTCGTCCCTGCTGCGCCTTTGCGCCGGGCTCATCCGGCCGAGCGCGGGGCGGCTTTTGCGTGGCGGCCGGCCGGTCGACCATGATCCCGACGGTCACCGCGCCGACCTTCGCTACATGGGCCATCTTCCGGCGCTGAAGCCCGCGCTCACGCTTCGCCGCAATCTCGAACACTGGGCCATGCTATACGGCGTCGGGGATCCCGTGGCGCGGGTCGAGGCGGCATTGTCCAGGGTGCGGCTCGGGACCCTTGCCGATCTTCCCGCGCGGCTCCTGTCCGCCGGGCAGCAGCGGCGGGCGGCGATCGCGCGGCTGTTGCTGCAGCCCGCAAGCCTCTGGCTCATGGACGAGCCGACGGTCGGGCTCGATGCCCGCTCCCTCGACGATCTCACCCGGCTGATGGCGGAACATGTTGAAGCGGGCGGGGCGATCATGGTCGCGACCCACCAGCCCCTCGACCTGCCGTCGATGCAGGACCTTGACCTTTCAGCCTTCCGGCCGGAGGAGGCGTTCACATGAGCGTCTTCTGGTCGGTGGTGCGGCGCGATCTCGAGATCGCCTGGGCGCAAGGGGGCGGGGCCGGCTTCACGGTGATCTTCTTCGTCATCACCGTCACCCTGTTCCCCTTCGGCGTCGGGCCGGAGCCGGGGGTGCTCGCCCGCATCGCGCCGGGGATCCTGTGGGTCGCGGCGCTTCTCGCCAGCATGATCTCCCTCGACCGGCTGTTCGCCGCCGATCTCGAGGACGGAAGCTTCGACCATCTCCTGCTGCTGCCGGAGCCGCTGGCGGTGATCGTCGCCGCCAAATGCCTCGCCCACTGGATCACCACTTCGCTGCCGCTCATTCTGGTGGCGCCCCTTCTCGCCCTCATGGTCAATCTCGAGGCGGAGGCGTTCCCGGTCCTCATCCTGTCGCTGCTCATCGGCACGCCCGCGGTGACGGCGATCGGCGCGGTGGGGGCGGCGCTCACCGCCGGAATCCGCCGCGCGGGCACCCTGATCGCGCTCATTGTCTTGCCGCTCGCCATTCCGATCCTTATCTTTGGCGTGGCGGCGGTGGAGGCCGCCAGGATGGCGCTGGATCCGGCGCCGCATTTGATGCTGCTCGCGGGCACGGGCTGCTTCGCCCTGGTGCTCGGCATTGCGGCTGCGGGCGCGGCCCTCAAGCTCGCTATGGAGTGACTATTGGTCAGGTTTGCCAATCCGGCGCAGTTTCAGCGTTTGAGCGACATGCTGTTGCCCTGGTTCGCCTGGGCGACGGTAATCCTTGTGCCCGTCGGCCTCTTTTACGCCCTCGTCAATTCGCCCGCGGACTACCAGCAGGGCGAGACGGTGCGAATCATGTATCTCCACGTGCCGGCGGCCTGGATGGCGCTTTTCACCTATACGATGATGGCGGTCGCCAGCGCCGTGAGCCTCATCTGGAAGCATCCCCTGGCCGACGTCGCGGCGCGGGCGGCGGCGCCCCGCGGCGCGGCCTTCACCGCGCTTGCGCTCATCACCGGCATGCTGTGGGGCGAGTCGATGTGGGGCACCTGGTGGGTGTGGGACGCGCGGCTCACCTCGGTCCTGATCCTGTTCTTCCTTTATCTCGGCTATATCGCCCTGTGGGACGCCATCGACAATCCGGCGACCGCGTCCCGCGCCGCGGCGATCCTGGCCCTCGTCGGCTTCGTCAACGTGCCGATCATCAAGTTTTCGGTCGATTGGTGGAACACCCTGCACCAGCCCGCAAGCGTCCTCAAGATGGGCGGGCCCGCCATCCATCCCGACATGCTGGTGCCGCTTTTCCTCATGTTCGCCCTGTTCAAGTGCTATTTCGTCACCGTGTTGCTGTGGCGCATGAAGGCGGAGCTCAATCGCGCCAAGATCCGCGGGCTGGAGGCGGCGGTGCAGGCGGCGGCGGAACGGCGCGAACAGGCCGCATAACGGAGTGGCAGACTTGGCGGAATTCTTCCATATGGGCGGCTACGCCCTCTATGTCTGGGCAAGCTATGGCGCGGCCCTTCTGATCCTTGGCCTCGGCGCCTTCCTCAACTGGCGCATCCTCAAGCGGTCGAGCGCCCGGCTCGAACATCTGCGCGCCGCCGCGCCCCACCGCCGCCGGAGGGACGGTCATGGCGCTGAGTAAGGCCGCCGCCGCCAAGCGCAAGCGCATGTGGATTGTGGCCATCGCCGGGATCCTGCTGGTCGCGGCCGTCGCACTGGTCACTGGCGCATTCCGCGACTCGATCGTCTTCTTCTACAGCCCGAGCGAGGTGGCGGAGCGCATGGACGACCCCGCCCTCAAGCTCGCCGAGCGGCGTTTCCGCCTCGGCGGCCTCGTGGAGGAAGGCTCCATCCTGAAGCTCGAAGGCGGCAAGGTGACCGAATTCACGGTGACCGACGGCGCCGCCCGCATCCGCGTGCGTTACGCGGGCCTTCTCCCCGACCTGTTCCGCGAAGGCCAGGGAGTCGTGGCCGAAGGCCGGCTCGACGGCGGGGAGCTTTTCGTCGCCAGCGACGTGCTCGCCAAGCACGACGAGAACTACATGCCCAAGGAAGTGGCCGACGCCCTGAAGCAATCCGGCTACTGGCAGCATGACGAGGGGGCGGGTGACGCCCCATGATCGCCGAAATCGGTCATTTCGCCCTAATCCTCGCGCTGGCGCTCGCGCTGCTGCAGGCGACCGTGCCCCTGATCGGCGCGGCGCGCGGCCAGGCGCGGCTGGTGGCGCTTTCGCCGCCATTGGCCCTCGGCCAGTTCCTGTTCGTCGCCGTGGCCTTCGGGGCGCTGATGGTCCTTTACATCACTTCCGACTTTTCCGTCTGGAACGTCTGGGCCAATTCCCATACCCAGAAGCCGCTTCTCTACAAGATCACCGGCGTCTGGGGCAATCATGAGGGATCGCTCGTCCTCTGGGTGCTGATCCTGACGCTTGCGGGCGCAGCGGTCGCCGCCTTCGGGCGCAATCTGCCGGGGCCGTTCCAGGCCCGCGTCCTCAGCGTCCAGGCCATGATCGCCGTCGGGTTCCTCCTTTTCCTGCTGCTTACCTCCAACCCCTTCGCCCGGCTCGATCCCGCGCCCATGGAGGGCAACGGCCTCAATCCCCTGCTGCAGGACCCGGGCCTCGCCTTCCATCCGCCCTTCCTCTATCTCGGCTATGTGGGCTTTTCGGTCGCCTTCTCCTTCGCCATCGCGGCCTTGATCGAGGGGCGGGTCGATCCCGCCTGGGCGCGCTGGGTGCGGCCCTGGACGCTTCTTGCCTGGGTGTTCCTCACGATCGGCATCGCCATC
>CAZDSS010000170.1:0-4106 GCA_964508185.1 uncultured Sphingomonadales bacterium
GCGGCCTGATCGAGGAGCAGATCGCCCGCTTCCTGTATCCGCTGCCTGACCGGCCGCGCCTGCTGGGCAAGCAGGACGAGCACGGCAAGTCGCTGTTGCCGGTCGACGGCGAGCTGTCGCTGGACCAGATCGCCGCGACGCTGGCGGCGCGTCTGCTGCGGCTGAACCCGCCGCCGCGGCTGGCAACGCGGCTGCGAGCGGCGCTGCGGCCGGAGCCGGCGACCGTCGCCAGCCCGGCGACGCCGCGCACCCCCTGGTTCTGCGCCGGCTGCCCGCACAACACCTCCACCCGGGTGCCGGAGGGCAGCCGTGCTTTCGCCGGCATCGGCTGTCACACCATGGCGCTGTTCATGCCCAACCGACGCACCGAGAGTTTCACCCACATGGGCGGCGAGGGAGCGCAGTGGATAGGGCAGGCGCCTTTCTCCAAGGACAGGCACGTGTTCCAGAACCTGGGGGACGGCACTTACTACCACTCCGGGCTGCTGGCGATTCGGGCGGCGGTCGCCGCCAAGGTGAACATCACCTACAAGATCCTCTATACCGACGCAGTGGCCATGACCGGCGGCCAGCCGGTGGAGGGCCAGCTGACGCCCTGGAGCATCGCCCAGCAGGTGGCCGCGGAGGGGGTGCGGCGCATCGTGGTGGTGACCGACGAGCCGAACAAGTACCCGCCAGGCACACCCTGGCCGCAAGGGGTGACGATACGCCACCGGCGCGAACTGGACGCCGTGCAGCGAGAGCTTCGTGAGGTCGAAGGCGTTTCCGTGCTGATCTACGATCAGACCTGCGCCGCCGAGAAGCGCCGCCGCCGCAAGCGGGGAAGCTTCCCGGACCCGCAGAAGCGGGTCTTCATCAATGAAGCGGTGTGCGAAGGCTGCGGCGACTGTTCCGTGCAGTCGAACTGCGTGTCGGTGGAGCCGGTCGAGACCGAATTCGGCCGCAAGCGGCGCATCAACCAGTCCGCCTGCAACAAGGATTTTTCCTGCCTCAAGGGCTTCTGCCCGTCCTTCGTGACCGTCCACGGCGGCAAGGTGCGGAAGGCGAAGGGCGTCGATGTCACGGCCCTCGCCGATGATCTGCCGGAGCCGGCCTTGCCCGCCCTTGACGCCCCCTACAACATTCTGATCACCGGCATTGGCGGCACGGGCGTCGTCACCATCGGCGCGCTCCTCGGCATGGCGGCCCATATCGAGGGCAAGGCGGTGAGCGTCCTCGACATGGCGGGCCTCGCTCAGAAGGGCGGCGCGGTCTACGGCCATCTGCGGATCGGGGCCGAAGGCACGGCGCTTCATACCTCGAAGATCACCACGGGGGCGGCGGATCTCGCCCTTGCCTGCGATCCCGTGGTGGCGGCGAGCGCCGATGCGGTCGAGGTATTGTCTCCCGAACGCAGCGCCGGGGTCATAAACGGCCATCAGGCGCCGGTCGCGGGCTTCGTGCGCGACCCGGATTTCGACTTCCGCGCCGAACGCATCCGCCGCAGCCTCCAGCAGCGCCTGCGCAAGGACGCGACCCATTTCGTGGATGCGACGGAGCTTGCGACAAGCATCATCGGCGATGCCATTGCCGCCAACCTCCTGATGCTGGGCTACGCCTGGCAGAAGGGTCTCGTACCCCTCGGGCTCGCCGCCGTCACCCGGGCCATCGAGCTCAATGGCGGGCCGGTCGCCGCCAATCTGCAAAGCTTCGCCGCGGGCCGCGTCGCCGCCCACCGGCCGGAGCTGTTGCAGGATCTTCTTCCCAAGGCCGAGGCCGCACCGCTCTCGCAAACGGTGGACGAGGTGATCGCCCGCCGGGTGGATTTCCTCACGGCCTATCAGGATGCGGCCTATGCCGCGCGCTATGCGGCGCGGATCGACGCGGTGCGGCAGGCGGAGCAGCGCGTCGCGCCGGGCAGCACGGCGCTTACGGAAGCGGCCGCGCGCAACCTGTTCAAGCTCATGGCCTACAAGGATGAATACGAGGTCGCGCGGCTTTATGCGGACGACGCCTTCCGCAAGGCGCTCGAACAGCAGTTCGAGGGCGACTTCCGAATCGAGTTCAACCTGGCGCCGCCCCTTCTCGCCCGCATGGATCCGCGCACCGGGCGTCCGCGCAAGATGCGCTTCGGGTCCTGGATGATGCCGGTCTTCCGCATCCTCGCCCGCCTGCGCCGTCTTCGCGGCACGCCGTTCGACATCTTCGGCTACCATGCCGAGCGGCGCATGGAGCGCGCCCTTATTGTGGAGTACGAAGAGCTCCTCGGCCTGATCGCCCGCGGGCTGTCGGCGCGCAATCTCGATACCGCCGTGGCGCTCGCCCGGCTCCCCGAAAGGATCCGCGGCTATGGCCCCGTGAAGCGGGCCAATGTGGCGGAAGCGCGGGCGCGCCAGGCGGAACTTCTGGCCCGTTTCACCGAGCCGGGGCCGGCGGAGCGGACCGCCGCCTGAAGGGCAGGGCGGGGTCCCGCACAAAAAATTCGGGACCCGCAATTCGGCACTTGATCTTATGGATCATTCTGCCTAAGTTCTCGTCCGTCCGGGGCCGCCAGCGGCGGCCGCAAGGGATCCGGGGCCATAGCTCAGTTGGGAGAGCGCTTGAATGGCATTCAAGAGGTCGGCGGTTCGATTCCGCCTGGCTCCACCATCCCCCCACTTCCTTCCTCGAGATTTTTCCAGCCTTTCCACGCAGCCTGACTCGGGGCCGTCGTCGTGACGCCGCGGCTCAAGGCGGAGCTCTGGGTCAAGGCGCTCATACGGCGCTGCTATGCGGCCGACGTCCCCGCCATGCTCGTCCGCCGCGGCGAGGAAGGATCGGGCGCGGTCTTCGTCTGCACGCAGGCGTCCCCCGGGCAGGTGACCGTGTGGTCCCGGGGCATGATGGCCGACGGCAACTGGGGCTGGCGGCGCGCGACGGGGCCGGAGCCGGTGAGCGAGGAAGACGCCGCGCGCTATTTCGAACGGGAGGCGCGCTTCGACCCGGATTTCTGGGTGGTGGAGATCGAGGCGCCGGATCTTGCCCCCTTCGTGGACGACGCCATCGAGGCCTGACGGCGGATCAGATCGGGAAGATGAGGCAGGTCGTGGTCGCGTGGGCGTAAAGGCGGCCCTCTTCGTCCCGCAACTGCCCTTCCGCCGTGCCGATCTGGCGGCCCAGATGAAGGACGCGCCCCTCGGCCCGCACGGGGCCGGTATTCTCCATGATGGCGCGCACCAGGTTGATCTTGAGTTCCACGGTCGTGTAGCCCTGCCCCGCCTTGAGCAGGGAATGGACGGCGCAGGCGACGGCGGAATCAAGAAGGGTCGCCGCGAAGCCCGCATGGATCGAGCCGATGGGGTTCGCATGATCGAATCGCGGGGTGCCGGTGAAGACGGCGCGGCCCGGCTCCACCTCGGCCAGTTCCATGCCCATGAGCCGGGCAATGGGCGGGGAGGGATGCCGCCCCTCCATGATGCCGCGCAGAAAATCTATCCCGTCTTCCGCGCCGAGGGTTTCCCGCGGCACCACACCCCATTGCCGTTCCATGGGCTCGTCTCCGTCGGTCGATCAGAGGATGAAGCGCGACAGATCCGTGTCGCGGGCGAGGTCGCCCACATGCTTCTCCACATAAGCCGCATCGATGATAACCTCGCTTCCGGCGCGATCGGTAGCGGTAAAGCTGATCTCGTCCAGCACGCGCTCCATGACCGTATGCAGCCGCCGCGCGCCGATATTCTCCACCGTCCCGTTGATCTCGGCGGAGATCCGGGCGATGGCCTGGATGCCGTCGTCGGTGAAGGTGAGCGTCACGTCCTCGGTCTTGAGAAGCGCCACATACTGCTTGATGAGGCTGTTGTCCGGCTCCGTCAGGATGCGCTTGAAATCCTCCTCCCTGAGGTCGTCGAGCTCGACCCGAATGGGCAGGCGGCCCTGGAGTTCGGGCAACAGGTCCGACGGCTTGGCGAGGCTGAAGGCGCCGCTCGCGATGAACAGGATGTGGTCGGTCTTCACGGGCCCGTATTTGGTCGAGACGGTCGTGCCCTCGATCAGCGGCAGAAGGTCGCGCTGCACGCCCTCGCGGCTCACGTCCGCACCGCCCACCCGGCCGTCGCCGCCGCGGGCGATCTTGTCGATCTCGTCGATGA
>CAZDSS010000171.1:0-4105 GCA_964508185.1 uncultured Sphingomonadales bacterium
CCGGTTCGGCCGCCGGTTCAACCTCGATCGGTTCCTGCGCTGCTTCCGCCTCGGCGGCGATCGATTCCGTCTGCTGGTCCGCAGGGCCTTCGGCTTCGGTCTGCTCAGGCTGCGCCTCGTCACCCGCAGCCTTCTCAGCCGGGGCTTCCGTCTGACGGCGGAGCCAGGCCGCGGCTTCGGCCTCCGTCGGGGCGCGGTAGTTGTAGCCGAGATAGCTCATGACCTTCAGGAACTCGTCGCCGCTGACGCCGACGAGCGACATGAGCCGGGCATCCAGCGCGAACGGCCCCTTGTCGGCCGCTTCGCGCGCCGCCTGGCCGAGCCGCTCCAGCATGTCGAGACGGATCGCAAGGCCGCCGATGGGGCGGAAGCCGAGAATTTCATAGAAGCTCGCGGGCACGCCCTGTTCGGTGGTGATGGTAATCAGCCCCGGCTGCGGCGGGGCAGGCAGGGCGTTGTGCCCGCCATGGACCGCCCAAAGGAGGAGGCGGAGCCGCGCGGGCAGCGGCTTCAGCAGGGGCGGGAGATAGAAGCTCGCAGCCCCCAGCCAGATGCCAAGCGAGCGCATCTGCCGCCGGCCGTCCTTGTCCACGGCGCGGAACTCGGCGGCGACCCGCCGCCGCGGCAGGGTGCCGAGGCCTTCATAGAGCTGGTAGGCGAGGCCGCGGGCGAGGCCCTTGATGCTTTCGGGCTCATCCAGCGCCGTCTTGAGGCGGAACAGGGGCTTGAGCTCGCGGGCGAGATAGTCATCGAGCCAGCGCTGCAGGCGGTCTTCCACCCGCTGCAGGTCGTCGCCGACCAGAAGGGGCGAGGGGATCGCCCGGGCGCGCGGGCGCAAGGGTTCGGGGCCCGCCGCAAGCTCGCCCACCGGCACCCCTTCCCAGAGGATCCGGGTCGCGGTGATGGGCTCGCCAAAGGACAGGCCGAAGGCCTTGTCGTCGGATGCGGCGAGGCGCTCGGCGCGGGCGCTGATCTCCTGGGACAGCGCCTTTTCCGCCGCCTGACGCAGGGTGCGGCTGTCGGCGCTCCCCTGCGCCTGGTCCGGGACGAAAGCGAAGCCCTCGAGGGAGCCGATAAAATGTCCTTCGACGGAAACGCTGCCGTCTTTTTCCACGACCGTCATCAGCCGATCTTTCTGCCTCAGTTCTCGCATCAATACCGCCGTCCGCCGGTCGATGAAACGCTGGCTCAGACGCTCATGCAGCGCGTCCGACAGACGGTCCTCGATTGCCCGCGTACGGTCCTGCCAACGCTCCGGGTGACGCAGCCAATCCGGGCGGTTCGCAGCATAAGTCCAGGTGCGGACATGCGCAATACGCTGCGCAAGCGTGTCGATGTCGCCGTCCACCCGGTCCAGGGGCTTGAGCTGGTTGTCGAACCAGTCTCCCGGGATCTGGCCTTCGGGGCTCATCAGGAACCGGAAGACGCTGAGGCAGAGCCGCGCGTGATCCACGGGCGAGACCTTGCGGAAATCGGGGATCTGGCAGGCGTCCCACAAGCGGCGGAGCGCCGCCGGGGCGCCTGCCTTGGCGCGGATTTCGGGATTGGCGAGGGCGATCTTGAGGACGCTGAGGTCCTCCGCCTCCCGCGCGCGGCGAAAGGACATGTGCCGCGGCATGGCCTCGAGACTGGCCACCAGATTGTCGGGGGTCGAGAAATCGAGGGCGGAATTCCGCCATTCGAGAACCTCGATGGGCGGGAACTTGTGCTGCTCGACGGCGGCGATGATCTCGCTCTCGAAATCCGGGGCGAGCTCGGCGACGGTGCTGAAGGTGCCGTTGCTCATGTGACGCCCGGCGCGGCCCGCGATCTGCGCCACTTCCTGGGCGCGCAGGCCGCGGAACTGCCGCCCGTCGAACTTGCGCAGGCTTGCGAAGGCCACATGGTCGATATCCATGTTGAGGCCCATGCCGATGGCATCAGTCGCGACGATATAGTCCACGTCGCCGTTCTGGTAGAGCGCCACCTGGGCGTTGCGGGTGCGCGGGCTTAAGGCCCCCATCACCACCGCGGCGCCGCCCCGCTGCCGCCGCAGCATCTCGGCAAGGCCATAGACCTCGGTCGCCGAAAAGGCGATCACCGCCGACCGGCGCGGCAGGCGCGACAGCTTGACGGGCGGCACATGGGCAAGGGTCGAGAAGCGCGGCCGGCTGATGACCGTCGCCTTGGGCATGAGCCTTTCGGCGATGTCCCGCATGGTCTCCGCGCCCATGAACATGGTCTCCTCCCGGCCGCGGGCGTTGAGCAGCCGGTCGGTGAACACATGGCCGCGCTCGGCGTCGGCGCAAAGCTGGATCTCGTCCACGGCGACGAAGGCCGCGTCCACGTCGAGCGGCATGGCCTCGGTGGTGGCGATCCAGTAGCGGGCATGGCGGGGGACGATCTTTTCCTCGCCGGTGACGAGGGCCACTTCGGACTTGTCGCGAATCTTCGTCACCCGGTCGTAGATTTCCCGGGCGAGCAGGCGCAGCGGCAGGCCGATGACGCCGGAGCTGTGGCCGAGCATGCGTTCCACCGCAAGATGGGTCTTGCCGGTATTCGTGGGGCCGAGCACCCATCTGACGCTGTCGTGGGGCCGGGGCTCTGGCGTTCTGGTAATCATCCTGCGCGCTCTATAGCACGTGGCGATGCAGGCCGAAAGCGCGGGCTGACAACCCCCGGGTCCGACACAGTTTTGCCCGAAAGCCCCGTCTATAATGGGAGGCTCTGATACCATCCACAAAAAGGGATCCGGTCATGGACGGGGAACGGACTTCACACAAGGGCAGCGGCTGGGGCGCGGGGGCGATCCTGGGGCTGTTTCTGGCCGCAGGGCTCGCGGGCTCGGCGCTCATTGTCGCGGACACCGCGCGGGACGTGGTGCCGGTGCGCGACAAGATCCAGGTCAAGGGCTATTCGGAAAAGCGCGTGACCGCCGACATGGGTACCTGGACCGGCCAGTTCAACGCCCGCACGCCGAGCCTCAAGACCGCCTATGCCGAACTCCAGTCGGCGCGGCAGAAGGTCGAAGCCTTCCTCAAGGCGCAGGGCTTCGAAGGCGATGCGGTGGACTATGCCCCGGTCCAGACCATCGTCCATTTCCGCTTCGATCCCCAGGGCGGCATGACCAACGACGTTCAGGGCTATGAGCTCTCCCAGTCGGTGACGGTCACGAGCGCGGACGTCGAGAAGCTCAACCGCCTGTCGCGGGAGGTGAGCAGCCTCATCAATGAAGGCGTCGCCTTCATGTCCTTCCCGCCGCAATATTATTACACGGGGCTCGAGGCCCTGAAGCTCGAGCTTCTGTCGGACGCGACGGCCAATGCGCGCGAGCGGGCGATCGCCCTTGCCGAAGCGGGCGGCGCGAAGGTGGGGCCCCTGCGCTCGGCGCGTCAGGGCGTGTTCCAGATCACGCCGGCGATCTCGACCGAAGTTTCCGACTACGGCGTCTATGACACGAGCTCCATCGAAAAGACCGTGAAGTCGGTGGTCACCGTCGAATTCGCCATCGAATGACGTCGCCGTCGCCCCGGCGTCCTCCATATCGTATCCTGAAGCGCGGCATGCGGTGCCGGTGCGCCGGGGCGTTCCTGTCCTTTCCGTTCATTGACTCGCCGTGATCCGTTGGGCATTCTCCGCCGCAAAAATCTTCACAGTCAGGTTCAAGGTGGCGCAATGACGGACGAACAGAAAAAGACCCTGAAGGATTGGGAAGCGCTGGCAGCCAGGGAAATCGGCGACCGGCCGCTTTCCGACCTCACGTGGCACACGCCCGAGGGGATCGCGGTGAAGCCGCTTTATACCTCGGCCGACATCGCCGGCCTGGAAGAGACGCTGCCCGGCTTCTATCCCTTCACCCGCGGTGTGCGCGCCACCATGTATGCGAACCGCCCCTGGACGGTGCGGCAGTATGCGGGCTTCTCCACCGCGGAAGAATCCAACGCCTTCTATCGCCGCAATCTGGCCGCGGGGCAGAAGGGCCTGTCCGTCGCCTTCGACCTTGCGACCCATCGCGGCTATGACAGCGACCATCCCCGCGTCGTCGGCGATGTGGGCAAGGCGGGGGTTGCGATCGACTCCGTCGAGGACATGAAGATCCTCTTTGACGGCATCCCGCTCGACGAGA
>CAZDSS010000172.1:0-4092 GCA_964508185.1 uncultured Sphingomonadales bacterium
CCCGGCGTCCTTGAGCCAGGCGATGCCCCGGTCCCAAAGGGCGAGTGTTTCGGGCGCGAGATCGTCGGTGCGGTAGTCCTTCGGAATCCCCACCTTCAGGCCCTTGATCGGGCGGCCGAGGGCGGCCTCGTAATCGGGCACCTCGCGGTTGATGGAGGTGGAATCCTTCGGGTCGTACCCGGCCATGGAACGCAGCATGATGGCGGCGTCCCGCACCGTGCGGGTCATGGGACCCGCCTGATCGAGGGACGACGCATAGGCGATGATCCCCCAGCGGGAGCAGCGGCCGTAGGTGGGCTTGAGCCCCACGATGCCCGTGAAGGCCGCGGGCTGGCGGATGGAGCCGCCGGTGTCCGTCCCGGTGGCGGCGATCGCCGTACGCGCCGCGACAGCGGCGGAGGAACCGCCGGACGAGCCGCCGGGCACCAGCTTCCGGTCCGAGCCCTTCTCGCGCCAGGGATTGATCACGGGGCCGTAGGCGCTGGTTTCATTCGACGAGCCCATGGCGAATTCGTCCATGGCCACCTTGCCGAGCATCACCGCGCCATCCCGCCAGAGGTTGGCGGTGACCGTCGACTCATAGGGCGGGCGGAAGCCTTCCAGAATGCGGCTGCAGGCGGTGGACAGCACGTCCCGCGTGCAGAAGAGGTCCTTGATGGCGAGCGGAATGCCGGCGAGCGGCCCGGCGTCGCCGCGCTTCAGCGCCTCGTCCGCCTTGTCGGCCATCTCGAGCGCAAGCTCGGGCGTCTCCGCGCACCAGGCGTTCAGGGGACGGGCGGCTTCCACCGCCGCGATATGGGCCTCGGTGAGCTCGCGGGCCGAGAATGCGCGCTTGCGCAGGCCGTCGCGCGCCTCGCTCAGGGTCAGGTCAGTCAGCGACGTCATGAGGATTACTCGATCACTTTGGGAACGGTGAAGAAGCCATGCTCCGCATGGGGCGCATTGGCGAGAACGGCGTCGCGGCAATTGCCGTCGGTGACCACGTCCGGCCGCCGGGGCAGCTCGGCGGCGACGACGCTGGTCAGCGGCTCGACGCCCTCGGTGTTCACTTCATTGAGCACCTGCACCCAGTCGAGGACGGCATTGAGCCCCTCGACCAGCGCCGGGATCTCCTGCTCGGCGAGCTCGATGCGCGCGAGATTGGCGATGCGTTTGGCGGTCGAATGATCGATCGACATGACTCTTCTTTGTGAAAGTTGCGGGCCCGGTTTTGAACGGGCGGACACTAGCATTACCGCATGTTGGGCGCAAGGAAGGATGGCCAGACAAGCGGGCCGCGGCTATGATCTTGCGCGTCCGGGGGACATGGATCGGCGCGAAGCTTCCGGCTGCGCGAAAGGAAGACCCCATGGGACATTACCAGCTCATTGCCTCCCAGGGCTGCGGCTCCGCCATCGTGGAGATGGCGCTCGAACTCTGCGGCATCTCCTACCGCGTGGAGATCCTGCCCTATCTGGAGCCCGGCCCCGGCCGCGACCGCCTGCTCGCCCTCAACCCCACGGGCCAGGTGCCGGTGCTCACCCTGCCCGACGGCGCGGTCATGACGGAATCCGCCGCGATCATCCTTCACCTTGCGGACCGGTTCCCGGACGCCGCCCTCGCCCCGCCGCCGGAGGATCCTGAGCGCCCCCTGTTCCTGCGCTGGCTCCTGTTCCTGGTGGCGCAGATCTATCCCACCTTCAACTACGGCGACGATCCCGCCCGATGGCTCGGCGACATGGCCGCCGCGGCGGATCGCCTGCGCGCGTCGACTGACGAGCATCGCCTCAGCCTCTGGCAGGTGATGGAGGAGGCGGCCGCGGCGACCCCCTGGTTCATCGGAGAGCATATGACCGCCATCGACATCTATGTTGCCGTCATGCGCCACTGGCGGCCGGGTCCGGCGGTGTTCGACGCCCGATTTCCGAAACTGGCCGGCGCGGCGCTTGCCGTCGGCAGGGACCCGCGCCTGGCCGCCGTCCTCGCCCGCAACATGTGAGGCCCAAAAAGAATACGGCGGCCCGAAGGCCGCCGTTTCCGGACGAGAGATCCGATGTCAGGCCCGGCTGGACCGGCGCCGGCGCATCGCGCCGAGGCCGAGGAGACCCATCCCCATCAGCGACAGCGCGCCCGGCACGGGCACCTGGTTCGGGCCGGGGCCGTCGTCGTCGCCGCTGCCGGCGAGCCAGAAGCTCAGATGGGAAATCTCTATGGGCGCCTTGGCGCCGCGGTCGTTATGGATGTAGCCCTCGGTCGAAAGCGTCACCTTGTCGAGGCCGCGCACGTCGAAGATGATGAAATAGGTGGCGGCCTTCAGCGTGGCGAAGGTCCACTCCTGACTGAGCTCGATTTCCACCGTGTAGTCGTTGAGGAAGGTGATCTCGAAACCGTCATCCTCCTTGATGTCGTGGATGCCGGTCAGAGGCACTTCCGCGCCGAAGACCCAGCGGAGCGCGGCTTCCACATCGGGCTCGTGATCGTTGCCGCTGTTGTGGACCACATAGACGTCGCCGCCGCCGAAGTCGAACTCGTCGTTGCCCGCAACGGTGCAGGCAAGACCGCCGAAGCCTTCGCCCGGCACCTCAAGGCACGCATGGTAGTTGGTGGGAGCCGCATGAGCCGCGAGACCGAAACCCAACATCAGCCCCAAAGACAACAGAGCGCCCTTGAACGAGGTGTTCATGTTCTTTACCCCGAAAAAAAATTGATCCTGACGGAAATCCGATACGCCACCCAACCCTCGCGAGAGCAAGGAACGTGCCAATGTCAAACATGCGCGGAATTCCGCCATTCCCGTCTCCGCCGGATTCCGGACATGTCAATTTTTCCGACGTTTTTGTGTCAAAAATGCAAGCGACTGTCGCGAAAGGCAAAATTACCGACATCTCGCCCGGCCTCGTCGGGGCGGGCGGCGAAAAATCTGGTGAACGGCGGCCAAAGCCGCTAAAGAGGCGGCCATGGCCATCCTCACGCTTGAAGAATTCGCCGCCGGCCTTCCGGCCAAGGGGGCGCTCGCCGGGCTCGACGTCGGCACCAAGACCATCGGGGTCGCGGTGTCGGACGCGACCCGTTTCATCGCCACCCCCCTCGAGACCATCATGCGGACGAAGTTTTCGAAGGATATCCAGAAGCTCGCCGCCATGCTCGCCGACCGCCGCATCGTCGGCGTGGTGATCGGCCTGCCGCTCAACATGGACGGCAGCGAAGGTCCGCGCTGCCAGTCGACCCGCCAGTTCGCGGAGAACTGCCTGCCCCACATTTCCCTGCCCATGACCTTCTGGGACGAGCGCCTGTCCACCGCCGCGGTCACCCGCGCCCTCATCGACCAGGACGCCAGCCGCCGGCAGCGGGCGGCGGTGGTGGACCGCATGGCCGCCGCCTACATCCTGCAGGGGGTGCTCGATTACCTGCGCAACCGGGGCGGCTGACCTGCCGGGATTCCCGGTCGAAATCCACCGCTCCGCGGCGGCCTTCGGCACTTGCGCCGCCTGCGGGGCCTCTCTATAAGTTGCGATTTAATGACACCGAACGATCCGCCCAAACCCCGCCCCGCCGCACCGACGGACCAGTCCGCCGGCGCATTCCTGTTTCCCCACAAGCATCTCCTTGGAATCGAGGGGCTGAACCCCATCGAGATCGAGGGGCTTCTGGACCTTGCCGACAGCTACGTGGAGCAGAACAGGCGCGCCAACAAGAAGAAGTCGGTGCTCAAGGGGCTCACCGTCATCAATCTCTTCTTCGAGAATTCGACCCGCACCCGCACGTCCTTCGAGCTCGCCGCCAAGCGGCTCGGCGCCGACGTCATCAACATGCAGGCCGATTCGTCCTCCATCAAGAAGGGGGAGACGCTGCTTGATACGGCGATTACCCTCAATGCCATGCATCCCGACATCCTGGTGGTGCGGCATTCGGAATCGGGCGCGGTGAAGCTTCTGTCCGAAAAGGTGGGCGGCGCCGTCATCAATGCCGGCGACGGCCAGCACGAGCATCCGACCCAGGCCCTGCTCGACGCGCTGACCATCCGCCGCCGCAAGGGCCGGCTCGGCGGCCTGCGCGTCGCGATCTGCGGCGACATCCTGCACAGCCGGGTGGCGCGATCCAACATCCATCTGC
>CAZDSS010000173.1:0-4008 GCA_964508185.1 uncultured Sphingomonadales bacterium
ATGTTCCGGTCTTCGCCGAAAATCACGATACCGACGTTGTCGACTTCGAGGTTCAGCGCCATGCCCTTGATGCCGCCCGGGAACTCCACGAGCTCACCGGCCTGCACGTTGTCGAGGCCGTAGACGCGGGCGATACCGTCACCGACCGACAGCACCTTGCCGACTTCCGAGACCTCGGCTTCGGCCCCGAAATTGGCGATCTGCTCCTTCAGAATCTTGGAGATTTCAGCGGCCCGGATGTCCATTATCCAACCTCTTTCATGGCAACTTTAAGATTATTGAGTTTCGTCCGCAGGGACGAATCGATCATGCGGGAGCCGATCTTGACCACCAGACCGCCAAGAAGGCTCGGATCCACGCGGGCATCAAGCGTCACGTCGCGGCCAACGAGCTCCCGGAGCCGGGCGCCCAGGGCGGCGCGCTGATTGTCAGTGAGCGGCACGGCGCTCGTCACTTCGGCCGAAACCTCGCCCCGCTCCTGAGCGAGCAGCGTGCGGAAGGCCGATGCGATCGCGGCCAGGGAACCGGCGCGACCGTTTTCGGCGAGAACGCCGAGGAAATTTTCCGTGAGCTTGTGGAAACCCTTGCCGTTGGCGGATTTCACCGCGTCGCCCACGACGGCGAAGACCCGGGCCCGCTGTTCGCGGCTCAGAAGCGGGCTCGCGACGGCGGCCCCGAGATCCTTGTTTTCAGAGAGAATCCGGTCCAGAAGGGCCAGATCGGCCTCGACCGCTTCCAGTGCCCCCGCATCCCGAGCCAGCTCGAACAACGCGACGGCATAACGCCCGGCGACGCCGGAGACTATGGCCGCATTGGCCACCTGTTCTGGGGCTTTGCCCGCTGCCACCGATCACACCCCTCAACTTCGCGCGCATCCGGCGCTTTCGGCGGATGCTGCAAATTTCAATTCCGGTCCAGAGATTCTGCCCCGGTTCGACCCGAAACCCCAGGGCGCACGCGCAATGCCTCGAAGCAGAAGGCCTCTTGGAAACGCGCCGCTTACCTAACACACGAAACACCGGACTGCAACCCACGTCTTGCGCCTTGAACGGGGTGTTTCACAGCCTTTTTCCTCGTCCGTCCATCGGGGGCGCCGCGGATGGTCGCGGCGCCATAGCGAGGAGACGAAAATGGACGAGGAAAAAGACGCCGACACCCTTGAGCGCGACATTGAAGAGCGCGGAAATCCGCGCCCGCGCAGCGACCAGCCTCTGGTCATCCACATTCCCGTCCGCTCGGTGCCGAACGACGGTGAGGAGGCGCTGGAGCTCAGCACGCTCACCATCACCGACCCCGGACGGCCGGACGAGGAGGCGGAGGAGGTCGCGATCCGCATCGCGGCGGAAACCGGGGTCGAGCCTGACGATTCCCTCACCACCGCGGTGCGCTGCGCCGCCACCTGGCGGGCGCTCGGCGCGGACACGCTCATATATGTGAGCACCTACGGGGCGACCATGGTGGCGAACGGGCTCATCATCCGCTTCCTGCAGCCGAACATCATCCTCTCAAGCTTCCTGTTCAATCTCGCGGCGGTGCTCGGCTATCCGAACGCCATCGTGCTGTTCAAGAGCCTTCTCCACCCGCCGGAGGACGAGGTGCCGGAGCGGGTGCGCAAATGCTTTGCCGTCGCCGCGCGCTACGGCCTTCTCCCCGTATCCTGGGCGATCCGGGCGTCCATTTCCGGGACCACCCTGGCGCTTCTTCGGGACACCCGGTTCAGCACCCAGCAGACGGTGAGCGCCATCACCTCGGCCCTCGTCGGTCCCATCATGTACGGGATCCGCTCCGGCCTTCGCCGCTGCATGCGCGGCTCCATAAAGATCAAGCCGCGGGGCGAAAGCCCAGGGCAGGCCTTCGCCCGCACCTACAGCACGCGGCCGAACCCTGCGGACGGCGGCCGCCCCCACCGCTGGACCATCACCCGCGACATGCTGATCCGGGTGATCGCCATGACCACGAGCACGGTGACCGTGGCGCTCACCAACGGCTTCAGCATCCAGACCTACTGCATCGGCGGGCGCGAAGAGCTGCAGGCCATCGCCGACGGCGGCGAGACCATCTCCTTCGAGGATCTGGAGGAACATTGCATCGGCGGCCCCTTCACCTTCCTGTTCCGGGAGCTCGGCATCGCCTTCATCTACGGCATGGCCATGATGATCTTCGAGCCGATCCTGAACCTGGGCCTCAACCGCATCTTCGACCATTTCTATGGCGACCCCGGGGAGTCGGACGATAGCCGATCCTCCGTCCGGGTCGAGGAACTGGATGAAGAAGAAGAGGAAGAAGAGGACGAGGAAAGCGAGGAGCGGGATACGGACCAGTGACGGTCAGAGGAAGCTGTAGGGGTCCACGTCCACCTGGATCCTGACCCCCTTCATGCCGCCCGCGCGGCGGAGCCAGGCGCGGAGCGCGCCCTGCACGTCGATCCCGCGCCGCGCCTTGAGGAGGAGCCGCCAGCGATGGCGGCCGCGCAGAAGCGCGAAGGGCGCGGGCACGGGGCCGAGCACCGTGATCCCGTCCCCGTGCGGCGCCGTCGCCCCGAGGCGGCGGGCCATGCGCTCCACCGCCGCGGCATCCTCGCCCGACAATATGAGTGCGGCAAGCCTGCCGAAGGGCGGCATCTCCTGCGCCGCGCGGGACTGGAGCTCGGCGACGACGAAGGCTGCGGCATCGCCCCGGGCGAGGGCGGCGATCACCGGATGGTCGGGCATGTGGGTCTGCAGCATCACGCGCCCCTTGCGCTCGGCCCGCCCGGCCCGGCCCGCCACCTGGGAGAGCTGCTGGTAGGTGCGCTCCGCCGCGCGGAGGTCGCCCCCCTGAAGGCCGAGATCCGCATCCACCACGCCAACGAGGGTCAGCATGGGGAAGTGATAGCCCTTGGTCACCATCTGGGTGCCGATGATGCAATCGACCCGATGCTCCGCGATCTCGGCGATCATCTGGGAAAGCCGCGCAGGCGATGTCATGACGTCGCTGGACATGACCAGCAGGCGGCAGTCGGGGAAGTTCCGGGCCATTTCCTCGGCGATTCGCTCCACCCCCGGGCCGCAGGGGACGAGATTGTCCTCGGCCCCGCAGGCCGGGCAGATCTCCGGCAGCGGCTCGCTGTGGCCGCAGTGATGGCACATGAGCCGGCCCTTGAAGCGATGCTCCACCAGCCAGGCGGAACAGCTCTGGCATTCCAGCCGGTGGCCGCAGGTACGGCAGAGGGTGAGCGGCGCATAGCCCCGGCGGTTGAGGAACAGGAGCGCCTGCTCGCCCCGCGCGAAGGTGTCGGCAAGGACAGCGAGAAGCGGCGGAGCGAGGAACGCGCCCCGCGCGGGCGGCGTGCGGCGGAGGTCCACGGTCTCGATCTCGGGAAGTTCCGCCGCGCCGTGGCGATTCGGCAGGTGGAACAGCTGGTATCGGCCCTGCTCCACGTTCTGCACCGTCTCGAGGGACGGGGTCGCGGATGCGAGCACGATCGGGATCTGCCCCAGATGGGCGCGCACCACCGCCATGTCCCGGGCCTGATAGATGACGCCGTCCTCCTGCTTGAAGGCGGGGTCATGCTCCTCGTCCACCACGATGAGGGCAAGATTCTGATAGGGCAGAAAGAGCGCCGAGCGCGCGCCCACCACCACCCGCGCCTCGCCGGTCGCCACCGCCTTCCAGGCGCGGCGGCGCTCGGCCATGCCGAGGTCGGAGTGCCAGAGAACGGGCGGTGCCCCGAACCGCTCCGTGAAGCGAGACAGCCACTGGCTGGTGAGCGCGATCTCGGGCAGCAGCACAAGAACCTGCGCATCCGGGTCGGCGAGCGCCGCCGCCACCGCCTCGAAATAGACTTCGGTCTTCCCCGACCCCGTCACCCCTTCGAGGACGAGGGCGGCATAGCCCTTGCCGACGGCGGCCTTGAGCCCCTCCGCCGCCTTGGCCTGCGCATCGGAAAGCACGGGTCCCGCCCGTTCAGGGTCCGGCGCGTCATATGGATCGTCGGCGGAGACGGCGACGGGCAGCAGGCTGCCGCCC
>CAZDSS010000174.1:0-3862 GCA_964508185.1 uncultured Sphingomonadales bacterium
ATCGTGCACTCGGTGGGCGGCTGGGCGGCGCTCGTGGGCGCCTTCATCATCGGCCCGCGCGCCGAGAAGTATGCGGGCGGCCGGGTGAACGCGCTTCCTGGTTCGAACCTGCCGCTCGCGACCCTCGGCACCTTCATCCTGTGGTTCGGCTGGTTCGGCTTCAACGGCGCGTCCCAGCTGGCGCTCGGCACGGCGGCCGACGCCGTCGCCGTGGCCTCCGTCCTCGGCAACACGAACGTCGCGGCCTGCGGCGGCGTGGTGGCGGCCATCATCCTCACCAAGATCCTCTACAAGAAGGTCGACCTCACCATGGCCCTGAACGGCGCCCTCGCCGGTCTCGTCAGCATCACCGCCGGGCCGGATACGCCGACCCTCGGTCAGGCGACCCTGATCGGCGCGGTGGGCGGCGTGCTCGTGGTCTTCGCGGTGCCGCTTCTCGACAAGCTCCGCATCGACGACGTGGTGGGCGCGATCCCGGTGCATCTCGTCTGCGGCATCTGGGGGACGCTCGTGGTGCCCTTCACCAATGCCGACGCCAGCTTCGTCACCCAGCTGATCGGCATCGTCGCGGTGGGCGTCTTCGTCAGCATCACCTCGGCCATCGTGTGGCTGGTGCTGAAGTTCACCCTCGGCGTCCGCCTCTCGCAGGAGGACGAGGCGCGCGGCTCCGACGTTGCGGAACTCGGCCTCGAAGCCTATCCCGAGTTCGGACGCGGTTCCCGTCAGGGCGCCTGACCCGCGCCCCCTCGGGGGATCCCTGGCATCTTGAGTCCGCGGGCGCAGGTCGCTACTGTCCCGCGGACTTTTCTTTTTGCCAGCAGGTCCGGCCATGCAGAATCCCCGTCTCGCGGAGCTCCCCGAATATGCCTTTCCCCGCCTGCGCAGCCTTCTTGAAGGCATCGCGCCGGGGAATTCGCCCATCGACATGACCATCGGCGAGCCGCGCCACGGCGCGCCCGATTTCATCGCGCCGCTCCTCACGAAGGACATGGCGCTCTACGGCAAGTATCCGCCCATCAGCGGAACGCCCGAGTGGCTCAAGGCCGCGGGCGGCTGGCTCGCCCGACGCTACAATCTCGATGACCGGTTCGCGCCGGAGCGCAATCTCCTGCCCCTGAACGGCACCCGGGAAGGGCTTTTTTCAATCGCCTTCCTCACCGTGCCGCCGGAGCGCAAGGGGCGCCGGCCCGTGGTGCTGCTGCCCAATCCCTTCTACCAGTGCTATGCGGCGGCGGCGCTCGCCGCCGGGGCGGAGCCCGTCTATGTGGACGCGACCCGCGAGACCAACTTCCTGCCGGAATTCGCGAGCCTTCCGGCGGACGTGCTGGAGCGGACGGCGCTCGCCTATCTCTGCACGCCGGCCAATCCCCAGGGGAGCGTCGCGAGCCTTGCGGAGCTCGAGGATCACGTGCGCCTTGCCCGGAGATACGGCTTCACCCTCGTCGTGGACGAATGCTATTGCGAGATCTATGGCGACACGGCCCCGGCGGGCGCGCTCGAAGCCTGCATGAGCCTCGCCGCGGCGGGGGAGGGGGCGGACGATCCCTTCGCCAACGTTCTCGTCTTCCATTCCCTGTCCAAGCGCTCAGGGCTCGCGGGACTTCGGTCGGGCTTCGTCGCGGGGGACAGGGCGCTCATCGCCGCCTTCCGCCAGTTCCGCTCCTATGTGGGGCCGACCATACCCCTTCCCCTGCTCGCGGCTGCCGCCGCGGCCTGGGAGGACGAGGTCCATGTGGAGGCGAACCGCGCCCTCTACCGCGCCAAGTTCGACGCGGCGGCGGAGCTGCTCGCCGGGCGCTTCGGCTTCTACCGCCCCGCGGGGGGCTTCTTCCTGTGGCTCGAGGTGGGCGACGGCGAGGCGGCGGCCGTGCGGCTGTGGCGGGAGGCAGGGCTTCGCGTGCTGCCGGGGAAATATCTCTCCCATCCCGGCCCCGACGGGCGGAGCCCGGGCGACGCCTTCATCCGCGTGGCGCTCGTGGACGATCTTGCGACCACCCGGGCCGGGCTTGAAAGGCTGGTATCGGTCCTCGGTTCTTGAGACGTTCACGTCTGTGATGTATCACTGCTCTGACGCCCTCGGGCGCAGGTTTCGGTTTCTCAAGGGGCAACGGCAGGGTCTTGGCCAGGGCGGCGACGAAAACGCGCAGGAAAACCACCCTTCTGCCCAAGAAGGTGACCGACTTCATCAAGCGGCGGCTGGTGGAGGCGGCGGGCTTCGCCCAGTGGATCCTTCTGCTGCTGGCGGCGGCGGCCTTCATCAGCTTCAATCCGGCCGACCCCAGCTGGCAGAACGAGACGACCGCGGCGCCCCAGAACTGGCTCGGCCTGCCGGGGTCGCACATGGCGGACCTCCTGCTGCAGTCCCTCGGCTTCGGTGCCTGGCTTCTGGTGCTGCCGCTCGCTCCCTGGGGCTATCGCACGGTTACCCACAAGGGGCTACCGCTTCTGCCCTTCCAGCTCCTCCTGCTGCCGGTCGCGATCCTGTTTCTCGCCGCGGCGCTCGCCCTCTGGCCGCTTGATGACCCATGGCCCACGACTGCGGGCCTCGGCGGCTATCTCGGCCTCGGCATCGCGCTCCGCTTCGAGGGCTTGCTCGCGCAATGGGGCCTCGGGCTCTATCCCGTCATCTACGGGCTGGTCTTCACCGCGATCGGGCTCGCCGGCTATGTGCTCTCCCTCGGCCTCATCGGCCATGAATGGCGGGCGATCGGAAGCTTCCTCGCCCGCATCGCCCGCGTCATCCTCCGCGCGCTCTTCGCCGTCTTCCGCGGTATCCGCGCCCTCGCCCTGTCGCTGAAGAGCGAGCCGCGCCCGCGCCGCGTGGAAGCCCAGCGCAAGGAGCCGCGGGCGCGCGCCGCCGGAAAGGCCGCGGCTGCCGTCGATGACGACGACGAGGACGAGGATGAGGAGGATCTCGCCCCGCGGGTGATCGAAGAACCGGCGCCGCGCCTCCTCAAGCGCAGCCGCCGCGCCGAGCGGGAGCGTCAGCCCTCGTTCGATTTCGCCGAGGGCGGCTTCAAGCTGCCGCCCCTCGACCTTCTCGCCAGGCCCCAGAAGCCACGCGGCGACAAGGTGAGCGCCGAGGCGCTCGAACAGAACGCAAGAATGCTCGAATCCGTCCTCGACGATTTCGGCGTCAAGGGCGAGATCACGGCGGTGCGGCCCGGCCCCGTCGTCACGCTCTACGAGCTTGAGCCCGCGCCCGGCACCAAGTCGGCCCGGGTCATCGGGCTTGCTCACGACATCGCGCGCTCCATGTCGGCGGTCTCGGCCCGCGTCGCCGTGGTGCCCGGTCGGAACGCCATCGGCATCGAGCTTCCGAACAGCCATCGCGAGATGGTGGCGCTGCGCGAGCTGCTTGACACCCGTGCCTACGAGGAGCCGGGGCCGCGCCTCACGCTCGCCCTCGGCAAGGATATCGGCGGCGAGCCGGTCTATGCGGACCTCGCCACCATGCCGCACCTGCTGGTGGCCGGGACCACGGGCTCGGGCAAGTCGGTGGCGATCAACGCCATGATCCTGTCGCTCCTCTACCGGCTCCGGCCCGACGAATGCCGTCTCATCATGATCGACCCCAAGATGCTGGAGCTGTCGGTCTATGACGGCATCCCGCACCTGCTCGCGCCGGTCGTGACCGATCCCAAGAAGGCGGTCGTGGCCCTGAAGTGGACCGTGCGCGAGATGGAGGACCGCTATCGCAAGATGTCCAAGCTCGGCGTCCGCAACGTCGCCAGCTACAATGAACGCGCCCGCGAGGCGCAGGAAAAGGGCGAACATTTCGAGCGCACCGTCCAGACCGGCTTCGATGAGCAGGGCCGGCCGGTCTACGAGTCCGAGAAGATCCGCCCCGAGCCCATGCCCT
>CAZDSS010000175.1:0-3794 GCA_964508185.1 uncultured Sphingomonadales bacterium
CGGCAGTGCGGATCGCCTGCCCGTCGCGCAAGCGGTCGAGGTCGCGGAGAGCCCGGAGCCCCCGCGCCGCCAGCCGGTCGCGGATGAAGGACAGGGGATGGGCACGCAGCGTGAAGCCGAGGGTCGCGTAATCCTCCGTCACCTCGCCGCCCGCGGTCATGGGGCGGAGGGTGACCGCCGGCTCGGGGAAAAGCGCCTCCGCCTTGTCCGCCGCGGCGAACAAAGGCAGCGGTTCGTCCTCCAGGGCGCGGATGGCCCAAAGGGCGTCGCGCCGCGTGAGACCGAGCGAGCCGAACCCATCCGCCTCGGCCAGGCGTTCGATCTGCGGGACGGCGACAGCGCTCCGCCGCCAGAGATCATCGACCGACAGATAAGGCGCATGGCGGGCCGCGACGATCATGGCCGCCGCCGCATTGCCCAGCCCCTTGACGGAGCGGAAGCCGAGCCGCACCGCGTGATCGCCCTTGCCCTGGTCCTCCAGCACCGCGTCCCAGTGGCTGTGATTTATGTCCACGGGCAGGACTGTCACGCCATGGGCGCGGGCATCGCGCACCAGTTGCGCCGGGGCATAGAAGCCCATGGGCTGGGAATTCAGGAGTGCGGCGAGGAACACCTCCGGATGGTGGCATTTGATCCAGGACGAGGCATAGACCAGGATGGCGAAGGATGCCGAATGGCTTTCCGGAAAGCCGTAGGTGCCGAAGCCCTCGATCTGGCCGAAGCAGCGCGCGGCGAAATCGGAATCATAGCCGCGCTCGCGCATCCCGGCGATGAAGCGGTCGCGGAATTTCTGGATCGTCCCCGCATTGCGGAAGGTGGCCATGGCGCGGCGCAACTGGTCCGCCTCGCCCGGGGTGAAACCGGCGGCGACCACGGCGAGCTTCATGGCCTGTTCCTGGAACAGGGGCACGCCGAGGGTGCGCGACAAGACTTCCTCCAGCTCGGGGGAGGGATAGGTCACGGGCTCCAACCCCTGGCGGCGTTTGAGGTAAGGATGCACCATGTCGCCCTGGATCGGGCCGGGGCGGACGATCGCGACCTCGATCACCAGGTCATAGAAGCGGCGGGGCTTGAGGCGCGGCAGCATGTTCATCTGGGCGCGGCTCTCCACCTGGAAGACGCCGACACTGTCGGCCCGGCAGAGCATGTCATAGACGGCAGGGTCTTCCTTGGGGATCGTAGCGATGGTGAGGTCGAGGCCCTTGTGATCGCGCAGAAGGTCGAAGGCACGATGCATGCAGCCCAGCATGCCGAGGCCGAGGACATCCACCTTCATCATGCGCAACACGTCGATATCGTCCTTGTCCCATTCGATCATGGTGCGCTCCGGCATGGCCGCATTGGCCACGGGCACCAGTTCGTCCAGCCGGTCATGGGTGATGACGAAGCCGCCCGGATGCTGGGACAGATGGCGCGGGAAACCCATCAGCTCCCGGGCGAAGGAAAGCGTCAGGGCCAGCCTGCGGTCCGTGGGGTCGAGACCTAAGGTACGCGTCCGCTCCTCCGTCACGCCGTCCGTGCTCCAGCCCCAGATGGTGCGGGCGATCGCCGCCGTCACGTCCTCGGGCAGCCCCAGCGCCTTGCCCACGTCGCGGATCGCGCCGCGGCTGCGGTAGCAGGCGACGCTCGCGGTCATGGCGGCGCGCTCGCGGCCGTAGGTTTCATAGATCCACTGGATCACCTCCTCCCGCTTTTCATGCTCGAAATCCACGTCGATATCCGGCGGCTCGTTGCGGTCTTCGGAGATGAAGCGCTCGAACAGGAGATTGCTGGTGCTCGGGTCGATCTCGGTGATGCCGAGGCAGAAACAGACGGCGGAATTGGCGGCGCTGCCCCGCCCCTGGCAGAGAATGCGCTTCCCACGCGCGAAATTCACGATGCGCCAGACGGTGAGGAAATAGGGCGCGTAATTGCAGCGGGCGATCAGTTGCAACTCATGCTCGATCTGTTGGCGCACATTATCGGGAACGGCATCGGGATAGCGATCGGCCGCCCCTTTCCATGTGAGTTCCACCAGCGCCTCCTGCGCCGTCTTGCCGGGGATGAGGCATTCGTCGGGATACTGGTATTTCAGCTCATCGAGGGAAAAGCGGCAGCGCGCGACGATCTCCAAGGTGCGCGCCACAGCGTCGCCGTAGCGGGGGAAGAGACGCCGCATCTCATCGGGGCTTTTGGGATAGCGGTCGGCGAAGCGCTCGCGCTTTGGGCCGAGGTCGTCGATGGTGCATTTCTCGCGGATGCAGGTGACCACATCCTGCAATATTCGCCGCGCCGGATCATGATAGAGAATGTCATTGGTCGCCACCGTCGGCACATTCATGCTGCGCGCGAGATCGGACAGGGCATCGAGCCGCGCCCCCTCGTCCGGGCGGAAGCGGCGGGTGAGCGCGAGATAGAGGCGGTCGCCGAAATCCGCCCGCAAGTCCCGAAGCCAGCCCGCAAGGTTATCGTCCGCCCGCTCGGCCAGGGCGACTAGGATCTGGCCTTCGCCATGGGCTGCGAGATCGTCGGGGGATATGTCGCATTCGCCCTTGGGCGCGCGCCTCTTGCCCAGGGTCAATAGCCGGGTGAGCCGCGCATAGGCGGCGCGATCCATGGGATAGCAGAGGACCGAGCGGCCGTTGTTGAGGTCCAGCCGGCAGCCGATCACCAGCCGCAGCCCCGCTTCCGTCGCCGCCACATGGGCGCGCACGATCCCGGCGAGGCTGTTGCGGTCGGTGATCGCCATCGCCTTATGTCCGAGCGCCTTGGCCATCAGCACCAGTTCATGAGGATGGCTCGCCCCGCGCAGGAAGGAGAAATTGCTGGTGACCTGAAGTTCCGCGTAAGCCATCACGCGAAGATCCCATGGATATACCAGCGCTGCGCCCCGGCTATTGCGCGGCGGAAGAGCCAGAATCGCGCACCCGCCTCGTCCTCGACCCGGTAATAGTCGCGGATCTCGTCCTCTTCTTCCGCGCGCCGCCACCATTCGCCGAAGACGCGTTCCGGCCCGTCAGCAGCGCGGATGCGATGGCGCACCCGCCGCCAGGTGAAGGAGACGGGCGGATAGTCGGGCATGAGGGCCATGGTCTCCACCGGCTCCGGCGGGTTGAGAAGGCGCAAGGGGCGCACCCACTGGGCGGGCCAGGCGGCTCCCCGTCCGGCCCCCGCCAACCCGGCCAGAGGTCCGACCCGGCGAACGGCGCGCTCGGGCAGGTCGCTGGGGATCGGCGTCAGGCCATGGACTGCGCGGGGGCCAAGGCGGTTGACCAGCCGGTCGATGAAGGCCGCAGGGTCGCCCGCCGCGCGCGCCTTGTCCCGCAACAGATTGTCCTGCGCCGGCGACAGTTCCTCGCAGAGATGGGCGTCGAAAACGATCCGCTCCACCCCGAGGCCGGGATCCACTGCGCCAAGTTTCTCCGTCAGAAGACGCAGGAGATGTTCGGGCGCGCGGGACGGCCGGGCAGTGCCCACCACAAGGCGTTGCGGACTGCCGTCCAGCCGCTCGAAACAGAGGGCGAGACGGCGCAAGCCCAGTTGCCGCCGGTCCAGTTCGGCAGAGACGGCATGGACCCCGTCAGTGAGGGCGCGGGCGAGATGTTCGGGCGTCGCGATGGGTTCCGCGAAATTCAAAACATGGCGAATGGGTTCGGGCTCGGGCAAGAGATCGAGCGCTTCCGCAGCCTGCCGAGCTGGCGTCCGGCGCCGCTGGTCGGGGCCTTGATCGGCGACAGCGTGCGCTACCTGGTTGCTGCCGTCGTGGTGATCGCGCTCGGACTCATCCTCGGTTTCCGGCCGGCGGGTGGGCCCTT
>CAZDSS010000176.1:0-3763 GCA_964508185.1 uncultured Sphingomonadales bacterium
CCCGGACGGGGCGGTGGCGGCGCGTCCCGACAATTTCGAGCTTCGCGTCTATTACCTTGAAAGCCTGATCGCATTGGGGCGCGGGCAGATCACGCCCGCGGCCGAACTCGCCCTGCGCCAGGCCATGGAGATGGACGGGCGCGCCCCGGTCCTCCGCTACTATCAGGGTCTCGCCCTCATGCAGAAGGGCAAGGCGGCGGAGGCGGAGGAGGTGTGGCAGGCGCTCCTTGCCGACGCCCCGCCCGAGGCCGAATGGCGCGACCAGATCATCCGCCGCATCAGCGAGGCGCGGCAGGCCCAGGGCAAGCCGCCCGTGGCCAACGCCGCTGCGGAAGCGATCATGAACCTTCCGCCCGAGGAACAGGCGGCGCAGATCCGCGCCATGGTCGAAAATCTCGCCGCGCGGCTGGAGGACGAGCCGGACAACGGCCCGGGCTGGCTGCGCCTCGCCCGCGCCTATCGGGTGATGGGCGAGGGGGACAAGGCCCTTCAGGCCTATGGCCGCGCGCTGGACATCGCCGAACGGCAGGGGGATCAGGCGGCGGTGAACAGCATTCGCGCCGAAATGCAGGCGGACGGATCGTGATCGCGGTCCGGCCCCGCCGGCGCCGCGCCCGGTTTACGGTTTCTTAAACTCTCCCTCTCATTCTGGACCGAACAAGTCCGCTTTGGGCCGAAGTTCATGCCCCGGGCGAGAGATCCGGTATGAAGATCACCCCTGACAGTTCCCTGTTCACCGCGCTCACCAGGCTGCCCAGTCCGGCCGAGGTGCGGCGGCGCGCCGTGCCGCCCGAGAATTCCGGCGGCCAGGCGGTGGATCCCGCGCGACGGGAGAAGGACGCGCGCGACGCCATCGTGCGTCAGGCGCTGCGGGACGCCGCCCAGCGACAGGCGGCCTTGCGCAAGGGACAGCAGCAGACGAACCAGAGCAAGGCCGCGGCCCAGACGAGCGTCCGCGCCTCGGCTTCCACAGAGGCCGCGCACGCGGCGGGCGCGGAACCTGCCGCCACGACCCGCGGCTCCGTCACCCGCGAGGCGCCCTTCGCCGACAGCCGGCCGCAATTCGTGCGCCTCGGCCAGTTCATAGACATCACCGTCTGACGCCTTTACCCCCGTATTGGGGCATGGCAGATTAGGGCCCATGTCCGACGGCAACGACAATCCCGCCTTCAGCCGCCGCGCCGTGCCCGGCGACGATCTCGAACGCATGGTCTGCGACCGCTGCGGCTGGATTCATTATGAAAATCCCAAGATCATCGTGGGCTCCGTCGTCGAGGTGACGGATGAGAGCGGCCTGTCGCAAGTGATGCTCTGCCGCCGCGCCATCGAGCCGCGGCGCGGCTTCTGGACCATACCCGCGGGCTTCATGGAGGAGCACGAGACGACGGAGCAGGGCGCCCGCCGCGAGGCGCGCGAAGAAGCCTGCGCCGACATCGAGGTGCGGGATCTGCTCGCGATCTACAGCATTCCGCGCATCTCGCAGGTCCAGCTCATCTATCGCGCGCGCCTTGCAAGGCCCGACTTCTCCGCAGGCCCCGAAAGCCTCGAGGTGCGGCTCTTCTACTGGGACGAGATCCCGTGGGACGAGCTTGCCTTTCCCAGCGTCCACTGGGCGCTCCACCATTTCGCCGAGGCGCGCGACCGCGCGGTGATCGCCCCCTTCACCAATCCCGCCGGGGAACTGGGCAACCGCCTGCCGCAGGGGCTCTGAGCGCCTATTCCGCCTGGGTTTCGTCCGCCCGCTGGTAACGCTGGATGAGCGGTACTTGCGCGATGGCGAAGACCATGCTGAGGGGCAGGAACAGGAAGAGCTTGGCGGCGACCCAGGTATCGGTATCCACCGCCCGCCAGATGACCTCGTTCAACGCGGCCATCGCCAGGAAGAACCAGGCCCAGCGCCGGGTCATGCGCATCCAGCCCTCGTCCTGAAGCTGGGGAAACGACGCATCCAGCACCAGCTTGAGATAGGACTGGCCGCGCCACAGCCCGAAGAACAGCACGCCCGCGAACAGGAGATAGATGATCGTGGGCTTGAGCTTGATGAAAAGCTCGTTCTCGAACAGGATCGTCGCCCCGCCGAAGACCAGCACCACCACCCCCGACACCCAGAGCATGATCGGGATCGTGCGCCGCATGAGCCAGGACGCGGCCATGGAGATCACCGTCGCCGCCATGAAGGCGGCGGTCGCTTCGAAGATGCCGTATTTGCCGTTGACCCAGAAGAAGACGACGAGGGGGCCGATCTCGATCAGGAACTTGACCAGCGGATGCATGTTCGTCAGCCCTCCAGACCCACGAGGGCGCGGGCGAAGCTTCGGGCGTCGAACGGCTGCAGGTCCTCGACCGCCTCGCCGACGCCGATCGCATGGATGGGCAGGGCGAATTTCTCGGCGAGCGCCACCAGCACCCCGCCCTTGGCGGTGCCGTCGAGCTTGGTCATGACGATGCCGGTGACATGGGCGACCTCGCGGAAGGCCTCGGTCTGGGACAGGGCGTTCTGACCCGTGGTCGCATCCAGCACCAGAAGCACGTCGTGGGGCGCGGTCGGGTCCTTCTTGCGCAGCACGCGGACCACCTTCGCCAGCTCGTCCATCAATCCCTGCTTGTTCTGGAGCCGCCCGGCGGTATCGATCATCAGGATGTCGGAGCCGTTGGCTTCCGCCCGCTCCAGCGCCTCATAGGCAAGGCCCGCCGCGTCCGCCCCGACCCTGGATGCGATCACCGGCGCGCCCGTGCGCTCGCCCCAGACCTGCAGCTGCTCGATGGCCGCGGCGCGGAAGGTGTCGCCCGCGGCCAGCGTCACGCGCTTGCCGTCGTTCCGGAACTGCTGGGCGAGCTTGCCGATGGTGGTCGTCTTGCCGGAACCGTTGACGCCGACCACCAGGATCACATGGGGCTTGTGGCTGCCGTCGACCGCCAGCGGCCGCGCATGGGGGGTGAGAATCGCCGCCACTTCCGCGGCAAGGGCCTGCTTCACCTCCTCCGCCGTCACGTCCTTGTTGTAGCGGCTCCTGGCGAGGGCCTCGGTCACCCGGCTTGCGGCCGCGACCCCGAGGTCGGCGGAGATCAGCAGGTCCTCGAGCTCCTCGAGCGTCTCGTCATCCAGCTTGCGCTTGACGAAGATGTTGGCGATGCCCTCGGTGATCGCGCTCTTGGAGCGCCCGAGTCCCGATTTCAGCCGTTCGAGCCAGGATTTCTTGGGAGGATTGATGTCAGCCACGGCAGTCCTCGATTGCGCCGATCAGATGGTCGTCGCCGCGTCCCGTGATGCGGCAGCGGACGAGCGTTCCCGGTGCGAGATCGGCGGCAATCCGCACCGGCGCGAAATCCGCGTCATGTCCTTCCGTACCGCCCGTGTCAGCAGCGCGCTCCACCAGGACATGGGCGATGCTGCCGATCCGGCGGTCGAGGAAACGGTCGAGCCGCTCCCGGCCGCGGGCACGAAGCCGCGCCGCCCGTTCCTTGCGCACCGCCTTGTCCACCTGCGGCATGCGCGCGGCGGGCGTGCCCTTGCGCTCGGAATAGGGGAAGACATGGAGATAGGTGAGGTCGCATTCGTCGACGAGCCGCAGGCTGTTCTCGAACATTTCCTCGGTCTCGGTCGGGAATCCGGCGATGATGTCGGCGCCGAAGGCGACCTCCGGCCGTGCGGTGCGGAGGCGCTCGGTGAAGCGGATGGCGTCCTCTCGCGAATGGCGGCGCTTCATGCGCTTCAGGATCATGTCGTCGCCGGCCTGCAGGCTGAGATGCAGATGCGGCATCA
>CAZDSS010000177.1:0-3743 GCA_964508185.1 uncultured Sphingomonadales bacterium
ATGAAGCTTGCGGTGGTGGCGGCGGGCTTCACGCCCGGCGAGGCGGACCAGCTCCGCCGCGCCATGGCCACCTTCCGCAACATGGGCACCATCCAGAAGTTCCGCGACCGCTTCATCACGGGGATGCTTGAGCGCGGCTACGACCGGGACTTCGCCGAACGCTGCTTCAGCCAGATCGAGGGCTTCGGCACCTACGGCTTCCCGGAAAGCCATGCGGCGTCCTTCGCCATCCTCGTCTATGCCTCGGCCTGGATCAAATGCCACCATCCCGAGATATTCCTCGCCGCCCTGCTCAATTCCCAGCCCATGGGCTTCTATGCCCCGGCGCAGCTGGTGCGCGACGCCCGCGCCCATGGGGTTCAGGTCCTTCCCGTGGACGTCAACCACAGCCACTGGGACGCCGTCCTCGAACGGCAGAAGGACGGCAGGCTTGCCGTGCGCCTCGGCTTCCGTTCGGTGAAGGGCATGGGCAACGGGCCCGCGGCCATGATCGTCGCCGCGCGCCATGCGCCCTACCGGTCCGTCGACGATCTCTGGCGGCGAAGCGGCGTGCCCGTCCACCAGATCGAGCGTCTGGCGGAGGCGGACGGCTTCGGCTCCCTGGGTCTCGCCCGGCGGCAGGCGCTGTGGGCGATCCGCGCGCTCGATGACGCGCCCTTGCCCCTGTTCGCCGCGGCTGCGGCGCGGGACGACGATCTTTTCGCCGAACCCGCCGTCGCCCTCCGCCCCATGACCGCGGGCGGCGAGGTGAGCGAGGATTATGCGACCATGGGGCTCACCCTCCGCGCCCATCCCCTGTCCTTCATCCGCGGGCAGCTTGCGGCGCGGCGCTTCCGGGCGTTGGGCGATCTTGCCCAGATGCGCAACGGGCAGAAGGTGCGGATCGCGGGCCTCGTCCTCATCCGCCAGCGGCCGGGATCGTCCAAGGGCGTGATCTTCATCACTCTCGAGGACGAGCATGCGACGGCGAACCTCGTCATCTGGCCCACCCTGTTCGAGCCCTTCCGGGCGGAGATCATGGCGGCGCGCCTCCTCGGCGTCGAAGGCCGGGTGCAGCGGGAAGGAGAGATCATCCATGTGGTGGTGGAAAGGCTCGTGGACCTGTCGCCCCTGCTGTCCGAAATCGGCGCGGCGAACCATACGGAGCGCGCAACGTTGGAAGTTCGCAGCCGCGACTTTCACTAGGAACGGGCTTTGCCGTCAGGCCATTGCCGCATATGCTTGAAAAATGGTTCAACAAACGCGGGGGGAGCATGCCGATGCGAGCACGATCGTCGGGCGTCCTTTTCACCTTTGCCCTGGTGGGAATTCTCATGCAGCACAGCCTCTCCCCATCCTCCGCCGCAGCTAGCCGCACCGCCCCCTACAGCCAGTGGGAGTCCCCCGTCAGCGCCGCCATGGTGGCCGAGCAGGGCCTGTCCTTCGGCGAGCTCGTGACCCGGGGCGAGGCCGTCTACTGGATCGAACGCCGCCCGGAGGAAGGCGGGCGCAACGCCATCGTCCGCCATGCGGACGGGGCGAGCATCGATGTGATCCCGACGGGCTTCAACGCCCGCAACCGCGTCCATGAATATGGCGGCGGCGACATCGCGCCGGGGCCCGACGGCGCGGTCCATTTCGTCAATTTCGCGGACCAGCGGCTCTATCGCGTGCTTCCCGGTCAGGAGCCGGCGGCCATATCGCCCGAAGGACCCTGGCGTTTCGCCGATTGCGTGCTGGATGCGGGCCGCGACCGCCTGATCTGCGTCGGCGAGGACCATGGGGGCGGGGGCGAGCCGCGCAATCTGATCGTCGCCGTCTCCATGAAGGGCGGCGAGATCGTGGAGCTTGCGGGCGGCAGCGATTTCGCGGCCTCACCCCGGATCGACCCGACGGGAAGCAGGCTCGCCTGGATCACCTGGGACCATCCCGACATGCCCTGGGACAAGACCACATTGTGGCTTGCCGACATTGCGTCCGACGGCAGCCTGCGGAATGTGCGCAAGGTCGCGGATGATGCCGCCATCCAGCAGCCGCAATGGGCGTCCGACGGCAGCCTTCACTACCTGTCGGACGCCGGGGGCTGGTGGAACATCCATGTGTTCGACGGCGGGCAAAGCCGCCCCCTCCACGGGACGGAGGCGGATTTCGCCGATCCTGCATGGGTCTTCAACCGTTCAAGCTATGCGATCCTCGACGATGTGATCGTCGCCGTCATGACGAAGGATGCCAGCGACCGGCTGGTGCGCATCGACCGGGCGAGCGGGAAGGTTGAAGAGATCGAAACATCCTATGTGCGGATCGGCTATGTGCGCCCGTTCGGCCCCGAGGGCGTGGTCTTCGTCGGCGCGGGCACGACGGCGCCCGCCGAGGTGGTGCGGCTCGATCTCGCAA
The DNA here is from genome assembly GCA_964508185.1 of uncultured Sphingomonadales bacterium. Taxonomy (GTDB): domain Bacteria; phylum Pseudomonadota; class Alphaproteobacteria; order Sphingomonadales; family Govanellaceae; genus CAZDSS01. The sequence goes on from CAZDSS010000177.1 coordinate 2,374, forward strand.
GCGGCCGGACGGATGTGCTCGCCGACGCCGGAAAGGTCGGGGTGGGGCCCGAATGGATCTCCGCCGCCCGCGCCATCACCGTGCCGGTGGGCGGGGACGAGGTGACCCACGCCTTCTACTATCCGCCGAAGAACCCCGATTTCACCGCGCCCGAAGGGCCGGGCGACGGCATCCGCCCCGATCCGGTGCATCCCGGCCGACTGGCCGGCGGCGCGTCACTTTTCCTGGACCGGCTGACCGGCGAGCTGCGCGAGGCCGCCGAGCAGGGGCTGCCCATCGACCCCGCCCGCCGCTGCCTGTGGGGACACAGCTTCGGCGGCCTGTTCACGCTTTATGCGCTGCTGACGCGGCCGGGGGCGTTTGCGCGTTTCGACTCGATCAGCCCGTCGATCTGGTGGGATGAGCCACTGATTCGCCGCATTGCCGCGCAGGCAGGACGGATCGAACCGCCGCCGCCGCTGCTGATGGCGCTGGGCGACCGCGAGAAACGCTCGGGCAGCAGCGGGCCGCCGCCCGATGGGCCGGCGCCTGCGACGATGCAGTTCATCGCCGATCTGCGCGACCAGCAGGGGCTGGACCCGCAGGTGCATGTGCTGCCGGGGCTGATCCACATCCAGACCATCGCCGGCTCGCTGCCGCTGGTCCTGCCCTTCGCCGCCGCTTGACCGGATCTTAATCCTTTGCGGGCAGGATGCCCGGGAAAGGAGAAAGCGGATGGTGATTCGTCGGGAAATTGCCCGGCCCGCCGGAATCGGCGGGCGGGGGCGTCAGTATCGGTCCAGACGGCGGACAAGTTCCGGGGCGATCAGGGCGGATGCCTCGGGCGAGGTCATCTGCGGGTGCAGGAAGGGAACCTCCAGCGTCTCGACCTCGCCGGCATAGGGCTGCCACATGCCGGCGTTCAGCGTCTCGCCTGCGTGGTCCAGCGCGGCGCGGAAATGGGTCAGTCGGCCGGGCATCTGGCGATGGTAATGGCCGCGCACCAGCCGGTTGGTGTCGGTGACCAGACGGGTGATGCCGTCCAGCACCGGGCCGGGCAGCGCGCCCAGCGTGGTTTCGCCCGCGCGCAGGAAGGCCACGACCTTTTCACGCGTGTCCAGGTCAAGATGCGCGTTGGGATCGTGGCCGGCGATGGCCAGCAGCGCGCGCAGGGCGGCGACCGGATCGGGGTCGGGCTCCGCGCGCCAGGCATCGGCGGGATAGCGGTCCAGAACCGCAACCCGTCCCGCTTCGCGCCCGGCTGCCGCCAGTTCGACCGCCATCGCCTGCGCGATGATGCCGCCCACGGACCAGCCGGCCAGATGCACCGGCCCCCCGGGCACCAGTGGCAGGATGTGGTGCATGTATTCACGGGCCAGCGCGTCCAGATT
>CAZDSS010000178.1:0-3721 GCA_964508185.1 uncultured Sphingomonadales bacterium
CAGGTCGCCCGCGGCCACAAGCCAGCCGAGGAAGGTGAGGAAGGCCGCGGTATGCACCACCGGCGCATAGAGGGCGGAGGCGCGGTCGGCCAGGCGGCGGTAGCCGGTGCGACCCGATTCCGCCGCTTCCATCAGCCGCACCATTTCGGCGAGGAAAGAGTCCCGCGCGGCGGCGGTCGCCGTCATCCTGAGGGGGCCGGTGAGATTGAGGGTGCCGGCCTGAACGCTGGACCCCGTCTCCACCGTTCGGGGCGCGCTTTCGCCGGTGACGATGGCGCAGTCGAGGTCCGAGCGGCCGCGGGTGACGACGCCGTCCACCGGAATGCGGTCCCCCGCCGCGAGCAGGATGGTCATGCCGGGCTCGATTTCGTCCACCGGAAGATATTCGGCCTTGCCGCCGTCGCGCTCCACCCAGGCGCCGCGGGCGGCGAGGCGGGCGAGGCCGCTCACCGCATTGCGCGCCCGCTCCCGCATCATGTGGTCGAGGGTGCGGCCGATGAGCAGGAAGAAGATCAGGGAGGTGGAGGCGTCGAAATAGGCATGCTCGTTGCCCTGCGCCGTGTCATAGACGCTGATGAGGAAGGCAAGCGTGATGCCGATGGAAATGGGCACGTCCATGTTGGTGCGCCCGTGGCGCAGGGCCTTCCAGGCCGAGCGGTAGAAGATCCGCCCCGAATAGAGAAGGGTCGGAAGCGCGATCGCCGCCGAGATCCAGTGGAAAAGGTCGCGGCTCGCCGCATCGGCCCCGGACCAGACCGAGACCGAGAACAGCATGATGTTCATGGAGGCGAAGCCGGCGACGGCGAGGGCCCGGATCAGTTCGGAGAGAACCGGGTCCTTTCGCGTTTCCTCGGGCGTGAAGAAATGGGCGTCGTAGCCGAGTTCCTGAAGCTTCGCCATGAAGGGCGGCGGCGCGCCGCGATTGCGCCAGCGCACGGTGAGGCGCTTGGTCGAAAGATTGACCCGCGCCTGCTCCACCGCAGGCAGGGCGTTCAGCGCCTTTTCGATGCGCTGGATGCAGCCGCCGCAATGGATGGTCGGCAGCGACAGTTCCGTCTCATGCAGGCCGTCGCCGAGGGCGCGGCTTGCAAGCAGGACTTCCTCGTCGGTGGCGATGGCGCGCGGTGTCATGAATGGCGGATGTTCCGATAGGCGTGCCAGGTCGCATGGCCGAGGAGCGGGAACACCACCACGAGGCCGAGGAAGGCGGTCAGCACGCTGAACGCGAAAAGGACAAGGACGATGGCGCCCCAGGTGAGCATCACCGGCAAATTGTTCCAGACCAGCGCCATGCTGGTGCCCATGGCGGTGAGCGCATCGGTCCGCTCATTGAGGAGCATGGGGATGGAGAAGGCGCTGATCGCAAATCCGAACGCCGCGAACAGGCCGCCAACGAGCGTTCCCACCACCAGCATGGCCCAGCCCGTCGAGGTGAAGAACAGCATGGCCGCGATATGGTCGAGCCCGGGGAACGGGGTGAGCCCGAAAAAGAGCGCATAGACGATGACGGCCGCCCGCATCCAGAGCAGCATCAGGACGCAGAGGAGCGCGCCCGTGAACAGGATCTGCCCGCCGGACTCGGGCTTCACGAACAGCATGCCGGCGAGCGTCGTCTCCTCGCCTGCCTCGATGCGGCGGCTTTTCTCGTAGAGGCCGAGGGCGACGAAGGGGCCCACCACCATGAAGCCCGACAGCACCGGGAACAGGATGTAGTCGTAGCCGAAGGCGAAGAGGCACCAGACCACGGCGAGCGACGCCATGAAGACGATCGCGCCGTAGGCAAGACTGAGGCTTGCGTCCTTCGCAAGATCGCGCCAGCCCGCGCGCAGCCAGTCGAAGGCCGCGGATGCCGGCAGGTTGCGCCGGAACGGCCGGGGCCTTCCGGCGGGAGATGCGGCGTGTTCACTGGTTGTCATGTCCTTCTCCGCAGGTCTTGGGTTCAGCAGGCAGACTTGGCTGCGCTGAACCCGCTGGTCCCATCATGTCCGGCGCCGGGCTTCTGATGCTCGACGCATTCGGGTTGCGACTTGACCGCCACATACACGAGGTGGCTGTTGGCGACGGCGAAGAGCACGAGGCCGAGCGCCACCAGTATGCCCACCAGGATGCGCGGCCGGATGGTCATGGCCGCGCCCCGGCAAGATCCAGAACATAAAGGGTCAGGATCTTGCGCTCCAGTTCGCCGAGACGGCCCTCCCAATGGGGCATGTGGCCCTGGCGGCCGTTCCAGACGGTCTCGAAAATGGTCTGGCGGTCGCCGCCATAGATCCAGACGTCGTCGGCAAGGTCGGGCGCGCCCATCTCCGGAATGCCGCGGGCATCCTCGCCATGGCAGGCGGCGCAGTTGTCGGCGAACACGGTCCCGCCCAGCTCCAGCGTCTCCGCGTCCGTTTCCGCCCGGATCGCCGGGTTGGACAGCGCCTGCACATAGGTCACGACGGCCAGCACCTCCTTGCGGTTCAGCATGCCGTCGCGGCCGAAGGCCATCATCTGGCTGACGCGGGTTTCCTCATGGCCGGAATTGATGCCGACGCGGATGGTCTCGGCGATTGCATCCGCATCGCCGCCCCACAGCCATGTGTTCGCCGCAAGGTTGGGGAATCCCTTGCCGCCGGTGCCGCGCGTGCCGTGGCAGACGGCGCAATTGTCGGCGAACAGCGGATGACCCGCTTCGCGCACGATGTTCATGAGCGCGGGATCCCGCTGGATCTCGGCGAAGTCGGCGGCCATGATCCGCGACGCCCAGGGCGCGCGGGCGGCCTTTGCCGCTTCCACCTTGGCCGCCACCACCTTGCCGTCGTCAAGCCCCAGAAGCCCGCGGGTATAGGTGACGCCCAGAGGCCAGGCGGGCATCAGCACCCAGTAGACCAGCGAGAACAGGAAGGTGACGAGAAGGGCGATCCACACCACCTTCGGCACGGGGGTGTTGAGTTCCTTGATCCCGTTCCATTCGTGACCGGTGGTCTCCCTACCGGTATGGGGGTCGCGCTCACCTACCGACATGGCTTGTCCTCGTCCTCAAGAATGTCATGGGCCGCCCGTTCGAAGCGGTCCTTGTTGCCGGGCCAGAAGGCGTAGACCGCGACGCCGAACGACAGGGCGATCAGGTAGAAGAGCCCGAAAGACTTGGAAAAGGCGACGAGCGTTTCATGATCCAGATTCATGGCGCTTACTCCTCCGCCGTCGGCGGAAGCTCTCCGCCATAGGCCGCGTCCGTCAGGCGGCCGAGGATCTGCAGATAGGCGACCAGCGCATCCATCTCGGTAAGCCTCCCGGGATCGCCGTCGAAGGCGCGGATGTTGGTATCCTCGCCATAGCGTTCGGCGACCCCCGCCGCGCGGTCGCTGTCCGGCGTCGCCTGGCCCCAGGCGTCGTCCACCGCGTTGGCGATCTGCTCGTCCGTATAGGGCACGCCCACCTTGCGCATGGCCGCGAGATGAAGCGGCAGGTCATCGACCTTCAGCTTGTTGCGGGCGAGCCAGCCGTATCTGGGCATGACGGATTCCGGCACCACGTCGCGCGGATTGATGAGATGGGCCACGTGCCAGGCGTCGGAATACTTGCCGCCGACGCGGGCAAGGTCCGGACCCGTGCGTTTCGAGCCCCAGAGATGGGGATGGTCGTACTGGGATTCGACGGCGAGCGAATAGGGGCCGTAGCGCTCCACCTCGTCGCGGAGCGTGCGGATCATCTGCGAATGGCAGGCATAGCAGCCTTCGCG
>CAZDSS010000179.1:0-3707 GCA_964508185.1 uncultured Sphingomonadales bacterium
GCGTGGTGGCGCCCCCCACCCTGCTGCCGGCCGCCGTCGAGAAGCTCGGGGGCGAGGTGTTCCACGACATGCGCAAGGGGCTTGAGGGCTGCGACATCGTGATGATGCTGCGCCTGCAGCGCGAGCGCATGGAATCGAGCTATCTGCCGAGCGTCCGCGAGTTCTTCCATCTCTACGGGCTGGATACCGAAAAGCTCGCCGCCGCCAAGCCCGACGCGCTCATCATGCATCCCGGCCCGATGAACCGCGGGGTCGAGATCGACAGCGCGGTCGCCGACGACATCCACCGCAGCGTCATTCAGGAGCAGGTGGAAATGGGCGTTGCCGTCCGCATGGCCTGCCTTGACGTTCTGACCCGCCGCCTGCGCGCCGAGGACGCGGGCACGGAGATCCGCCCATGACCGCCCCCATCGCCATCATCAATGCCCGCATTCTGGATCCGGAGCGGGCCTATGACGGGCCGGGCGGCGTTCTCGCGCGCGAAGGCTGCATCGTGGCGGCCGGCCACCACGTCACCAAGGATTCCGTTCCCTCGGATGCGGAGGTGATCGACGCCCAAGGCCGCTGCCTTGCGCCTGGCCTCATCGACAGCCGCGTCTTCGTGGGCGAGCCGGGGGCCGAGCACAAGGAGACGCTCGCCACCGCAAGCCAGGCTGCGGCCGCGGGCGGGGTCACCACCATCATCACCATGCCCAACACCAATCCGCCCATCGACACCGTGTCGCTGGTCGAGTATGTGGCGCGGCGGCGAGGCGACGACGTGCTCGTGCGCGCCGTGCCCATGGCCGCCGCCACCAAGCGCCTCGAGGGGCGCGAGATGACCGAGATGGGCCTGCTGTCCGCTGCGGGCGCGGTCGCCTTCACCGACGGCCGCACGGCGGTCGCCGACGCCGCGGTGATGATGAAGATCCTGAAATACGGCCGCATGTTCGACGCCCTTCTCGTCCAGCATGCGGAGGAACGGTCGCTGGCGACCGGCGTGATGAATGCGGGCGAGATGGCGACCCGGCTCGGCCTTGCGGGCATTTCCGTCTTCGCCGAGGTGATCCAGGTGGAGCGCGACGTGCGCCTCGCCGAAGCGACGGGCGGCCGCGTCCATTTCGCCGATGTCACCTGCGCCAAGGCGCTCGACGTCATCCGCGCCGCCAAGGCGCGCGGGCTGCAGGTGACCGCGGGCACCACGCCGCCCCATTTCGCCCTCAACGAGCTGGCGGTCGGCGACTACCGCACCTTCGCCAAGCTGTCGCCGCCCTTGCGCGCGGAGGACGACCGCCGCGCGGTGATTGACGCCATCAAGGACGGCACCATCGACGTGATTGCCAGCGGCCACGATCCCCAGGACGTGGAAAGCAAGCGCCTGCCCTTCGCGCAAGCCGCGTTCGGCGCCGCGGGGCTCGAGACGCTGTTGCCCGTCTCGCTGGAACTGTATCACAACGGGCACCTGTCCCTTCTCGACGTCATCGACCGGCTGACGCGGCGCCCGGCGCGGCTGTTCCGCCTGCCCGGCGGCACGCTGAACCCCGGCGCGCCCGCGGACCTCGTGCTGTTCGATCCCGACCGGGCCTGGCGCATCGTGGCCGACGAGTTCCGCAGCAAGTCCAAGAACTCGCCCTTCGACGGGCATCCGACCCAGGGCCGGGTTCTCATGACCGTCCTCGGCGGCCGCATCGTGCACAGGGCCTGATCCATGGCGGCAGCGTTCCATACCGCCGGACTCCTCACCTGGCCGGCGTTCTTCGGGGACATGGCGCATGTCTGGCCGACCTGGGCGGCGCTCGCCCTCGGCTATCTCATGGGCTCGATCCCGTTCGGCTTCATCCTGACGCGCATGGCCGGACTCGGCGACATCCGCCGCATCGGCTCGGGCAATATCGGCGCGACCAACGTGCTCCGCACGGGCAACAGGAAGCTCGCGCTGCTGACCCTCCTCCTCGACGGGGCGAAGGGCGCGGTCGCCGCCCTGATCGCGGGCAGCGTCAGCCCGGGCCTTGCGCTCGTTGCGGCCCTTGCCGCCTTCCTCGGCCATCTGTTCCCCGTCTGGCTCCACTTCAAGGGCGGCAAGGGGGTTGCGACCTATCTCGGCGTGCTGCTGGCGCTCTGCTGGCCGCTCGGCCTCATGGTGGTCGGAACATGGATCGGAACGGCGATCCTGTTCCGCATCTCCTCGCTCTCGGCCCTGACGGCGGCCCTCCTCTGCCCCATATTCGCCTGGGTGCTCGCGGGCCCCGCCCTTGCCATCCTGACGCTCCTCATGTCCGTCCTCGTCTTCATCCGCCATGACACCAACATCCGCCGCCTGCTCAACGGGACGGAGCCGCGGATCGGGCGCAGCTGACGCAGGATCTCCGTTAAGGCGCATAGCACAACGACCATTCCCCTCAAGGGTTGACTCGCTCGCGAAATCCTGCAGAATTTTCGCGGACGATCATCCCGGGGGGACATATGGCAGGTCTCGACGATCGTGAGCGACTTGCGCGCCTGCGCCTCATTCGCAGCGAGAATGTGGGGCCCGTCACCTTCCGTCAGCTGATCGCCCGCTTCGGCAGCGCCGCGGCCGCGCTCGACGCCCTGCCCGAGCTTGCCCGCCAGGGCGGCCGCAGCCGCCCGGTCGCCGTCTGTCCCGAGGCGCGGGCTGAGGCGGAACTGCGCCGGATTCGCAAGCTGGGCGCCCGCACCCTGTTCTGGGGGACGAGCGAATATCCCGCGGGGCTCGCCGCCATCGAGGATGCGCCGCCGGTGCTCCATGCCCTGGGGCACGCCACGCTCCTCAACCGGCCGCTCATCGCCATGGTGGGGGCGCGCAACGCTTCGACCGTCGGACGGCGCATGGCCGCGACCCTCGCCAGGGAGCTCGGGGAAGCGGGCTATGTGGTGGTCTCGGGCCTTGCCCGCGGGATCGACGGCGTCGCCCATGCGGCGGCCCTCGAACACGGCACCATCGCCGTGCTCGCGGGCGGGATCGACGTGGTCTATCCGCCCGAGCATCAGACCCTCCATGACGAGATCGCCGCCCGCGGACTGCTGGTGTCCGAAATGCCGCCGGGGCTCGAGCCTCAGGCGCGTCATTTCCCGCGGCGCAACCGCATCATCTCGGGCCTCGCCCGCGGCGTGGTGGTGGTGGAGGCGAGCCTCAAGTCCGGGTCGCTCATTACCGCACAGTTCGCCCTCGAACAGGGGCGCGAGGTCTTCGCCGTGCCGGGATCGCCACTGGACCCCCGCGCCCGCGGCGGCAACAAGCTCATCCGCGACGGCGCCGTGTTGACGGAATCGGCTGCCGACATTCTCGAGGCGCTGAACGCCATGGATTCCCGCCGGATCAAGGAGCACGAGGGCGCCGCCCCGGCGATCACGCCGCCCGTGACGCTGGACGAAGCGGAAGTCGCCCGGGCGCGGGAGACGATCCTCGCGCTCTTGAGCCCCAGCCCCACCTCGCTCGACAGCCTCATCCGCCATTCGGACCTGAGCGCCGCCGCGGTGCAGGGCGCCCTGCTGACGCTGGAGCTTGCGGGACGGGTCGAACGTCACCCGGGCAACCGCGTGGCCCTTCACCCCGACGCCCTGCCCGCCTTCGACTTCAATCGCGAAGAAGCGTGAGGGTGAAATCGGCAAGGCAGCGACTTCGCTCCTGCGCCGGATCCCGCTCCAGCCGCGCCATGCGGAAGGCGCAGTCCAGGATCACCAGGTCTTCCGCCGTCACATCCGCGTCA
>CAZDSS010000180.1:0-3616 GCA_964508185.1 uncultured Sphingomonadales bacterium
TGGGAAAAGACCTACTTCGAATGGATGCGCAACATCCAGCCCTGGTGCGTGTCGCGCCAGCTGTGGTGGGGCCATCGCATCCCCGCATGGTATGCGCCGGACGGCACCGTCTTCGTTGCCGAGAACGCGGAAGAAGCGGCGGCCCAGGCCAAGGCGAAGTTCGGCGAGGACGTGGCGCTCCGGCAGGACGAGGACGTGCTGGACACCTGGTTCTCGTCGGCCCTCTGGCCGTTCAGCACCCTGGGCTGGCCGGACGACACGCCGGAACTGAAGCGGTACTATCCGACGAATGTTCTCGTGACCTCCTTCGACATCATTTTCTTCTGGGTCGCCAGGATGATGATGGACGGTCTTCACTTCACGGGTGAAGTGCCGTTCAAGACCGTCTACATCCACGCCCTGGTCCGCGACGAGCACGGCCAGAAGATGTCGAAGTCCAAGGGCAACATCATCGACCCGCTGGATTTCGCCGACAAGTACGGGGCCGACGCCCTGCGCTTCACCCTTGCGTCGCTCGAATCCCAGGGCCGCGACATCAAGCTTTCGGAGAAGCGGGTCGAGGGCAACCGCAACTTCGCGACCAAGCTGTGGAACGCCGCCCGCTTCTGCGAGATGAACGGCTGCCAGGACGCGGACGATTTCGATCCGGCGACGGCGAAGCTCACCGTCAATCGCTGGATCGTGACCGAGCTTGCGGCGACCGCGGGGAAGGTGACGGGGGCGCTCGACGCCTTCCGCTTCGACGTTGCGGCCAATTCCATCTACGACTTCATCTGGGGCACTTTCTGCGACTGGTATCTCGAGATCATCAAGCCGGTCCTGAACGGCGAGGATGCGGCGGCCAGGACCGAGACGCAGAAGACGGCGGCCTGGGTCATGGACCGCATGCTGACCCTTCTCCATCCCTTCATGCCCTTCGTGACCGAAGAGCTGTGGCATGCCACGGTGAGCAAGCCGCGCGCGACCGACCTCATCCTCGCCGAGTGGCCGAAGGGGCTCGACTCTCTCGTGGACGAGACCGCGCGGGCGGACATCAACTGGCTGATCCGGCTGGTGAGCGAGATCCGCTCGGTCCGGACCGAGATGAACATTCCCCCGGCGGCGCGGGTGCAGCTGCTCGCCCAGGGCGGGGCGGAGACCGCCGAACGGCTCGCCCGCCACGACGGGATCCTCAAGCGTCTCGCCCGGCTCGAGGAAATCGGTGCGACCGCCGATGCGCCCAAGGGCGCGGTGCAGATGGTGGTGGAGGACGCCACCTTCTATCTGCCGCTTGCGGGCGTCATCGACATCGCCCAGGAGCGGGCGCGGCTCCAGAAGAATCTCGAGAAGCTGCGCGGCGAGATCCGCGCCATCGAAGGGCGCCTTGCCAACGAGAACTTCACGTCCAAGGCGCCGCCCGCGGTGATCGCCGAAAACCGCGCCCGCCGCGACGAGGCGGCGGAGACAGCGGCCAAGATCGAGGCGGCGCTCGCCCGGCTCGAAAGCGTGGCCTGAAAGTGACGCGGCGCCGGATCCGCTCCGGCGCCGGTGGCGTCCAGCCGTTCCTGTCCCTGCCTTCAAATTGCCGCGGCCCGGCCCTATATTCTTCTTGAGGGTCGAGGTTGGACAAGGATTTGGGGAAGGTAATGGCTCAGGACGTGCCGACAGGGAATGCCGCGGGCAGAGTCGAGTCGCTGGCCGCTGCGGCGGGCGCGGCCGCCAAGGGCAAGGGCCTGCCGCCCGTTCATCTGTGGAACCCCGATTTCTGCGGCGATATCGACATGCGTATCGCCCGCGACGGGACGTGGTATTATCTCGGCAGTCCCATCGGCCGCAAGCCGCTGGTGCGGCTGTTCTCCACCATCCTGCGCCATGACGAGGACGGGAAATACTACCTCGTCACCCCCGTGGAGAAGGTGGGAATCCGGGTGGATGACGCCCCCTTCGTGGCGGTGGAAATGACCGTCGAGGGGACGGGTGAAGACCAGGTGCTGCATTTCCGCACCAATGTGGACGACTGGGTGACGGCGGGGCCGGACCATCCGATCCGGGTCGAGATCGATCCCGCGACCGAGGAGCCGTCCCCTTACGTTCATGTGCGCGCGCGGCTCGAGGCGCTGATCGCCCGCGCGGTGTTCTACGATCTGGTGGATCTTGCGGTGGAGCGGGACGGGCATCTCGGCGTCTGGAGCGCCGGCCGCTTCTTTCCCATCGACGGCGCATGACGGGCGATGACGAGGTTTGAATTGCGCAGGCTGATTACGGAACATTTCGCCCATTTCCAGGGCCATGGGGTGACCGGCGACAAGATCGTGTCGAACGGCGCGGTGGTGGACGGGTTCCGCGGCCATGAGCTGGACCCCGCCGGCCTCTGCCCGGCAGCGGTGCTGTTCGGGATCCGCGAGCGGCGCGAGGGCCTGTCCGTGATCCTGACGCGGCGGACCGTGCATCTTTCGTCCCATGCGGGGCAGGTGAGTTTCCCCGGCGGCCGCTGCGAGGCATGCGATCCCGACGCCGTGGCGACGGCGCTTCGCGAGAGCGAGGAGGAGATCGGCCTTCCGCCCGAATATGTGGAGGTGGTGGGCGAGCTTGACGAATACCGCACCGGCACCGGATTCCGCATCACCCCGGTCGTCGGCTTCGTGCGCGAGAATGTGCGGCTCCGGCCCGATCCCAACGAGGTGGACGAGATCTTCGAGGTGCCGTTCGACTTCCTCATGGACCCCCGCAACCACCGGCTGGAGCGGGTGCATTGGCGCGGGGCGCTCAGGGAATATTACGCGATCCCCTACCAGGGCCATAACATCTGGGGCGCGACCGCGGGCATCATTCGCAACTTCTACGAACGGATCCGGGGCGCCTGATGTCCGGCATCGTGATTCGGATCCTGGTCGTCCTCGCCCCCGTCGTCATCTATCTCCTGTGGCTGCGCTATCGCCGCCGCCGGCAAACGGCCCTTGACGATGCGGACGACGCGTCGCTCGCCGCCGCCCAGCGGGAGCTTGCCTGGGGCATCGCCTTCGTCGCCGTCCTGATGATCTCCGCCTTCGGCTATCTCGCCTTTTCGAGCGGGGAGGAGCCGGGATCGCGCTACATCCCGCCCCATGTGGAGGACGGCAAGGTGGTGCCCGGCCATTTCGAGAAGGCGGCGGACGGCGCGGGGCGGGAGCGCCCGCGATGACCGGCCGGTTCCAGAACGAAGAATGGTTGAGCTGGCCCCAATGCCGCGCCGTCATGGCGGCGCTCCATGACGGGGCAGGGGGCGAGGTCGTCGCCCGCTATGTGGGCGGCGCGGTGCGCGACGCCCTCATCGGCCGCCCGGTCCGGGACATCGACATCGCGACCAGCCTCACCCCCGACGCGGCGGCATTGAAGCTCGTGGCCCGCGGCCTCAAGGTGGTGCCGACCGGCATCGATCACGGCACCATCACCGCGATCGCCGACGGCCGCACGTTCGAGATCACGACCCTCCGCCGCGACGTGGAGACGGACGGCCGCCATGCCACCGTCGCCTTCACCGGCGACTGGCGGGAGGATGCGGCGCGCCGCGACTTCACCATGAACGCGATCTATGCCGACGCCGACGGCAATCTCTTCGACCCGTTCGACGGATATCAGGACCTTGTGGCAGGACGCG
>CAZDSS010000181.1:0-3606 GCA_964508185.1 uncultured Sphingomonadales bacterium
GATGACGTCGAAGCTGTCCTTGGCTTCTTCAGCCGGAGCCGCAGCGCCGGCGGCGCCGCCGACGGCCGCAACCGCGACCGGAGCCGCAGCCGAGACGCCCCACTTTTCTTCGAGCAGCTTGGAGAGTGCGGCCGCTTCGAGGACCGTCAGGGCCGACAGTTCTTCAACGAGTTTTTCGAGTTTCGACATTTCGAAGAGTTCCTTCCAGATTTCGTTCGTCAGAGTGTTAAGGGCGGACGGCCCGCAGGATCATGCGGGCTAGGCCGCCATCAGGCTGCTTCGCTCTTGGCTCCATAAGCGCCGAAGACCCGCGCCAGCTGGCCGGCCGGGGCCTGGACCACGCCGGCGATGCGGGTGGCCGGGGTCTGGATCATGCCGACGAGCTTTGCGCGGAGTTCGTCCAGCGACGGCAACTCCGCAAGGGCCTTGACACCATTGGCATCGAGGGCGGTACCGCCCATGACGCCGCCGAGAATCTTCAGCTTGTCGTTCGTCTTGGCAAAATCGACCAGAACCCGAGGCGCCGCCACAGGATCGTCAGAATATCCAATGGCGGTCGGACCGGTGAGCAGATCGGCGATCGGTTCACTCGGGGTGCCTTGAAGCGCGAGCTTGGCGAGCCGGTTTTTGGTCACTTTGAAGCTGGCACCGGCCTCGCGCATCTTGCTGCGCAGGCTGGTCATCTCCGCAACCGTAAGCCCGGAGTAGTGGGCGACCACCACCACGGACGTGGTCGAGAAGACGGCCCCCAGAGAGGCGATCAGCTCCTGTTTTTGGGCCCGATCCATACTCGTCTCCACTTGATGGAACGGGGCAGAACCCCGCTCCGGTTGAGCCAGGCGTGACGGCGACTGCCGCCATGCCGTACCAGGACCTGTCCAGCGGCATTCCCGAAGACGATCAACGTCTTCCGGAACCCGTCCGGTCGGAAACCGCTTCCCCGGCGATTGCCGGCGAAACGCCCTCGTCTCCTGCCGGCGGCCTTGCGGCCATTAAGCCCCGGCCGCTTGCACGGCGCGGGACACCCGCAGTCTTGGACAGGTTGAGCGCCTGCCGCTCGCGCGGGGAGCGCTCAGTTTCCGTGAGGCCCCGGCCGGGCAGGCCCGTCCGGAAGGACTCAACGGAAATCTCGTTCGGCGAATTCCAGGCCTCATCAGGCCTGGATCGTCGCCATATCCACCTTGATGCCGGGCCCCATGGTGGAGCTCACGGCCAGTTTCTTCATGTAGGTGCCCTTGACGCCCGAGGGCTTCGCCTTGGACACCGCATCGACCAGCGCGCGGATGTTGGCGATGAGCGCCTCGTCGTCGAAGCTCGCCTTGCCAACGCCCGCATGGATGATGCCGGCCTTCTCGACGCGGAACTCCACCTGGCCGCCCTTCACGCTCTTGATGGCCGTGGCGACGTCCGGGGTCACCGTGCCGAGCTTCGGGTTCGGCATCAGGCCGCGCGGGCCGAGCACCTTGCCGAGACGGCCGACCACGGCCATCATGTCCGGGGTCGCGATGCAGCGGTCGAAGTTGATCTCGCCCTTGAGGATGGCTTCCGCCAGATCCTCGGCGCCCACGATGTCGGCGCCCGCGGCCTTGGCGGCTTCCGCCTTGTCGCCCTTGGCAAAGACGGCGACGCGGACGGTCTTGCCGGTGCCGCTCGGCAGCTGGACGACGCCGCGCACCATCTGGTCCGCATGGCGCGGGTCCACATTGAGGCTCAGGGCCACCTCGATGGTTTCATCGAACTTGGCGCTCGCCCGCTCGCGGATCATCTTCACGGCTTCGGCCAGGGGATAGAGCGCCTCGCGGTCGATCCCCTCACGCGACTTGGCAACGCGCTTTGCAATCTTCGCCATGATCTTACTCCACCACCTGGATGCCCATGGACCGGGCGGAACCTTCAACGATGCGCATGGCCGCCTCGATGTCGGTGGCGTTCATGTCGACGAGCTTCAGTTCGGCGATCTCGCGGACCTGGTCGCGGGTCACCTTGCCGATGGTCTCGCGGCCGGCCTTGGCCGTACCCTTCTGCACCTTGGCCGCCTTCTTCAGGAGATAGGCGACGGGCGGCGACTTGGTCTCGAAGGTGAAGGAGCGGTCGGCGTAGGCGGTGATGATGACCGGAATGGGCATGCCCTTTTCCAGGTTCTGGGTCGCCGCGTTGAACGCCTTGCAGAACTCCATGATGTTGAGGCCGCGCTGACCCAGAGCCGGGCCGATGGGCGGCGACGGATTTGCGGAGCCGGCGGGCACCTGCAACTTGATGTAACCGACAATCTTCTTTGCCATTATCTTCCCTTTCCTGCCCTTCCGGGCGCCTGTTCATGGACCGGGGCGATACGCACCCCCGTCCGGGGATCGTGGTACGGCCATGGCGAGCCTCCCACGAAACGCGGCGCGGCCCCGTTCAGGACACGCACCAGGCCGCGCCGGCGCCAGCCGACACGGCCGAAACTCACGCTTTCTGAACCTGGCTGTATTCCAGCTCGACCGGGGTCGCGCGCCCGAAGATGGACACCGAGACCTTGAGCCGCGCCCGCTCCTCGTCCACCTCCTCCACAAGCCCGGTGAAGCTGGTGAAGGGACCGTCGCAGACCTGGACCTGTTCGCCGATTTCGAAGCTGATGGTGGACTTCGGCCGCTCCACGCCCTCTTCCACCTGCCGCAGGATGCGATCCGCCTCGCGTTGGGAAATGGGGCTGGGCTTGCCCTGGGCGCCAAGGAAACCGGTGACCTTCGGCGTCGTCTTGACGAGATGGAAGGTCTCGTCCGTCATGACCATCTTGGCGAGCACGTAGCCGGGGAAGAACTTCCGCTCGGAGGTCACCTTCTGGCCGCGCCGCACCTCGGTCACTTCCTCGGTCGGGACCAGCACTTCCTCGATCAGATGCTCAAGACCCTGCTGCCGCGCCTGGTCGCGGATCGACTGCGCCACCTTCTTCTCGAAGCCGGAATAGGCATGGATGATGTACCACTGCGCCGTCGCCATGCGGGTCAGCTCCCAAGTCCCAGAATCGTACGGATGCCGAAGGCCAGAACCTGGTCCACGGCAAGGAAGAATATGGCCATGATGGCTGCCATGATGAACACCATGATCGTGGTGATCGTCGTCTCCCGCCGGGTCGGCCAGGTGACCTTGGACACCTCACGCTTGACTTCGCGGATGTAATCTACCGGGCTCGTCTTAGCCATATTGGTCCACTTAACACGAAATAAGGGCCGTCGCAGGACTATCCTGCGACACCCATCTCAGCAATCCCGCCGGTCGAGCCACCGCGATCAGGGCCGAAGCTGGCAGGAGCGGCGGGACTCGAACCCACAACCCCCGGTTTTGGAGACCGGTGCTCTACCAATTGAGCTACACTCCTAAGCCTCGAACCGGAAGCGCCGTGATCCTGCAAACTTTCCAGGCCGATGATCGGCAACCCAGACCAAAGACCGGAACACCACGCCCCCGAAAGCCTGGCCGCCGCGAAACGAAACCGCAACACAGGGCTTTATACAACCGCCTTGGGAGAAAGCAACCCTTTTCGCCGAGACGGGTGACGCCGAACGGGCCGTTCGGCGACCGGGCCGCCGCCCCGCATCGGGCGGAGCGGCGGCCCGTTTCTCT
>CAZDSS010000182.1:0-3563 GCA_964508185.1 uncultured Sphingomonadales bacterium
CCTTGGGGTCGAAATCCGACCCGCCCTTGCCGCCGCCCATGGGCAGGGTGGTCAGGGCGTTCTTGAAGGTCTGCTCGAAGGCGAGGAACTTGAGGACCGAGAGATTGACGCTCGGATGGAAGCGCATGCCGCCCTTGAAGGGGCCGATCGCCGAGCTGTGCTGCACCCGCCAGGCGCGGTTCACATGGGTTTCCCCCTTGTCGTCCACCCAGGCGACGCGGAACTGGATGACGCGCTCCGGCTCCACCAGGCGATCGAGCAGGCCCTGCTCGGCATAGCGCGGATTGGCGGCGACGAAAGGCCAGATGCTGCTCATCACCTCGTGGACCGCCTGCAGGAACTCCGGCTGATCGGGATCGCGCCGCTGCACGGTTTCCAGGAATTCATCAAGCGAGCGATATTTCATGTTACCTCGAAAAACGACTAGCTCTTGTCATGTCCTTAGCTCCGCCCCTGGCGGACCATCGCCCCCCGGCATAACCAGATCAGCCGCTTGCCACGATTCGCGGCGCGACTGCACCGTACGTTCCGCAGAGCCCCGCAACTCCGCCCCGCGCGGCCCGCGCGCGGGTTTGTCCGGAGCTTGCGCGCCGAAACGAACAGCATCGCCGACTGGTTGAGATTCGCTGTAACGGCCAGGGGGACTGGATAGCCGTCTTTGCGCGCCCTTCGCAAGGAATTTTTGCACACAAAGAGGTCACTGCACAAAATTTTCGCGGCCAATTGCCTGAAAATTTTGCAGAATCCCCTGCTGGGCCCGGCGCCGGGTCCCGTCAGCGGGCGTCTTCGCCGCGCAGGATCCGCGCGGCGTCATCCGCCATGCGGCGGAGCCTTTCCCCGGCGGGCAGGATCCCGGTCACCCGCCCTGCGCCCGTACCGGCATAGAGCGCCATGGCCTCAAGATCGCCCACCGTGTTGCGCAGCGGAGAATCGGTGCTGAAGAGATGGATGGGCCGTCCGCCCTCGCGGGCGATCTCGATCGCATCCTCCGCCCAGGGGTCCCCCCGTTCCCCCCGGGTCACGCTGTTGGGCAGGACCCGCACCGGCGCGCCTTTGGGCCAGTTGCGGTGGAAGACGTCGGTATGCACCGTCTCGCCCGGGGATTGGACCACCCGGTCCTTGTGATAGTCGTGGGCGAAGGATTCCCGCGTCGCAAGAAAGGCCGTCCCCACCCACACGCCGTCCGCCCCGGCGCGGAGCGCGCGGGCGAGATCGGCGCCGTCCGTGATGCCGCCCGCAACCGCAATGGGCTTTCGGGTGAGCGCCCGCACCTCGGGCAGCAGAGCGGCCCAGGGCGTGGTCCCGCGCACATGGCCGCCGGCCTCGATTCCCTGCACGATCAGGGCGTCCGCCCCGGCGGCAAGCGCCGCCTCCGCGTCGGCCAGGGATCCCACCTGGTGGACGACGATGATCCCCGCATCCTTGAGCCGCCGGACGAGATCGGGAAACACGTCCCAGAACAGGCAGACCGACTGGACCTTCTCCGCAAGGCAGACGGCGACCTCAGCTTGAAGCAGGTCGGGCGCGGTTGCGGCGGGAATCAGGTTGACGCCGAAGGGAAGCGCCGTCGCCTCCCGCACGGCGCGAATCTCCCCCTCGATGAAATCCGGCGCCTCGCGCACCATGCCGAGGAAGCCGTAGCCCCCGGCCCGGGTCACGGCCGCCACCAGTTCGGATCGGGCGACACCCCCCATGCCGGCAAGAAGGATGGGGTAGCGCGCGCCGAGAAGATCGCAAAGCGCCGTATGCAGAATGTCCGTCATGGCCTGTCCCCCAGGGGCTGATGTTCAGGAACGCTCGAGATAGTCCTTGAGCGCGGCCGCGTTGTTGTAGCGCGCTTCCCTCGCGCTGAACACGAGGGTCGCGTTCTTTCCCGCAATCTTCTTCCGAAGCTCCGCGACCAGATCCCGCCGGCCGTCGAGCTCGCGAAAATAGCGCCGGCGGAACTCGTCCCACCTGGCGGGGTCGTGGCCGAACCATTTGCGAAGCTCCGTGCTCGGCGCGATGTCCCGGAGCCAGAGGTCTATCTTAAGGTCATCCTTCGATAGCCCGCGCGGCCACACCCGGTCGACGAGAATTCTCGTGCCGTCCGCCTCCTCCGGTGCCTCGTAAGCCCTTTTGATCGCGACCCTTTTCGGGTTTGCCATGGCAAAACTCCCTGAATTCCGGGGCTTTCGCACATCCCCAAAGGGGTGGGCCTTTGGAGATACTTTACTTTTCATATTTTTTGCCGATAATGCACACATAAAATACCTATTTAACGGGTCCGGGTTCCGACCGATGCGTCTTACAACCTTCACGGACTTCGCCCTGCGCACCCTGATGCGCCTTGCCGGCGAGCCCCAGCGTCTCTTCAAGACGGACGAAATCGCCCGGGAATTCGGCATCTCCCGCAATCATCTCGCCAAGGTGATCCAGGAGCTGGCGCTTTCCGGCTACATCGTCACGCAGCGCGGCGCCGGCGGCGGATTCCGGCTGGCGAAGGACGCCGACCAGATCACCCTCGGCGACGTGGTGCGCGCCCTCGAGGTGCGGCACCCCATGGTGGAATGCTTCCGCGAGGACGGCGGCAACTGCGTGCTGACGCCGCAATGCCGCCTGCGCGGGCGGCTCGCTGCGGCGCGCGAAGCCTTTCTCCGGGAGCTCGACGGCACCACCCTTGCCGATTGCGTCTATCCCGATCTCTTCTCCGTTTTCGCGCCGGAACTTGCGGGCGCGGGCGAGCCCGTTCTCGACTGTTACGTGCCGGAAACGGTCTCCGCGGACGGATCACCTCTGATTGAAAGTTGACGGCGCCATGGTAGCACAATTGACGAAGAACGAGCGCCAGTTCGGCCTGATAATTCTCGCCGTGCTGGCATTTTGCGGCCTGCTCATGGCGGGCCTCGGCGGCGGCACGAGCCATTTCGCCATCCACGGCTTCATCGTGCTGCTCGCGAGCGTCGGCCTGATGTTCGTGGTGGGGTCCGGCTATTTCGAACCGGAACCGGGCCCCGAACGCCTGCAGCAGTACTACGACGATCCGACCAAGGTCGGGATCTTCCTCGCCATGGTCTGGGCGGTGATCGGCATGTTCGTGGGCGTCTGGGTCGCGGCGCTCCTCGCCTTTCCCGATCTCACGTTCGACGCCGCCTGGGCGAGCTTTGGCCGCCTCCGTCCCATTCATACGAGCGGGGTGATCTTCGGCTTCGGCGGCAACGCGCTGATCGCCACTTCCTTCCATGTGATGCAGCGCACCTGCCGCACCCGGCTTCCCGACCAGCTGAGTCCGTGGTTCGTGCTCCTCGGCTACAACCTGTTCTGCATCCTCGCCGCCAGCGGCTACCTGATCGGCATCACCCAGTCCCGCGAATATGCGGAGCCGGAATGGTATGCGGACATCTGGCTCGTCATCGTCTGGGTCGCCTATTTCGTCCTGTACCTTCGCACCCTGCGGCGGCGGCAGGAGCCCCATATCTACGTCGCCAACTGGTACTACATGGCCTTCATCCTGGTGGTGGCGGTGCTCCACATCGTCAACAACCTGGCGCTGCCGGTCTCCTTCGCCGCGGCGCGCAGCTATC
>CAZDSS010000183.1:0-3530 GCA_964508185.1 uncultured Sphingomonadales bacterium
AGCCGAGATCCCAAGTTTCTAGTACTGGCTGCGCCTGGATATGGCGGAAGAGGTGGGATTCGAACCCACGGAGGGCTTGCACCCTCGCTGGTTTTCAAGACCAGTGCCTTAAACCGCTCGGCCACTCTTCCGGAAACGGGCTTGCGGCGCCGGGTCGGCCGCAAGGCTTCGGACAGCGATCGGGAATATCATATCGCCGGGGCGAACTCAATGTCGCCCGGCCGGCGCTGACCCGGCGGGGGGAGGGCGGCCGGGCCGGAAGCGTCCGGGATCAGCGGGGCAGCAGCACCGGGCTTCCCGGGCCGAGGTCGATCCCGAGCAGCATCCAGATGACGAGCAGCAGGGTCGAGCCGAGGCCGAAGGCGATGGAATGGGGCAGCATCACGGCGATCAGGCTGCCGATGCCGAAATCGGGCACATAACGCCGGGCGAACACGATCACCATGGGGAAATAGGGCAGAAGCGGCGTGACGATGTTGGTGAAGGCGTCGCCGATGCGGTAGGCCCCTTGGGTGAATTCGGGCGTATAGCCCATGAACATCATCATGGGCACGAAGGTCGGCGCAAGGAGCGCCCATTTGGCCGCCGCGCTGCCGACGAAGATGTTGATGACGGCGGTGAGCAGCACGAGCCCGACGACGAGCGGAACGCCCGTGAGCCCCAGCGCGCCGAGCCCCTCCGATCCGCCGACCGCCGCGAGGACGCCGAGATTGGACCAGGTGAAAAGCGCGATGAAATGGGCGACCGTGAAGGCGAGGACCACGTAGAGGCCGAGGTCCGACATCGCCTGCCCGGCCATTCGCACCACGTCGCGATCGTTCCGGATGGTGCCCGCGCCCTTGCCATAGGCGATGCCGGCGACGAGGAAGACGATGAATATGATGGAGACGAGGGCGCGGAGGAACGGGTCGAAATTCCCGTCCGGCCCGCGCAGGGCCGCGTCGTCAGGCACGGTGAGGAAGCCCAGCACCACGAGCGACGCGATCAGCGCATTGCGCGCGAAGCGCAGGCCGCGCTTCACCGCCTCGGGTCCCACGGCCTGATCGCCGGCCTCGGGAAGGTCGCCCGCGCCGGACGCCGCCGGGTCATAGGCGCCAAGGCGCGGCTCGATCACGCGCTCGGTCACCCAGCTGCCGAGGATGACGAACAGCGGCACCAGCGCCAGCATCAGGTAATAGTTGGCGGTGATCGGCACCCGGTAATCCGCATCCACGATCTGCGCCGCGCTTTCACTGATCCCGGCGAGCAGCGCGTCGCCCGGGGTCAGCAGCAGATTGGCGCCGAAGCCCGCGGAAACACCGGCGAAGGCGGCGGCGAGCCCGGCGATCGGATGCCTTCCTGCGCCAAGGAACAGGACGGCGCCCAGGGGGATCAGCACCACATAGCCCGCATCCACCGCAAGGCTCGACATGACGCCCGCGAAGACGAGGGCAGGGGCGAGGAGCCGCCGCGGCGCCCGGCGCACGAAGGCGGACAGGCTTGCGGCGATCAGGCCGCTTTTCTCGGCGACCCCCACGCCCAGCATGGCGACGAGCACGGTCGCGAACGGCGGGAAGTGGGAGAAGGTCTGCGGCATCTCCACGATCAGGCGCTGGAGATAGGCGGCGGAGAACAGGTTGTTGATCTGAACCCGCTCGCCCGTCGCCGGATTGACCGCAGAAACGCCGAAGCTCGCGAGCACGGCGGAAAGCGCCATCAGCACGAGGATCAGGATGACGAACAGGGTCACCGGGTCGGGCAGGCGGTTTCCCGCCCGTTCGACCGCCGCGAGCATGCGCTCCATGGCCCGCGGCCGCGAAGCGATGTCCCCGTGATTTGCCGGATCCGTCCCCTTGTCGCTCAAGTCTCGTCCCCTTTTTCGTCTTTTGTGCCTCCCGGAAAATTGCCCGAGATGGCCGGGGATGTACAGACCGGGCCGCCAATGAGGGACGTGAATTCGGCCGCGTCAGAACCGTGCGAGCTCGAACTCGGCCGCATCGGGCGCAACGGCGCGGCGGTAAAGCGCCTCCGTCGCCCCGGCTGCGGGATCCTTCATCGCCCGCTGGGCCTGCAGAAGGCCGAACAGCGACCAGGCATTGTTCGGCCAGTCGCGCAGGCTGCGGCTGAAGGCGTCCGCCGCTTCCTGATGGCGGCCCATCTCCAGCAGGGTCGCGCCCAGGGTCTGCTCCACGGGATAGTACCAGAAGGGCGGCTCCATATAGGCGAGCGACCGCTGCTCCTTCGCCGCTTCCTGAAGCTTGGAGACCGCCGTCTCATGCCGCTTCTGCACCCGGTCGGCGCGGGCGGAGACCACGAGCTCGGCGATCTTCAGCATGCCGGGGGCGGGGACCCCCTGGTCCGGCAGGGCGAGCACCCCGGGATCCTCGCGGAGGGCGTGGATCGCTTCCGCCTCCTTCCGCGCGCCCGCCGCATTGCCTTCGAGCGCATGCGCCACGCCCCGGGCGTAATGCCACAGGCCGCGCAGGAGCGGGAGATGGGCGGGCGGCTCCTCGATCGCGAGCACGCTCTCCGGCTCGCCGAACTGCAGCTGCACGAAATAGGGCGCGGCCTTCACCGGCTGGGTCCAGGCCACCTGTTCCAGGATCTCGTAGGGCATCAGCCTGTCGAGGCTGGTCCCGGCGTCCAGAGCCGTCGGCCCGTCGCCCGCAAGCGCGGCGGAGACCAGCACGAAATGGACGTTGTGGGGATAATAGCCGAAGCGGTAGATGTCCGACCCTTCGGTTGCATCGAGATAGGCGCTGTCCTGCGCCACCGCGCGCTTGTTGGTCTCGAGACTGTCGAGATAGCGCCCGACCCGGAAATAGATATGCCCCGGCATGTGGACGAGATGGCCGAGGCCCGGGGCGATGGCCGCCAGCTTGTCGGCATAGGGTTCGGCCTTGTCGGGCATGGCCGACGCCTCCATCAGATGGATATAGAGATGGATCGCGCCCATATGGTCCGGGTTGGCGGCGAGCACCTTTTCGACCGCCCCGATGGCGGTGGCGATAGGGGGCTTCGGCGTCCTGAAGTCGCTTTCCCAATAGTCCCAGGGCGAGGTGTCCATGATCGCTTCCGCATAGAGGCTCGCGATGTCCGGATTGTCGGGAAAGCGTTCGTGGACCTGTTTCATGGCCTCCGCATAGGCAAGGTCGAGATCTGCGCGCTCAGCGCCTTCCGCCGCGTCATAACGGGCTTCGAGGGCGGAAATCAGCGCCTGCTCCTCGGGCGACGCCGATTTGGCGCGTTCTTTCGCCTTGCGCACGAGGGCAAGCGCGTCGTCCAGTGTCGCGGGCTGCATGGGCGCGTTGATGTTGGGGCCGAGGGCCAATGCCTCGCCCCAGTAACAGATGGCGCAATCGGGATCGAGCTTCTGCGCCGCGCGGAAGGCGCGGATCGCTTCCCAGTGATTGAAGCCGTAGACGAGGCGGAGCCCCTGATTGAAATAGCTCTGCGCCCGCTCGACCTTGCTGGAGATGGGGAAGTGGGCGGTCCCCGTGCCCTCCCACAGGGGCGGGGCATCATCCGCCGTGCGCGCCGCGGCGGGCGGT
>CAZDSS010000184.1:0-3414 GCA_964508185.1 uncultured Sphingomonadales bacterium
GCCAGTCCGACCCCTTCACGGTGTCGTACATGTGCCACTGCCAGTGGTCCTCGCCCATGTTGCCGAGCGCGGCGGCGATGCCGCCCTGGGCCGCGACGGTATGCGAACGGGTCGGGAAGACCTTGGTGATGCAGGCCGTCTTCAGGCCCTGCTCGGCCATGCCCATGGTCGCCCGCAGGCCGGAGCCCCCCGCGCCAACCACGACGACGTCATAAGTATGGTCTGTGATGGGATAAGCTGAGGTCATCTCGATCAACCCTGGAACGCAATCTTGAGAACGGCGAAGGCCGCTGCCGCACCGACGGCAAAGCAGGCGAAGGTCACGGCAAGCTGGCTGGCCACGCGCAGACCCATATGATGCACATAGTCTTCAAGCACCACCTGAATGCCGAGCTTCAGGTGGTAGAAGGTCGCGACGATGGTGAGGAGCAGCAGGACCGCGACCACCGGATTGGCGATCCAGGCCCGCACCGTCTCGTAATCGGCGCCGGTCATGGCGGCGATGGAGGCCACGAACCACAGGGTCAGGGGAATGAGGGCGACGGCGGTCACCCGCTGCACCCACCAGTGATGGCTGCCGTCCTTGGCGGAGCCGAGGCCGCGCACCAGGGCGAGCGGCGTGCGCAGATTCTTCGATTTGGCGCTCATCAGAGATCTCCCGCCATGGAATAGCCGAGGACCCAGGCGGCGAGCGTCAGCACCACCGAGCCCCAGAACACGAGCTGGTTGCTGGTCCGCACCTCGGGAATGGTCAGGCCGCGACCCGTATCCCAGATGAGATGACGGATGCCGTTGCAGAGATGCAGCATGAGCGACCAGGTGAAGCCGAACAGCACCAGCCGGCCGAACCAGCTGCCGAGGCAGGCCTGCACGGCTTCGAAGCATTCCTGACCGCTGGCGGCGGCGATCAGCCACCAGGCCAGAAGCAGGGTGCCGACGCCAAGCGCGATCCCGGTGCCGCGATGCAGGATCGACAGCACCATGTGGAAGCCCCAGCGATAGACTTGCAAATGCGGGGATAATGGCCGGTTCGCTTGCGCCATTTGAGTTCCTCTCTCGCCTTTATGTCTTTGCTCCCGAGAAACAGGGAGGTCGGTCTGTTTTATTGGACCGGTTTTAGCCCCTTGACCCAGCGAGAGCAAGATGCTTTCCCGCAACCGCCTTTTTCGACAGGTCCGGTTGCGGCGCGCGACCTCGTCAGACGCGGCGCGGCAGGAGCGCCCAGTAGTCGAGATCGAGCGTCACCGACGGCAGATAGCGCCCTTCGCCGTCCTTGAAGGGGAATTCCGCCGCCGCCATGTTCTTGACGCCCACGAGCCGCAGCCGCAGCGCGCCGACATCCTTCCGGCCCGGGATCTCCGCCTTGTCGAGCACCTCGCTCCAGGCATAGATGGTGTCGCCCGCAAGGGTCGGGTTCACGTGGCGGCCGCCGTTGATGGCCGCGATCACCTGAGCATTGCCGAGGCCGTTGAAGCTGAGGGCCCGCGCCAGGCTGATGATGTGGCCGCCATAGACGATGCGCTCGCCGAGCCGGCCTTCGCGCTCCACATGCAGGTTGAAATGGACGCGGGCGGTGTTCTGGTACAGCCGCGTCGCCATCATGTGCTCGGCCGCTTCCACCGTATAGCCGTCCACATGGTCGATCTTCTCGCCCGGAACATAGTCTTCCCAGAAATGGGGGGATCCCGCGGCGGCTGCATCATAGCGGGAGAAATCGAGTCCCTCGGGGACCACGAGGGCGTCGGACGCCACACGGTCGGGAAGGTCCGGCACCACCGCGTCCGCCACGGGCGCGGCGGCGTCGCGCTTGCGCACCATGACCCAGCGATAGAATTCGACCACCGGCTCGCCGCGCTGGTTGCGGCCGACGGAGCGGACATAGACGATGCCCGACTGGCGGTTGGAGTTCTCCTTGAGCCCGATGACGCGGCTTTCAGCGGTCAGCGTGTCGCCGGGGAAGACGGGGCGCAGGAAGCGCAGGTCGGCATAACCCAGATTGGCGACGGCGTTGAGGGAGATGTCCGGCACCGTCTTGCCGAGGATGATGTGGAGGGTGAGCAAATCGTCGATGGGCGCCGCCGGAAGGCCGCAGGACCGGGCGAATTCGTCGGAGGATTGCAGGGCGAAGCGGCTGCCGTGAAGGGCGATATTGAAGCTCACGTCCCCCGTGGTCACGGTGCGCGGCGTCGCATGACGGATTTCCTGCCCGACCACGAAATCCTCGAAGTAATTGCCGGCCCACGACTTGCTCATGCTGCTGTCCTCCCCTCGCGCGTCCCCGTTGTCCTGTCTCAGGCGGCCATTTCCTGGATGATGTCGGCCATGGCCACCAGCCGCTGGGCATTCTCCACATGGAGCGCCTCCACGAGCTTGCCGTCCACCAGCACCACGCCGCGGCCCGCGCGGCGGGCCTCTTCATAGGCCGCAATGATCTTCCGCGCCTCGGCGATCTCGGCCGGCGACGGGGCGAAGGCCTCATTGGCGGCGGCGATCTGGTTGGGATGAATGAGCGTCTTGCCGTCGAAGCCCAGCTCCGCCCCCTGACGGCAGGCCGCGGCAAATCCTTCGGCGTCGTTGAGGTCGAGATGGACGCCGTCGAGGATCGCGAGCCGCTCCGCCCGCGCCGCAAGGATGCAGAGGCCGAAGCTGGTCATGAAGGGCAGCCGCATGGGGGTGTGGCGGGCATGGAGATCCTTGGCGAGGTCGGAGGTGCCCATGACGAAGCCCGCAAGACGCGGCGTGGCGGCTGCGATTTCGGCCGCCTTCAGAATGCCGCGCGGCGTTTCCATCATGCACCAGAGCGCGACTTCCTGCCCGGCGCCCGCCGCATTGATGATCTTCTCCGCCGCCCGCACCATGTCGGCGCTTTCCACCTTCGGCAGGAGGATGCCGTGGGGCGCGGCCTTGGCCGCGGCGACGAGATCGTCGTGACCCCAGGGGGTATCGAGGCCGTTCACGCGGATGATGAGCTCCCGCCGGCCGTAGCCGCCCTGCTGCACCGCTCGGGTCACGTTCTCCCGCGCCTCCGCCTTGGCGTCGGGCGACACCGCATCCTCAAGGTCGAGGATCAAGGCATCCGCGGCGAGCGTCTTGGCCTTCTCGAGGGCGCGGACGTTGGAGCCGGGCATGTAGAGCATGCTGCGGCGCGGGCGAAAGGACGCGGCCATTGGGATCTCCCCTGCTGCTGTTTGTTCGCGGCTGCAATATCACGCAGCCCGATCCCCTGACAAGTTGTTCGGACATTTAGCGGCGAATTTTCCCGGCGAGGGCCGGAAAGGCAGAAGGCGGCGCCGTGGGGCGCCGCCTTGTCGCGAGCTCGCTTACCTAGGAAAACCCCCACAGGCGGCCGTCTTCAGGTAGGGGTTGATGAGCGATTCGGCGATATGCACCCCGTTCCGGGCCCCGCCCATCCGC
>CAZDSS010000185.1:0-236 GCA_964508185.1 uncultured Sphingomonadales bacterium
GAGATGATGCAGACCAGCATGCCCCGCTACGACCTCGAGCGGTTCGGCGTCGCGCCGCGCGCCAGCCCCCGCCAGTCGGACGTGATGATCGTCGCCGGCACGCTGACCAACAAGATGGCGCCGGCGCTGCGCCGCGTCTATGACCAGATGTCGGAGCCGCGCTACGTGATCTCCATGGGCAGCTGCGCCAACGGGGGCGGCTATTATCACTATTCCTATTCCGTGGTGCGCGGATG
>CAZDSS010000185.1:246-3399 GCA_964508185.1 uncultured Sphingomonadales bacterium
TCGTGCCGGTGGACATCTATGTCCCCGGATGCCCGCCCACGGCGGAAGCGCTGTTGTACGGCATCCTTCAATTGCAGCGGAAGATTCGCAGGACAGCATCGATCGCGCGCTGAGCGGCCTGGCCCCGCAAGGGGCCGGCAAGCGGGCGGGCGAGGGGCCACTGCGGCCCGGGCCGGGCGGAAACAGCGGCCGGGCGGTTAATGTCAGATGGGGCTTAAATGAGCGAAGTTGATAACGCGCTTGGTGATCTGGGCGAGCATATCGCCGCCAGTCTCGGCAACGAGATTGACGGCTTTGCCGTATTGAAGGGCGAGCTCACCATCCGGACTCACGCCGAGGCGATCGTGCGGGTGCTGACCTTTCTCCGCGACGACGCCAACTGCAAGTTCACCCAGCTGATCGACCTGTGCGGCGCCGACTACCCGGAACGGGCGCGGCGCTTCGATGTGGTCTATCACCTGCTGAGCCCGCAGTTGAACCAGCGCATCCGCGTGAAGATAGAGACCGATGCCGAAACGCCCGTGCCGTCGGTCACCGGCGTCTTCAGCTCCGCCGGCTGGTACGAGCGCGAGGCCTGGGACATGTACGGCATCCTGTTCTCTGGGCACCCGGACCTTCGCCGCATTCTCACCGACTACGGCTTCCAGGGCTTCCCCCTGCGCAAGGACTTCCCGCTCACGGGCTATGTGGAAGTGCGCTACAGCGAGGAAGAGAAGCGCGTGATCTACGAGCCGGTGAAGCTGCCTCAGGAATTCCGCGTCTTCGACTTCATGTCTCCCTGGGAAGGGGCGGAATACATTCTGCCCGGCGACGAGAAAGCCACCGCCGACAAGGCGGGTGAGAAAAAGTAAGGTTTTTGGGCATGGCCGAAGTCAATATCCAGAGCTTCAACCTGAACTTCGGGCCGCAGCATCCTGCGGCGCACGGCGTTCTGCGGCTGGTCCTCGAACTCAACGGCGAGGTGGTGGAGCGGGCCGACCCCCATATCGGCCTTCTGCATCGCGGCACCGAAAAGCTCATCGAGCACAAGACCTATCTTCAGGCGACGCCCTATTTCGACCGCCTCGATTACGTCGCGCCGATGAACCAGGAGCATGCCTTCGTCCTTGCGATCGAGAAGCTCCTCGGCCTCGAGGTGCCGAAGCGCGGGCAGTATATCCGCGTGCTCTATTCGGAAATCGGCCGCATCCTGAACCATCTCATGAATGTCGGCTCCCACGCCATGGACGTGGGCGCGCTCACCCCCATTCTCTGGGCCTTCGAGGAGCGCGAGATCCTCATGGGCTTCTACGAGCGGGCGTCGGGCGCGCGGCTTCATGCCAACTATTTCCGTCCGGGCGGAGTGCATCAGGACCTGCCGCCCGATCTCCTCGACGACATCATGGCCTGGACCGAGCGCTTCCCGAAGGCCCTCGAGGAGTTCGAGGAGCTTCTGGTCGAGAACCGCATCTTCAAGCAGCGTAACGTGGACATCGGCGTGGTGACCCTTGAGGAGGCCCTCGACTGGGGCTTCACCGGCGTCATGCTCCGCGGCTGCGGCGTGCCGTGGGACCTCCGCAAGTCGCAGCCCTATGACAGCTACGAGGAATTCGATTTCGACGTGCCCGTGGGCAAGCACGGCGACTGCTACGACCGCTATATCGTGCGCCTCGAGGAGATGCGGCAGAGCATCAAAATCATGCGCCAGGCGATCGAGAAGATGCCCTCGGGCCCGGTCGCGTCCACCGACACCAAGGTGGTGCCACCGCGGCGCGGCGAGATGAAACGCTCCATGGAAGCGCTCATCCATCACTTCAAGCTCTATACCGAAGGCTTCCGCGTGCCGGAGGGCGAGGTTTACGTTGCCGTCGAGGCGCCCAAGGGCGAGTTCGGCGTCTATCTCGTCTCCGACGGCACCAACAAGCCCTATCGCTGCAAGATCCGCGCGCCCGGCTACGCCCATCTGCAGGCCATGGACTTCCTCGCAAAGGGCCATATGCTTGCCGACATTCCGGCCCTTATCGGATCGCTCGACATCGTGTTTGGTGAGATCGACAGATGACCGTCCATGTAGTTTCCACAGGCAAACCCTTCGCCTTCACGCCCGAAAACCTCCAGTGGGCGGCGCAGCAGGTGGCCAAGTACCCGGCCGGCCGTCAGGCCAGCGCCGTGATGCCGCTTCTGCGTCGGGCGCAGGAGCAGGGCGGCGGCTGGCTGACCCGGGAAGCGATCGAATTCGTCGCCGAATTCCTCGACATGCCCTACATCCGGGTGCTGGAGGTCGCGTCCTTCTACACCATGTACAACCTGAAGCCCGTGGGGCGGCACGTGATCGAAGTCTGCACCACGACCCCGTGCTGGCTCCGCGGCTCGGACGACGTGGTGCGCGCCTGCCGCGACAAGCTGGGGATCGGCTTCGGCGAGACCACGGAGGACGGCGAGTTCACCCTGCTCGAGGTGGAATGCGCGGGCGCCTGCGTCAATGCGCCGGTCGTCGCCTATGACGGCGACTACTACGAGGACCTGGACTATGACAGCACGGTGCGGCTCATCGAAAGCCTGAAGCGCGGCGAGAAGCCGAAGCCGGGCCCGCAGATCGACCGCCAGACGTCGGCTCCCGTCGGCGGCCCGACGACCTTGAAGCATATGACCCAGGAGGGCCAGGGCTGATGTTGCAGGACAAGGACCGCATTTTCACCAACCTCTACGGCTTCCAGAGCTGGCAGCTGGACGCCGCCCGCAAGCGCGGCGACTGGGACGGCACCAAGGAGCTGCTGCTCAAGGGCCGCGACTGGATCATCAACGAGATCAAGGAATCGGGCCTGCGCGGCCGCGGCGGGGCCGGCTTCCCCACGGGTCTCAAATGGTCCTTCATGCCGAAGGAGTCGGATGGCCGCCCGAGCTATCTGGTGGTCAATGCGGACGAGGGCGAACCCGGCACCTGCAAGGACCGGGACATCATGCGCCATGACCCGCACAAGCTCATCGAAGGCTGCCTGATCGCGGGCTTCGCCATGAACGCGGTCGCCGCCTACATCTATATTCGCGGCGAGTTCGTGCGCGAGGCCGAGGTGCTGGAAGCGGCGATCCAGGAAGCCTACGACGCCGGCCTCATCGGCAAGAACGCCTGCGGCACCGGCTACGACTTCGACGTCTATGTCCATCGCGGTGCAG
>CAZDSS010000186.1:0-3350 GCA_964508185.1 uncultured Sphingomonadales bacterium
CTGCCTTGACGAGCGCATAGTCTGCCTTGAGGGCCTGCTCGAGGAGGTAGGCCCGCCCCCCGAATTCGCGGACCTCCTTGCCCTCGGCCAGGGGCGTGCCGACGGCGGTTGGCGTGTAGAAGGCGGGGATGCCGGCGCCGCCCGCCCTGATGCGCTCGGCCAGGGTGCCCTGGGGAACCAGCTCCAGCTCGATCTTCCCGGCCCTGTAGAGCTCCTGGAAGACCGTGGAGTGAGAGGAGCGAGGATAGCTGCAGATGATCTTGCGCACGCGCCCCGCCGCGATCAGGGCGGCAAGGCCGACCCGTCCGTTGCCCGCATTGTTGTTCACCACCGTCAGTTCACGCGCGCCCTGGTCGATCAGCGCGTGAATCAACTCGATGGGGCTGCCCGCTTCGCCGAAGCCACCGATCATGATCGTCGCGCCGTCGGGAATGTCGGCGACCGCTTCCTGGGGGGAAGAACAGAACTTGTCGATCATGCCGGGCCGTACCTCGCCTGAGGGACTCCAGGAGGGCATGGTTTGAACCTCCAAGGCCTTCCTGGATACCTGGCCATTCTGGATACAGGGCCGGGAAAGGTCTATCCGGGTTTATGGAAGGAAAGCGAAAAGCACGCCCGGTCTAGCTTTGGCAAGGGGAAGAGCCGTGGAAGGAAGGTGGCTGGGGGACCAGGACTCGAACCTGGACTAACGGAGTCAGAGTCCGCTGTTCTACCATTAAACTATCCCCCAAGCAGGCGTGGCGGCTACCGCGACTGCCGGTGCGCTGTATCTAGTCCAGGTGCCGGGGAGGTTTCAAGCCCCTTCGAGGAAGAGCGCTTACCCTCTGTTGACCATCCAGCGGCCCTTGATTAGTTTCGGTTCCATGAAGGAAGCCGTCTCCATCGCGATTTTGCGAATTAGCCACCCGGCGCCCTGAGGGCGACCGGGACCTGCCGATTCAACTTATTTTCGCGATCCATGGAGACGCTCATTATGTCCGCTAGCCGCGGTCTTTCCACCTCACCGCTATCGGCCCCGCGCCTCACCAAGGCAGCCGGCGAAGCCGTCTTTTGCTTTGCGATTCAGGCGGAGGCCGAGCCCGGCGTCATGCCGCGCGTGCTCGAGCTCTTTGCAAAAAGGGGCCTGATCCCCCTGCGCCTGCATGCCGACCGCATCGGTCTTGAGCGCAAGGAACTGGCCATCGACCTCCAGGTGTCGGGTTTGGAGCAGCAGGCCTGCAACTATATCGCGCGGTGTCTGCGACAGATTCATGGGGTCGAGGCTGTCCTGACCTCAGAGAAGTCGCAGGAGTAGGGTCGATCTATTTGATGTAGACCACGCGTTTGACTGAAGCCCATAGTGGTTCAGATCAAACACGATCCGGTCCCGCGCCCCTCCGTGCCACTTCGTAGTTCCCGGCTCATTCCGGCTCGCTTGCTTCGCGCCGCAGACGCTTGATGACGCCGCGCCGGCGCTTGTCTTCGAGGCGGCGGCGCTTCGAGGCCAGCGTGGGACGGGTTGGGCGACGAGGGCGGCGGGGCTCCGCTGCCTGGCGGATCAGGGAGAACAAGCGCTGCCGAGCATCTTCCCGGTTACGCTCCTGGGTCCGAAAGCGCTGGGCGGTGATGACCAGCACCCCCTCCTTGGTCAGGCGCCGCCCGGCGAGCCGCTTGAGCCGCTGCCGTACCGGCTCCGGCAGGCTCGGCGAGCGCTCGACATCGAAGCGCAGCTGAACCGCGGTCGCGACCTTATTGACCTTCTGACCGCCGGGCCCGCTGGCACGCAGGAAGTGCTCCTCAATCTCCTCTTCCTCAATGGCGAGGCTGTCAGTGATGGGTATCACGAGACAGCGGCGGATCCCCGACGACGCCGCCCTTCCCGACGCCCTTCCCGCGGCGCGCCGTCGCTGCGGCCGCCGGCGCTGATGGGCCCTAGAGCCGCTTCGATTTCCGCTAACGTCGGACGCGGACCGGGCGGCGTCTCCTCCAGCGCGCGTCGCATGGCAAGTACATGCTCCGCGGTGGTCCCGCAGCAGCCACCGATGATGCGGGCCCCCGCCGCTCGGGCCAGAACCGCGTAGCGCGCCATCAGCTCAGGGGTGCCGCTGTAGCGCACCTCTCCATCAATGAACTCGGGAATGCCGCAGTTGGCTTTGGCGACCAGGATGGCGTCGGGCCCCGCCGCCTCTGACATGGCCAGCAGCGCCACCACCAGCTCCGCGGCACCGGTCCCGCAGTTGCCTCCAAAGGCGATCGGAGCTGCGGGAGCGTTGCACAAGAGTTCCGGAAGCTCCGCCGGTGCCACCCCCATCATGGTGCGCCCATTGGTGTCGAAGGATAGGGTGCAGACTGCCGGAAGCCCCGCCGCCGCGGCACCCTCCAGCGCCGCCATCAAGTCCGCCGGCGCGCTCATGGTTTCGATCCAGGCTAGATCGGCACCACCTTCTGCCAGGCCTTCACATTGCTCGCGGAAGGCGGCTACTCCCTCTTCGTGGCTCAGTGGGCCCAGGGGGGCGAAGAGGTCACCGGTGGGTCCGACCGAGCCGGCGCAGACAACCGTGCGCCCGGCCGCCTCGATCTCCTGGCGCAACAGAGCGGCCGCCGCCGCATTGATCCTGCGAACCCTGTCCTGCGCCCCGTGAAGCTTCAGGCGGTTCGCCGTGCCGCCGAAGCTGTTGGTCAGCACAATGTCCGAACCGGCCGCGATGAAACTGCGATAGTGGTGACGTACTTTTTCCTCCTGCTCGAGGTTCCAGAGCTCCGGTGCATCGCCATGCTGCAAGCCCATCGCGAAGAGGTCGGTCCCGGTCGCGCCGTCGGCTAGCAACCAGGGCCGTTCCGAAAGCAGTTTCTGGAGGAGGTCAGACATGGCTTCTCCGTATTCCGGGCCGGCTCGGGCAGCGCGCATGGCCCCGGCAGCCTCTTCGCACTTACACAGCAATGTGACGATTAAAGGCGCGAAGAGCTTTCCGATTCAATAGTTCAGCGCTGATCAACTCTGTCAAAAGAGGAGGTATTCCATCCTGCGCACGGCTTTCCGCGGCTCGCCAGATGCGATGAGGAAGCCAAGAGAGACCGCGGATGCAGGCACAAAAAAGCCCGGCGGAACTGCTCCGCCGGGCGCCTCTTTCGCACTGCTCTCAGCGTGCGTCAGTCGTCGTCATCCGAATCGTCGTCCTCGTCGTCGTCGTCCGAGTCGTCATCCGAGTCGTCATCCGAGTCGTCGTCATCCGAGTCATCATCGACGTCCTCGGGCGAGAACGGCTCGTCGCGGCTGTCGTTGTAGGGAGAGGCATCCGGGTCGTCGAAGTCGTAGAAGTCGTCATCATCGTCGGAGTCGTCGTCTTCGACCTCCTTCGCGGCCATGTAGT
>CAZDSS010000187.1:0-3349 GCA_964508185.1 uncultured Sphingomonadales bacterium
GAAGCCTTCGGTCTCGCCGAGGGCGATCGCCTTGCCGTTGCCGATGAAGGGGAAGCGGCCGACGCGGACCTCATAACCCTTTTCCCTGGCCTTGGCTTCGGTGAGGCCGACGGACGCCACCTGCGGGCGGCAATAGGTGCAGCCGGGGATGTTGCCCTTGTCGATGGGATGGACGTCCTTGAGGCCGGCGATCTTCTCGACGCAGATCACGCCTTCATGGCTCGCCTTGTGGGCGAGCCAGGGCGCGCCGGTGAGGTCGCCGATCGCGTAGAGGCCCTTGACGCCCGTGAAGCCCCATTCGTCGGTCACCACATGGCCCTTCTCGACCTTGACGCCCGCTTCCTCGAGGCCGAGGTCCTCCACATTGCCGGTGATGCCGATCGCAAGAATGACGCGATCCACGGTCACTTCCGTGGTCTTGCCGCCCTTCTCCTCGATGACGGCGGTCACGTTGTCCTTGCCCTTCTTGAGTTCCTTGACCGAAGCCGAGGTCATGATCTTCATGCCCTGCTTCTTGAAGGCCTTTTCGGCGAAGGCGGAGATTTCCGCATCCTCCACGGGCAGGATCCGGTCCATCACCTCGACGACGGTCACCTCCGCGCCCATGTCGCGGTAGAAGCTCGCGAACTCGATGCCGATGGCACCCGAGCCGACGACCAGGAGCGACTTCGGCATCACGTCCGGCACCATGGCATGGCGGTAGGTCCAGACGAGCTTGCCGTCGGCCTTGAGATGGGGCAATTCGCGCGCCCGCGCCCCGGTCGCGAGGATGATGTTCTTCGCCGACAGCTGCTGCGGCTTGCCGTCGGACGCCGTCACCGTCACCCGGCCGGGGCCGGCGAGCTTGCCGGTGCCGTTGAACACGGTGACCTTGTTCTTCTTCATGAGGTGGGTCACGCCGGAATTGAGCTGCTTGGCCACGTTCCGGCTGCGCTTGACGATGGCTTCAAGGTCGAAGCCCACATTCTCGGCCTTGAGGCCGTAGGCCGCGGCATTCGTCAGCATGTGATAGGCTTCGGACGTGCGCAGCAGGGCTTTCGTCGGGATGCAGCCCCAGTTGAGGCAGATGCCGCCCAGATGCTCGCGCTCCACGACTGCGGTCTTCATGCCAAGCTGGGACGCCCGAATGGCCGCCACATAGCCGCCGGGGCCGCCGCCGATCACAATCAAGTCGAATGCCTGTTCCGCCATCTGTCCCGTCTTTCTTTGCTTCAGTTTTCCATGCGCGCGCCGGATGCCCCGCGCGCGCCGCTCCCGCAAGTTCTATAGCGGGAGCGTTTACCGCGAACAACTCCCGCTTTTCAGAGAAGCCCTGCCTCAGAGCAGCATCTTCAGCGGATTCTCAACCAGCTCCTTGAACGCGACGAGAAGCTTCGCGCCGATCGCGCCGTCGATGGCGCGATGGTCGCAGGACAGGGTCGCATTCATGATGGTGGCAATCTTGATCTTGCCCTTGCGCACCACGGGGCGTTCCTCCGCCGCGCCCACGGCGAGGATCGCGGCATGGGGCGGATTGATGATCGCCTCGAATTCGCGGATCCCGAACATGCCGAGATTGGACAGGGAAATGGTGCCGCCCTTGTATTCCTCGGGCGCGAGCTGGCCCTGCCGGGCGCGGCCCGCAAGGTCGCGCATCTCGGCGGCGATCGTAGCCAGCCCCTTGGAGCCCACGTCGCGCACGATGGGGGTAATCAGCCCGCCCTCGATGGCGACCGCGACCGCCACATCCGCACGGTTGAACTGGCGCAGCTTGTCGCCCGCGAACTGCACGTTCGCCTCGGGCGTCTTCAAGAGGGCGAGGCCCAAGGCCTTGATGAGGAAGTCGTTGACCGAGATCTTGACCCCTTCCTCCTCATTGAGCCGGGCGCGGAGCTTCAACAGCCGGTCCATGGTCACTTCCACATTGAGATAGAAGTGGGGAACGGTGCTCTTGGCCTCGGTCATGCGCTCGGCGATCACCTTGCGCATGGTGGTGAGGCGGCGTTCCTCATAGGGCGCGTCACCGACGACGGGCGCGGCGGCAGGCGCCGGAGCGGCGGCGCGGCCGGGCGCGGCAGCCGCCGCGGGAGCCGGGGCCGCTTCCACGCCCTCAAGGTCGCGCTTCACGATACGGCCGCCGGGGCCGGAGCCCTTGATGGCGGACAGATCGATGCCCTGCTGCTCTGCCATGCGGCGGGCAAGGGGCGACGCCAGGATGCGGTCGCCGGAAGCCGCGGCGGGCTTCGCCGCGGGCGCCGCCGATGCCGTGGC
The DNA here is from genome assembly GCA_964508185.1 of uncultured Sphingomonadales bacterium. Lineage (GTDB taxonomy): Bacteria > Pseudomonadota > Alphaproteobacteria > Sphingomonadales > Govanellaceae > CAZDSS01. Next base: position 2,251 of record CAZDSS010000187.1, read on the forward strand.
GGATGCCTTCGCGGGTTTCGCTTCCGCCTTCGGCTCTTCCGCCCGAGAGGCGGGCTTTGCCGCTCCCGCCTTCGGCGCCTCGGCTTCCGCCTGGAGCTTGGGCGCATCCTGAGCCGGCGTCTTGATGTCGGCAGCGTCTTCCCCTTCCTCGAGCAGGACGGCGATCACCGTGCCCACGGGAATGTCGGCGGTGCCGTCCGCCACCAGCAGGCGGCCGACGATGCCGTCATCAGCGCTTTCCACTTCCATGGTGGCCTTGTCGGTCTCGATCTCGGCGATCACGTCGCCGGAATTGACCTGGTCGCCTTCCTTGACGAGCCATCTTGCGAGCGTCCCCATCTCCATGGTGGGGGACAGGGCGGGCATGCGAACTTCAATGGACATGTCTTGATCCCCTCGCCTTCTCAGTCGCGGTAGGTGACGGCGAGCGCCGCCTTCACGATCTTGTCGGCGTCAACGAGCGCCAGCTTCTCGAGATTCGCCGCATAGGGCAGCGGCACGTCCTCGTCGGTGACGCGGACGACCGGCGCATCGAGATAGTCGAACGCTTCCTCCATTACCCGGGCGGCGACCTCGGATGCGATGCTGCATTGCGGCCAGCCTTCCTCGGCGACCACGACGCGGTTGGTCTTCTTCACGGATTCGATGACGGGCTCCATGTCCAGCGGGCGCAGGGTGCGAAGGTCGATGACCTCGGCCTCGATCCCCTGCTCCTTCAGGATCTCCGCCGCCTCAAGCGCGAAGCCCACGGCGATGGAATAGGCGACGATGGTGACGTCCCTGCCCTCACGCACCACCTTGGACTTGCCGATGGGAACCACGTAATCGTCGATTTCCGGCACGTCGAAGGTGCGGCCGTAGAGGAGTTCGTTCTCGAGGAACACCACCGGATTGTCGTCGCGGATCGCGGCCTTGAGCAATCCCTTGGCGTCCGCCGCCGAATAGGGCGCCACCACCTTGAGGCCGGGCACGCTGGCATACCACGGAACCAGATTCTGACTGTGCTGCGCCGCCACGCGCGACGCCGCGCCGTTCGGGCCGCGGAACACGATGGGGCAGCCCATCTGGCCGCCGGACATGTAGCGCGTCTTGGCCGCCG
>CAZDSS010000188.1:0-3233 GCA_964508185.1 uncultured Sphingomonadales bacterium
GACGCCCAAACGCGGCCGAAGGTGAGGGTGAAAAAGGGCGGCAGGAAGGCGCCTATGGGGAGTGCGGGCGGCAATGTGCGGCGCGCGCGGAAGCCCGCATGTCTGGGTCGAAGCTCAGCCGATCAGAAGTTCAGCTTGGTATCCAGCGAAAATACCCGCTCCTGGTCTGCGCTGATGTCCGGGAACAGCCGGTTGGAATAGTCGAAGTACTTGAACTGGCCCGAGAAAGTGAGCCACGGCCAGAGCGCGTAGCCCGCGCCCACGCCGAAGGCCTGGAGCCGCCGGTCCTGGTCGAGGCTGAAGAAAAGCGGCCCGGCGTCGTTGCGATAGTCGGCGAAATTCACGTTGGTGAACCAGCTGTCGCCATAATAGCCGAAGCCGAGGTCGAAGCCCTGATAGCCCGGGGAGAGCCGCTGTTCCCGGCGCAGGAGCGCAGCGCCCAGTGCGAAGCGGCCGTATCCCACATTGAGCCCCACATTGTAGCTGCGCCCGGCGATGCCCGGCTCCACGCTCTGCAGCCCGTCGATGCGGAGATCGGCGACGGGCGCCACCACTTCCGACGAAAGCCACACGCCGAAGCCTTCCGGGTTGCCCGAGTCGCCCTGCGGCACCGGATAGCCGAGCTCCATGCGGCTCTTGGCTCCGGGGGCGAGGGCGAAGGCGTCGATCTCGATCGGCGCGCGCTCGATCCCGTAGGGAGGCGACTCGATCATGAAGACCGGCTGACGGCCCTTGCCCAGAAGGTTCGAGGTGATTCCCACGCGATTGAGGCTGCTCGCGCGATTAAGCTGCAGCAGGGGCAGATCGCGGTCCACCGGCGACGGATCGGATCCGTCGTCGAGATAGATGAACTTTTCCTGCGAGTCGGAAACGCTGACGGTCGTCTCGCCCTGCTCCCCGCCGCCCTGTTCGGCAGCCGCGCCCAGGGGCCACAGGCAAAGGGCCGCCGCGGCCACGAGGGCGCAACGTCCTGCCCCGGCAAGGAGCGCTTTGATATGGTGCAGTGGCTGAGCCACCTGTTCCTCCCTCTGAGTCAGAAGTCCCTGTGCGACGTCTCTCAGAATTTCTTTGGTGCAGACGGCGATCCGGAATGTCCCGAACCGGCCGAAGCCCCGATCCACGCCCATCCCGCGATCGCAGCAAGCGGTGTTACCGCCTTTTGCACATCCTTTGCAACCACCCTAACATAATTTGTGTCCGGGGTGACAAAAATTCGCGGGCGATGCTGCGAAATGGCCACAGTGCGAGTATCGCGGCGGAAACGGATCTCGCCGATCCGGCTCGCGGCGCCGCGCCCCTGGTGGCCGGCAACTAACCATCTTGTCACGGGACCTGTCACCCCCTAGAACTAGTCTCCGGCCGGCCCGAGCTTTCTGTCGGGTTTTCGGGGGCGCCTCGGCGCGACCGACGCCGCGCCGGGGCCGGCAACAGGTGGGATCGCATAAGGAACGCATCGGGTGAGAAAGAAAACCGGCGGAATCTTGAAATCCAGTCTGGCGGCTGTGCTTGCCCTCGGCCTCGTGGGCTGCGGCTGGTTCGGCGGCGACGACGACGAGGACGTCCGGCGCAAGCGCACGCTGGCATCCGAAACGATCACGTCCATCGGGGTCAATGCCTATCTCTGGCAGGCGACGCTGGAGACCCTGGACTTCATGCCCATGGCCGACGTGGATTCCCAGGGCGGCGTCATCATCACCGACTGGTACGTCAATCCCAAGGATCCCAACGAGCGCAGCAAGGTCACCGTCTATATCCTGGACAAGAGCCTGCGCGCCGACGCCCTCAAGGTGAACGTCTTCCGCCAGCACCTGAGCGGCGGCCAGTGGCGCGACGATCCCAATACCGAAGAGGCGGCGCGCGACGTCGCCGAAGCCATTCTCGTTCAGGCCCGGCGCATCCGCCTGGGCCAGGTGCCGCAGAAACGCTGAGTATCCATGTCCGCAAATTCCCGTGACAGCGCCCCGTCCCGTTACAACGCGCGGGCAACCGAAAGGAAGTGGCAGGCCCGCTGGGCCGAGCTGAATGCCCACGCAACGCCGGACGACCGCAGCAAGCCCAAATACTACGTCCTTGAGATGTTCCCCTATCCCTCGGGGCGCATCCATATGGGGCATGTGCGCAACTACACCATGGGCGATGTGGTGGCGCGCTTCCGGCGGGCGCAGGGCTACAACGTCCTTCATCCCATGGGCTGGGACGCCTTCGGGATGCCGGCGGAGAATGCGGCCTTCGAGAACAAGACCCATCCGGCGACCTGGACCTACCAGAACATCGCCCATATGCGGAAGCAGTTCCAGGATCTGGGCTTCGCCCTCGACTGGAGCCGGGAATTCGCCACCTGCGACCCCGAATATTACCGCCATGAACAGGCCATGTTCCTCGACTTCTACGAGGCGGGCCTCGTCTATCGCAAGGAATCCTGGGTCAACTGGGACCCCGTGGACATGACGGTCCTTGCCAACGAGCAGGTGATCGAAGGACGCGGCTGGCGCTCGGGCGCGGTGATCGAGCGCCGCAAGCTCTCCCAGTGGTTCCTCAAGATCACGGAATATGCGGACGAGCTCCTCGAGGGCCTCAAGTCCCTCGAACGCTGGCCCGGCAAGGTGCGGCTGATGCAGGAGAACTGGATCGGCCGCTCGGAAGGCCTGCGGCTCATGTTCGACCTCACCGAGCCGGTGGGGGAAAGCCGGCGGCTGGAAATCTATACGACCCGGCCGGACACCATCTTCGGCGCGAGCTTCTGCGCCATCGCAGCCGACCATCCCATCGCCCAGAAGCTTGCGGAAAGCGACCCGGAGCTTGCCGCCTTCATCGAAAGCTGCCGCAAGCTCGGCACCTCGGAAGAGGCGCTGGAGAAGGCCGAGAAGATGGGCTACCGTCTCAAGGTGGGCGCGCGCCATCCCTTCGATCCGGACTGGGTGCTGCCCGTCTATGTCGCCAATTTCGTGCTCATGGAATACGGCACCGGCGCCATCTTCGGCTGCCCGGCCCATGACCAGCGCGACCTCGACTTCGCGCGCAAATACGACCTGCCGGTGCGGCCGGTGGTGGTCCCCGAAGGGGCCGATCCCGCGACCTTCGCCGTGGATGACGACGCCTTCGTGGACGACGGCCGCATCGCCAATTCCCGCTTCCTCGACGGCCTGTCGGTGGCGGCGGCCAAGGAAGAAGTGGCGCGGCGGGCGGAAGAAGGCGGCTTCGGCAAGCGCACCATCAATTATCGCCTGCGCGAC
>CAZDSS010000189.1:0-3196 GCA_964508185.1 uncultured Sphingomonadales bacterium
CGGGATCAGCACCAGGTCGGCGGCGAGCAGAGCGGAGCGCATGAGACCAGCGACGCGCGGCGGCCCGTCGATGACGATCGTGTCGGCGTCGCGGGCCAGCTCCGGCGCCTCGCGGTGCAGCGTGTCGCGGGCCAGGCCGACGACGCCGAAGGCGCCCGGCAGGCCCTCATGGGTGCGGCGCTCCGACCAGTCCAGAGCCGAGCCTTGCGGGTCGGCATCGATCAGCGTGACCCGCTTTCCCCTTCCGGCCCATTCACCGGCGAGATGCAGCGCCAGCGTCGTCTTGCCGACGCCGCCCTTCTGGTTGAGGAGCGCGACGATCATCGCTGTCCTCCCGGCTCGTCATCGAAGGGGAGACGAGAGGCGACCGGGGTGACGGACAGGGCCGCGCCGATCTGGCGGAAACGCCCGGTGCGGCGCGTGTGGGATGATGCCGGTTCTCGGGTAATGGCGGTTCCGCGCGGCGGGTTTTCCACAATGCCTGGGCGCTCTTCAGGGTTAGAATCTACGTTAGAGTCTATGTTAGGGGCGCGATTTCGATTGGATTTTCCGTGGGTTGGATCAGGTTTGGGTTCCCCATGGCACGTGATCCCGGTTCCTGATCGCACGTGTAGGCGGGTTCCCGATGGCACGAAGCCATCCGCAGTTTTTCCACAGGATTTCCACGGCTCGAACGCGAGCAGGGTTCGCCCGCCGGCCTCGACCTCGAGAGAGAGCCGGTAGCCCGGCAGCGGCTGTCGGCGGACGATGCCGCGTATCTCGAAAGCGAAACGCTTGAAGGGGGAGAGGCTGCCGGACTTTTGATGGAGGTGGCGTAACTCGAAGCGCCAGCCGTGGCGCTGTCTGCCGCCATGCTTGCGCACGATTCGATAGAGCCAGCGTTCGAGCCCGCCGGTCAGATCGAAGTAGGTCCGGTCGATGGTGAGCACGAGCGCGTCCTCGAGCACCGCGCTATAAAACCAGTCGGGCAGGATCAGTTCGATGCCCGCCGGCCGGCCGCGATGATCGGTGCGCTCCTTCCATTCATTGATCCAGGAGAAGCGGTGACGGCGGCCTTCGGCGGGCTGGCGGATCGAGGTGGAGATGGTCGTCGATTGGAGCCGGTCGAGCGCCGCCTTGAGGCGCTGATAGTCGCGCGCTCCGACACCACGCTGGATGAAGGTCAGGATTTCGTAGGGCGTGGCCGCCATCAAGCGGGACGTTCCCAGCCCGGCGTCCCGTGCCTCGACGATCTGGCTCGCGGCCCAGATCAGGATGTCGGCATCCCAGATCGTGGCCATGCCATGATCGGGAACGGCTTCGACACGGATCGAGACGCCACCGGCGACGAAGTCGATCGGAGCGATCCGGTGCGATTTGGAAAGGGAGAAGAAAGGATAGGCCATGAGATCCTGCGCATCGCGCGGCGCGAATTCGCCAGGGAGTGCGCGGAACAGGTCGAGCTGTCCGCGTTCCAAGGACTGGCGTTCGCGCGGCGGCATCGGGGGCGCCTCGCGGTCAGCGGGCGCGACGTTGGGCCGGAGCAGGCTCGTGCCGCTTGGCCGGCAATACGCTGCCGCGCGGATCGGAGGTGGAGGTGACGGCCCCGCTGTCGGCCCAGGCCTTGAGGTCGTCGACCGCATAGACGACGCGCCCGCCGAGCTTGCGATAGGCGGGACCGGTTCCGTAGGTACGGTGCTTTTCGAGGGTGCGGGCCGAAAGGCTCAGGAATTCGGCCGCTTCCTTTGTGCGCAGATAGCGCGGCGGGAGTACGGCGAGATCGGGTCGCATGGATCGGGCCTCCGTGGGGTTCGTTGAGGCCGCTGGTGCTCAGCGGCTGACGAAGGCCACGATGGCGAAGGCGGATCGGCGAGTTGCAGTGGGAAGTTGGGGGGACCCAAAATCTCACACCGGCGCGACGGCCAGTGCCAACTATGGTCGGCGGCGATGACGAAGCAGTTTGCGATACCCGCCCGCTATCAGCGTCTCCGCTCCTTTAAGGAGGCTGATGACCGCATGGCGGGCGGATGCAGACTGCCATTCGTCACGGGTGAGCTTGCCTGTCTTGAAGATGACCTCGGCGATTTCCTGCTGGGTCGCACCGTCACGGCGACCATCGAAGGCCTGCAACATGCGCCGCGCACGTGCCCGCTGCTGTCTCGTCAGGCGTGTGTCGGGAGGTACGGATCGGCCGTGAAGGGAAGAGAGCAAGCGCAGGATCGCTTCGACGCGATCAAATCCTTCGCCCCCCAGCGGCACCAGGGCGACCATGGCTCCGCCGGGCTCAGCATCGGCCGGAAGAACGAGATGGACATGCTGCCCGCCGCCGAGTGGATGCAGCATGTGGCTTGCCTCCGGCCCAAGCCGCTGGTTTTCGGCGGCCAAGGCATCCGCCGGCATGGAACTGGAGGAAAGCACCGGCGGGGCGGTTGCGAGGATCACCGTCCCCGTATCGTCCTGGGGAAGCCAGAGGACCGGTGTTTCAGTGGCGTCGAGCGCTGGCGAAACCGCGAAATCGCAAACCCCACTTTGCGCTTGCCCGCTCGATCAATTCCGGGGTTTGCGAACTCGCTTTGCGCAGGTCGTCGAAATCGCGCTGATAGCCCTCATTGCGCCGCAACCACTCCCAGCCGAAATCCGGCGCCGTAAGATGGTCGGTATAGTCATAGGTCGATGACGATCGCCACCGGGATGCGTCGGGAGACATCCGGTCCTCCAGCCTCGTGGTTCTGGTGCGTGTCGAGGCGAGGACGATTGCCGGTCCGAGGAAACAGTGGAAGCCGCGTTGTCGGCAACGGGTGTTGCAGCCAGCGCATCGCCAGCTCAGTGGTGCTGGCCTTCCCGGACCAGCAGGCGATAGCCGTGGGTCGTCATCCAGCGGGCGCGGGCGAGATGACGGTCGTGGATATGGCGAGCGCGCTCAGGCTCCCGCTCCGGATCGAGACCGAAAAGAACCGAAACGGCCTCGCGCCAATCTGCGCCATCCGACGCCGCATCGAGCAGGCGCAAATAGAGCTTCATATGCGCCCGGTCGTAGTCGGTGAGCACTGCGCTCTCCGGCGGTTCGTCAAGAAAATCGGCCTGCGTCATGAAGCCCCCTTCGAGACATTCCTATCCAAATCGGAGGCATTTGTTAACCACGCCACTATCGCAAAAGCGCTCCCGGCGAACGGTGTCGCCGCTGGGTGGCTACAGCGATGGAAGGGACCGGCGGTGT
>CAZDSS010000190.1:0-3159 GCA_964508185.1 uncultured Sphingomonadales bacterium
CGTCCGGCATCACGATCATGTGGTTCTTGGCGCCGCCCATGGCCTGGCAGCGCTTGCCGTTGGCGGTGGCGGTCGCATAGACGTAGCGCGCGATGGGGGTCGAGCCCACGAAGCTCACGGCCTTGACCCGCGGGTCGGTGAGAATGGTGTCCACCGCTTCCTTGTCGCCATTGACGACGTTGAGGACGCCGTCCGGCAGGCCCGCTTCCTTGAACAGTTCCGCGATGCGCATGGGGCAGGACGGATCCCGCTCCGACGGCTTGAGGACGAAGGTGTTGCCGCAGGCGATCGCCACCGGCGCCATCCAGAGCGGAATCATGGCCGGGAAGTTGAAGGGGGTGATCCCGGCGCAGACGCCCAGGGGCTTGCGCATGGAATAGATGTCGATCCCGGACGCCACGTTGTCCGAATATTCGCCCTTCAGGAGATGCGGGATGCCGCGGGCGAATTCCACCACCTCGATGCCGCGCTGGACCGAGCCCTTGGCGTCGGTGATGACCTTGCCGTGCTCACGCGCGACCATTTCGGCGAGCTCGTCGATGTGACGATAAAGAAGCTCGTTGAAGGCGGAGATGATGCGCGAGCGGGTGACGACGGAGGTCTGCGACCATTCCTCGAACATCCCCTGGGCGGTCTCGATCGCCTTTTCCACTTCCGACTTGGACGCCAGCGCCACCTTGCCCTGGACCTCCCCGGTGGTCGGGTTGAACACGTCGCCGAAGCGGCCGCTGGTGCCTTCCACCTTCTTGCCGCCGATGAAGTGATGGATTTCGTAAGCCATGGCTCAACCTTTCTGAATGGAATCCCGTATAGCCGCCCTGATCTTGTTTCCGGAACTTATAAGGGGACAAAAACGCAAGGTCATGGCAGAATGACACAGAAGAATTCTGCAAAAATGCACAACGGCCGCCCGTATCGGAGGGGGAGACCAGATCATGAAGCCCGCAATCGTCCTTGTTCATGGAGCGTGGCATGACGGCGCGTCCTGGCACAAGCTTGTCCCGGCGCTGGAGCAACGCGGCTTCCGCGTCGCGGCGCCGGATCTGCCGGGCCATGGCGGCAATGCAGCATCGGACGCGGACGTGACCCTCGCCCGCTACGCGCAGGCGGTGGTGGCAACAATCGATGACCTTGGCGCGCCCGCCCTTCTCCTCGGCCACAGCATGGGCGGCGCAGTGATATCGGCGGTGGCGGAAGCGGCGCCCGATCGGGTCGCGGGACTTATCTATTTGTCGGCCTTCCTGCTTCCCGACGGCATGGCCATGAACCAGCGCATGAAGGAGGATGGCGCGAGCGCCGTCGCGCCGCACGCAACCCGCCTGCCCGACCGCCGCGCCGTCGTCATGGGCGATCCGGGGCTTGCCCTCATCTATGAAGGGGCGGACGCGGAAGACCTGGAATTTGCCCGCAAGCACGCCCAGCCGCAGGTGATAACGCCCCTGGTGGAGCCGGTGCACGTGACGGCGGCGCGCTTCGGCAGCATCCCCCGCGCCTTCATTCAATGCGCCCGCGACAAGGCGATCACCCCCGAGATGCAGCGGCGGATGCAGCAGGACTGGCCCTGCGATCCCGTCGTCACCCTTGACTGCGGGCACATGCCGCAGATCGTGATGCCGGATGAGCTTGCGGACGCCGTCGCGGCCATCGCCGCGGCCTTCGCGCGGAGCTGACCCCATGTTCGCCTGGGACGACCTGCGCTTCTTTCTGGAACTCGCCCGCAAGGGCCGGCTGGTCGCCGCGGCCCAGCGCCTCCATGTGGACCATACGACCGTCTCCCGCCGCATCGCCCAGCTGGAGGCGGCCATGGAGGCGCGGCTCTTCGACAAGTCGCCCCAGGGCTACCAGCTGACGGAAGCCGGCCTTCGCCTTCTGCCCTATGCGGAAGCCATGGAGGCGCAGTCGATCGCGGTCTACAAGGAAATCTCGGGCAAGGACGCGCAGCTTACGGGCACGGTGCGGCTTGCGACGACGGAGGCGGTCGGCAGCCAGATCATCGCCCGCCACCTTCCCCGCTTCCGCGAGCGGCATCCGGGGATCGAGCTGGAGCTCATCGCCGAGACCCGGCGCCTGAGCCTCTCGAAGCGCGAGGCGGATATCGCCATCACCCTGTCGCGGCCGGATTCCGGAAGGCTCGTCGCCTGGAAGATCGGGAACTATGCCCTTCGCGTCTATGGCGCGCCGCATTATCTCGACGCCCGGCCGCCCATCCGGCAGATGGAGGATCTGAACGGCCACGCCTTCATCGGCTATATCGACGACCTCCTGCAGATGCCGGAGCTGCGCGTCATCGACAGCCTGGTGCGCGACCCCAACATGGTGTTCCGCAGCTCCAACATGATGGCGCAGTATAACGCCTGCGTCGAAGGGGTGGGGCTTGGGCTTCTCCACGCCTTCATGGCCGAATTCGACGACCGCCTGCGTCCCGTTCTGCCGGAAAAAGTTGAAATCATCCGCGATCTGTGGCTGGTGGTGCATGAAGATCTGCGTCATGTGGCGCGGGTCGATGCGGTCTGCCAGTTCGTCACCGGATTGATGCGCGAATTGCAGCCGTTCCTGCTCGGCCGCCGCGACGGCGCGGCCGGGACCGGCAGGACGCAGGGCGGACCGGCGAAGAGTAGCGTGAAAACCTGATCCAGGATCCGAGCATCATGTCCCGTAACATCCCGAGCCCCTTCCCCGCCGCGCGTCCGCGTCGCCTGCGTCGCACCCCCTGGATCCGCGCCGCGGTGGCGGAAGCGACGCTCTGCCCCGCGGACTTCATCTGGCCCATATTCCTGCGCGAGGACGGCGCGGAGGCGACCGTGCCCTCCATGCCCGGGGTGCGGCGGCTGGATCTCGGCGAAGCGGTGGATGCGGCGCGGGAAGCGGCCAGGCTCGGCATCCCCATCATCGCCCTCTTCCCCCTGGTGCCTGCGGAGCGCAAGACTCCGGGCGGCGAGGAAGCGACGAATCCCGACAATCTCGTCTGCCGCGCGACCCGCGCGCTGAAAAAAGCGGTGCCGGAGATCGGCGTCCTCACCGACGTGGCGCTCGACCCCTACAATCCTTCGGGCCATGACGGCATCGTGCGCGACGGCGTCATCCTCAACGACGAGACGGTGGAGGTGCTGGTGCGGCAGGCCCTCGTCCAGGCGGAGGCAGGGGCGGACATTCTCGCCC
>CAZDSS010000191.1:0-3106 GCA_964508185.1 uncultured Sphingomonadales bacterium
GATGAAGGACGGCGTGCGCATCATCAACTGCGCCCGCGGCGGCCTGATCGTCGAGAAGGACCTGAAGGCGGCGCTCGAATCCGGCAAGGTGGCGGGTGCGGCGCTTGACGTGTTCGAGGTGGAGCCCGCGCGCGAGAACGAGCTCTTCGCCTTCGAACAGGCGATCTTCACGCCCCATCTCGGCGCCTCCACCACGGAAGCCCAGGTCAACGTGGCGGTCCAGGTGGCCGAGCAGATGTCCGACTATCTCCTCGACGGCGCGGTGACCAACGCCCTCAACATGCCGTCGGTCTCGGCGGAAGACGCGCCCAAGCTTCGCCCCTACATGAAGCTTGCGTCGCAGATCGGCAGCTTCGCCGGTCAGCTTACCGAGTCGGGCATCAAGAAGGTGATGGTGGAATATGAGGGCGACGTGGCGGGCCTCAACGTCCGGCCGCTGACCGCCGCCATCCTCGAAGGGCTGCTGCAGCCCCTGATGGACTCGGTCAACATGGTCAACGCCCCGAGCGTTGCGAAGGAGCGCAACATCGAGGTCGCCGAGGTGAAGCACGACCGTCAGGGCGACTACCACACCCTGATCCGTCTCACCATTACCACCGAGAAGCAGACCCGGGATGTGGCCGGCACGCTGTTCGCCAACGGCGGCCCGCGCATCGTGCAGGTGAAGGGCATCAATATCGAAGCTCAGCTCGCCCCCAACATGCTCTATGTGGTGAACGACGACCAGCCGGGCTTCATCGGCAATCTCGGCACCATCCTCGGCAGCGCCGGGGTCAATATCGCGACCTTCAATCTCGGCCGCGCGGAAGCGGGCAAGGAAGCGATCGCGCTGGTTGCCATCGACCAGCCGGTGACCCAGGAAGTGCTGTCCCAGCTCCGCTCGCTGCCGCATGTGCGTCAGGCCAAGGTGCTGAAGTTCTGATTTTCGTGCTTCGACGGGGCGGGGACGGGCATCCTCATGCCGGTCCCCGCCTTTCTCATGTCCGCGACACGCCCCTGTGGCAACTGGCCACTCGACGGGCGCGGCGTTTGCCGATATGGTTGCGGCGGATTTTCAATGGGGTGAGCCGCTCACCCGCCAACGACACAGACTGCGATGGCCGACCGTTCCGCCGATTATTCCGAACGTGCCCTGCTGCCGGAGGGGTTCCACGACGACCTCCCGCCGGACGCGGAGTATGAGGCATCCATCGGGGAACGCCTGCTCGCCCGGTTCTACGCCTTCGGCTACGAGCGCGTCTCACCCCCGCTGGTCGAGTTCGAGGAAAGCCTCCTTGCGGGCTCGGGCCGGGCGCTCAGCCGTCAGATGTTCCGCCTCATGGATCCCGCGTCCCAGCGCATGATGGGGATCCGCACCGACATGACCATTCAGGTCGCGCGCATCGCCGGCACCCGATTGGCCGCGGCGGCGCGGCCCCTGCGCCTCTGCTATGCGGGGCAGGTCCTGCGCGTGCGCGGCGGCCAGCTGCGGTCCGAGCGGCAGTTCGGCCAGGCAGGCATCGAGCTCATCGGCGCGCCGTCGCTCGAAGCCGACGCCGAAGTCCTGCTGATCGCGGCCGACAGCCTGCAGGGCCTCGGCGTCGAAGGGCTTTCGGTCGATCTCACGGTGCCGAGCCTCGTGCCCCAGCTTGCGGCCGAGCTCGGCATGGACGCGGACCAGGCCGAAGCCGTGCGCACCGCCCTGAACGCCAAGGATATCGGCGCGCTTCAGGCCTTCACGGGCCGCGCCGGCGAACTGTTCCGCGGACTGCTTGCCGCGGCGGGCCCGGCGGACGGCGCCTTGCCCGCGCTGCGCAAGCTCGGCCTGCCCGATGGCGCGGCGGCGATCTGCGCCGATCTCGAGGCGCTGGTGGCGCGGCTCGGGGAGCTTGCCCCCGGCCTTGCGGTCACCGTCGATCCGGGCGAATGCCGCGGCTTCGAATATCAGACGGGCATCGCCTTCACGCTCTTCGCGGCGCGCGGGCGCGGCGAACTGGGACGCGGCGGGCGCTACATGATCCCCGGCGGCGAGAACGGCGGCGAGACGGCGACGGGCGTCACCCTCTATCTCGACAGCCTGTTGCGCGTGCTGCCGCGGCCCGAAGGCAAGGCGAAGGTCTATCTTCCCTGGGGCACGTCGCTGGCCGAGGTGCGGGAGATCCAGTCCCAGGGCTGGCGCGTGGTGCGCGCCCTTGCGGCGGACGCCGACGCGGTCGCCGCGGCGCGCGCCCAGGGCTGCTGCCATATCCTTGAGGGCGGCCGGGTGCGGCCGCTTGAATGACGGTATCACTGTAACTCAGAGAAACGGGAAGACATCGTGGCAAACGTGGTCGTGGTCGGCTCGCAATGGGGCGACGAGGGCAAGGGCAAGATCGTGGACTGGCTGTCGGAGCGCGCCGATGTGGTGGTGCGCTTCCAGGGCGGGCATAACGCCGGCCATACCCTGGTCATCGACGAGAAGGTCTACAAGCTGAGCCTGCTGCCCTCGGGCATCGTCCGCGAGGGCAAGCTTTCGGTCATCGGCAACGGCGTGGTGGTCGATCCCTGGGCGCTGTTGTCGGAAATCGAGCGTCTGCAGGGGCAGGGGGTGGCGATCAGCCCCGAGAACCTGCGCCTTGCGGAGAACTGCGCGCTCATCCTGCCGTTGCATCGCGATCTTGACGTGCTGCGTGAAGAGGCGTCGGGCAAGGGCCAGATCGGCACCACCCGCCGCGGCATCGGCCCGGCCTATGAGGACAAGGTCGGCCGCCGCGCCCTGCGCGTGGGCGACCTTGCGGATCCCGAACTGATCGAAGCGCGCCTCGACGTGCTTCTGACCCATCACAATGCGCTCCGCCGCGGCCTCGGCCAGCCGGAGATCGACCGGGCGAAGCTTCGCGCCGAGATCGACGAGATCGCGCCGAAGATCCTGCCCTATGCCTGCGCCTCCTGGCGGGTGCTGGACGAGCTCCGCCGCCAGGGCAAGCGCATCCTGTTCGAAGGGGCGCAGGGGCTGATGCTGGACGTTGACCACGGGACCTATCCCTTCGTCACCTCGTCCAACACGGTGTCGTCCCAGGCGGCGGGCGGCTGCGGCCTTGGCCCCAATGCGATCGACTACGTACTCGGCATCACCAAGGCCTATACG
>CAZDSS010000192.1:0-3037 GCA_964508185.1 uncultured Sphingomonadales bacterium
TCCTTGACGTCGAGGCAGGGAATGAGACGGGCCTTGAGCATCAGGCGGCTTCCTTCAGGACGGCAAGGGCTTCGCGGAGATCGAGCCGCCCGTCATAGAGGGCGCGGCCCGAGATCGCCCCTTCGATGGTGCCGCGGCAGCGCCGGGCGGCGGCGCGGAGCGCCTGAAGGTCGGCGATCGAGGCGATGCCGCCCGAGGCGATGACGGGGATCGAAAGTTGATCGGCGAGCGCCACGGTCGCTTCCACATTGACGCCGGTCATGGTGCCGTCGCGGTCGATATCCGTGTAGATGATGGCGGCGACCCCCGCATCCTCGAACCGGCGGGCGAGATCGAGGGCGGTCATTTCGGAGGTTTCCGCCCAGCCTTCGACGGCGACCTTGCCGTCGCGGGCGTCGATCCCTACCGCCACCCGGCCGGGGAAGGCGCGGGCCGCCTCGCGCACCACCGCGGGATCGCGCAGGGCGACGGTGCCGAGGATCACGCGGCGCACGCCGCGCTCGACCCACTGACCCGCGGTCGCGCCCGACCGGATGCCGCCGCCGCGCTGGACAGGCACCGATCCGGCGGCCGCCAGAATGCTCTCCACCGCCGCGCCGTTCACCGGCGCGCCGGCGAAGGCGCCGTTGAGGTCCACGATATGGAGCCATTCCGCCCCCTCGGCGACGAAGGCGGCCGCCTGGGCGCCGGGGTCGTCATTGAAGACCGTGGCCTTGTCCATGTCGCCCTTGTAGAGGCGCACGCACTGGCCGTCCTTGAGGTCGATGGCGGGAAAGAGGATCATTGCGGTCTGCGGCGTCCTTAATCGAGATATTTCACATAGTAGTGGCCGGGGAGATACTTGCCGTCAATGCGGGCATAGCGCTCCTTGGTGGCCCAGCGCCTGAAGCCCGCCGCCTCGGCGAGGCTGATGGCCGCTTCCCGGTCGGCCCGCACATGGACCTCCATCACCGTGAAGCCTTCGCGCCGCGCCCGCGCCTCCGCCTCGGCGAGAAGCGCCCGGGCAAGGCCGTGGCCCCGCGCCCAGGGGGCGACGAAGAAGGTCCCGACCTCGACGGCGAACGCCCCGGTCTCGTTGTTCGAGGGCGGGCGGATGAGCTGCAGCGTGCCGACGATGGCGCCATCGAGCCGCGCCACATAGAGCGTGCGGTCCGGAATGAGCAGGACGCCCCGCCAGTAGGCCTCGAGGGTCGAGCGGGCCGGCGGCTTGATCCAGCTGAAGCCCTGACCGTCGGTGATGGCTTCCACCGTCGCCTGGCAGAGTTCGTCGAGGTCGTTGCCGCGGAACTGGGTCACTTCCTCCACCGCGGTCATGGCGGCGCGGGGGGTTTCCTTCTGGTCGGTAATCATCGGTTCACGGGCACCATTGCAAGAATCTGGCGATGAGCCCAAGGCCGAAGGCCTGGCTCTTTTCGGGATGGAACTGGGTACCGATCATATTGTCGCGCCCCACCGCCGCGACAACCGGTCCGCCGTAATCGACGGTCGCAAGCACTTCGCCTTCGGGCACGTCGCGCATGGCGTAGCTGTGCACGAAATAGGCGTGAGCGTTCCGGGAAGCGCCCGCAAACACGGGATGCACCGATCCAACTTCCGTGAGCCTGATTTCGTTCCACCCCATATGGGGGACGCGGAGCCCCTCGCCCGGAACAAGGAGTCCGACCTCGCCGTCGATCCAGCCGAGCCCGTCATGGGCGCCGTGCTCGAGCCCGCGGCGGGCCATCAGCTGCATGCCGACGCAGATGCCGAAGAACGGCCTGCCGCCCCGGATCACCGCCTGTTCCAGCGCCTCGATCATGCCGTCCACGGCGCCGAGGCCGCGGCGGCAGTCGCCGAAGGCGCCGACCCCCGGCAGCACGATGCGATCGGCCCGGGCGACCACATCGGGATCGGCGGTGACCGCAAGATCGACCGCAAGGCCGTTGTCGAGCGCCGCCCGTTCAAAGGCCTTGGCCACCGAGCGCAGATTGCCCGAACCGTAATCGATGATAGCGACCGTCATCACACACCCAGAATTGCGCCGAAATAGCGGCGTTCCGCCTGTTCGAGATCCTCGCCCGCAACGACCCCGCGCATCTCGTAGCCGCGGCGGCGAAGGGTCCAGCGCCTGAGATTCTGCGCCTCCGCCCCGACGAGGATCGCGAACAGGATCTGAATGACGAACCCCGCTTCCGCCCCGAGCTGCATCCCGTCGACGATGGCGCCGAGGAGGATGAGGCCGAGCAGGATCCCCGCCGCCACCAGCCACAGGCGATGCCACAGGGCCCAGAAGGGCTGGAACAGGAAGGCCCAGAACGAAAAGCCTTCGGGCACGAAGACCGCCGCCGCGCGGGCATTGTCGTCGATCAACCCGTCGGCGCCGGCCTTCACATGGACCGTATAGACCTCCATCGCCTAGGCCACTTCACTCCGCTCGCCAAGGGCGCCCTTGGTGGAGGGGATGGAATCCGCCTTGCGCGGGTCGATCTCGATGGCCTGGCGCAGCGCGCGGGCCAGGGCCTTGAAGCTCGACTCGATGATATGGTGGTTGTTGGTCCCGTAGAGATTTTCCACATGCAGCGTGATGCCCGCGCTGAAGGCGAAGGCGCGGAACCATTCGAGGAACAGTTCCGTGTCCATCTCGCCGAGCTTGTCGCGGGTGAACTGCACGTTCCACACCACGAAGGGCCGGCCGGAGACGTCGAGCGCCACCCGGGTCAGCGCCTCGTCCATGGGAATGAGCGCCGAGCCGTAGCGGGTGATGCCCTTGAGATCGCCCAGGGCCTTCGCCACCGCCTGGCCGAGGACGATGCCGCTGTCCTCGGTGGTGTGGTGATAATCGATATGGAGATCGCCCTCGGCCCGAAGCTGGATGTCGATCAGGCTGTGCCGGGACAGTTGCTCCAGCATGTGGTCGAGGAAGCCGATGCCCGTGGACACGTCATAGCGGCCGCTGCCGTCCAGATTGACATGGGCGCGGATCCGCGTCTCGTTGGTCTTGCGTTCGACCGAGGCTTGCCGCATGGCGGGGCTCCTTATTTCGACCACCGGAAAGTGG
>CAZDSS010000193.1:0-3010 GCA_964508185.1 uncultured Sphingomonadales bacterium
TGTTCTCGTGGATTGCGACAATGTGGGGCGGCTCGATCACGGTTCGTGCTCCGATGCTGTGGGCGATCGGCTTCATCTTCCTGTTCACCGTTGGCGGCGTCACCGGTGTGCAGCTGGCCAATGCCGGTCTCGACCGCTCGCTTCATGACACCTACTATGTGGTTGCACACTTCCATTACGTGCTGTCGCTTGGTGCCGTGTTTGCGATCTTCGCAGCCTGGTATTACTGGTTCCCGAAAATGTACGGCTACATGTATTCGCCGTTCATTGCCCGGATCCATTTCTGGCTGACCTTCATCGGCGTCAACCTGATCTTCTTCCCGCAGCACTTCCTGGGTCTCGCCGGCATGCCGCGCCGCTATGTGGACTATCCGGACGCCTATGCGGGCTGGAACTACGTGTCGTCGATCGGCGCCTACATGTCCTTCGCCGGCGCGCTCCTGTTCCTGTTCATCGTCTGGCGGGCGTTCCGCGCGGGTGAGAAGTGCCCGGCCAATCCGTGGGGCGAAGGCGCCACCACTCTCGAATGGACGCTGCCCTCGCCGCCGCCGTTCCACCAGTTCGAGAAGCTGCCGCGCATCAAGTAAGCAGCCGGAATGCTTCAACAGGGAGTTTGGCCGCACCCGCGGCCAAACTCCATTTGCAAGGGCGCGCCGCGGGTGATGCGGCCGCCAGCGACCGATAGAGACCATGGTTGACAGAACGAACAGCGCCAGCAATCAGGGGCCCGTTTTCGCCGGGGACGCCAAGGCGTCGCCTGCTTCGGCGCCTGCGGTGGTGGATGTCCGGGATTATTTCGCGCTTCTCAAGCCGCGGGTCATGTCCCTCGTCATCTTCACCGGCATCGTCGGCCTGCTGCTGGCGCCGGGCAGCATCCATCCGGCAATCGCCTTCACCGCCATTCTCTGCATCGCGGTGGGCGCGGGCGCGGCGGGCTGCCTCAACATGTGGTACGACGCCGACATCGACGCGCTGATGAGGCGCACCCAGGGCCGCCCCATCCCGGCGGGCCGGGTGAGCGCGAGCGAGGCGCTGGGCTTCGGCACCGTCCTGTCGGTCGCGTCGGTGGTGATGATGGGGCTTGCGGTCAATCTCGCCGCGGCGGCGCTTCTCGCGCTCACCATCGCCTTCTATGTCTTCGTCTATACCATGTGGCTCAAGCGCCGCACCCCGCAGAACATCGTGATCGGCGGCGCGGCCGGGGCCTTTCCGCCCATGATCGGCTGGGCGGCGGTGACCGGCGGCGTCAGCATCGAGTCGGTCGTCCTGTTCGCCATCATCTTCTTCTGGACGCCGCCCCATTTCTGGGCGCTGTCGCTCTTCGTGTCGGATGATTACAAGACCGTGGGCGTCCCCATGCTGCCCGTGGTCGCGGGCGAGGCGGAGACGCGGCGGCAGATCCTGATCTACAGCCTGCTGCTCGCCCCCCTCGGTGTCGCGCCCTGGGCCCTCGGCATGACCGGCGTGCTTTACGGCGCGGTGTCCGTCATACTCGGCCTTGGCTTCCTCATCGGCGCGTTCCGCGTCTGGCGGGAGCGCGCGGGTCATGTGGCGGCGCGCCGCCTGTTCGCCTTCTCGATCCTTTATCTGTTCGGGCTGTTCAGCATGATGCTGGTCGACCGCCTGGTGGGAGTGTTCTTGTGATGTCGGGCCAGGATCCGGACGAACAGAAGCGCCGCGTGCGCAACTATGTGACGGCGGGGCTGCTGTTCGCGCTGGTGATCCTCTTTTTCTTCATCACCATCGCCAAGCTGAAGGGTGCCAACTGACATGACGGGCCGGACCACGGCGCATCACGATCATGAAGCCGCAACGGGCGCGACACCCGCCGCCCGCAACGGCCGCGTGCTCGTCGTCCTGCTTGCCGTGGTGTTCGGCATGGTCGGCCTTGCCTACGCCTCCGTGCCCCTCTATCGCCTGTTCTGCCAGGTGACGGGCCTCGGCGGCACGACGCAGGTCGGCACCAACAGCTACGACATGCCGGTCCTGGACCGCGAGATGACCATCAGCTTCAACGCCGATACGGGCCGCGACCTGCCCTGGAAGTTCGAGCCGGTGCAGCGCCGGATCAAGGTCAAGGTGGGGGAGGAGGCGCTCGCCTTCTATCGCGTGACCAATGTGAGCGATCGCGAGATCGTCGGCACGGCGGTCTATAACGTGACGCCGTTCAAGGCCGGGCCCTATTTCAGCAAGATCGAATGCTTCTGCTTCACGGAGCAGCGGCTTGCCCCCGGCGAATCCATGGACATGCCCGTGACCTTCTTCGTCGATCCCAATATCGACGACGACCGCAATCTGGACGACGTGAAGGAAATCACGTTGTCCTATACCTTCTATCCAGCTAAAAAATGACCGATTAGTCGCAAGGAGTGAGACCCTCATGGCCGACGCACACGCGAGAGATCACGATTACCATCTTGTAGACCCCAGCCCATGGCCGGTGCTCACGTCTGTTTCCCTGTTCCTCGTGGCGATCGGGGCCGTGCTCTGGATGCATGAAGGGCCGTGGGCGGTCTTCGCCGTCGGCGTGGCCGGTCTCCTCTACTGCCTCTTCGGCTGGTGGCGCGACGTGACCAACGAGGCGGAGCATCAGGGGCATCACACCCCGGTGGTGCAGCTCCACCATCGCTATGGCGTGATCCTGTTCATCACCTCCGAAGTGATGTTCTTCGCCGCCTGGTTCTGGGCCTATTTCGGCGCGGCGCTCTATCCGACGGAAGCGGTCGGCGGCGTGTGGCCTCCGGAAGGGATCGAAACCTTCGACCCCTGGCATCTGCCGCTCATCAACACCCACATCCTGCTGCTGTCCGGCACCACGGTCACCTGGGCCCATCACGCGATCCTGCACAACGACCGCAAGGGCCTCGTCCGGGGTCTCGCCTGCACGGTGGCGCTCGGGCTCCTGTTCACCGCCATTCAGGCCTATGAATACAGCCATGCGGCGTTCTCCATCTCGGACAACATCTATGGCTCGACCTTTGGTGAGCGCCGCCGTGCCATTCGCGAGCGT
>CAZDSS010000194.1:0-2968 GCA_964508185.1 uncultured Sphingomonadales bacterium
TTGCCCGATCTGCGATCAGGGCGGCGAGTGCGACTTGCAGGATCAGGCGGTGGCCTATGGGCGCGGCGCCTCGCGCTATGAGGAAAACAAGCGCGCGGTCACCGAAAAATACATGGGTCCGCTCATCAAGACCTACATGACCCGCTGCATCCCTTGCACCCGCTGCATCCGCGTCGCGCGGGAGATCGCGGGCGTGCCCGATCTCGGGGCGCTGGGCCGCGGCGAGCACATGGACGTGACGAGCTATCTCGACAAGACGCTTGCCTCCGAAATGTCGGGCAACGTCATCGACCTCTGCCCCGTGGGCGCGCTCACCTCGCGGCCCTATGCCTATACGGCCCGGCCGTGGGAGCTGCGCAAGACGGAAAGCATCGACGTCCATGACGCCGTCGGCTCCAACATCCGCGTGGACGCCCGCGGCAACGAGGTGATGCGCATCCTGCCGCGCATCAACGACCTCGTGAACGAGGAATGGATCTCGGACAAGACCCGCTTCGCCCATGACGGCCTCAAGAAGCGGCGTCTCGACCGACCCTATGTGCGGCGGAACGGCAAGCTCGAGGAAGCGAGCTGGGCCGAGGCCTTCGACGTGATCGCGGCCCGCCTCAAGGGTATCCCGGGCAACCGCATCGCGGCGATCGCCGGCGATCTCCAGGAAGTGGAATCGGTCTTTGCGCTCAAGCTCCTCATGGACAGCCTGGGCTCGGCCAATCTGGACTGCCGCCAGGACGGGGCGAAGCTCGACCCCAGCGTGCGGGCGGGCTATCTCTTCAACAGCGGCATCGCCGGGATCGACGAGGCGGACGCCTGCCTCCTCATCGGCACCAATCCGCGCCATGAAGCGCCCATCATCAATGTGCGCCTGCGCGGCCGCTGGCGCCGCGGCGGCTTCCACATCGCCAATGTGGGGCCGAAGCTCGACCTCACTTACCCCGTGGAAGAGCTCGGCGACGATCCGCGCCTGCTGCAGCAGCTTCTTGCCGGGGACCACGGCTTCGCCCGGGTGCTCGCCGAAGCGAAGAAGCCCATGCTCATCGTCGGCCAGGACGTGCTGGCGCGCGCCGACGGCGCCGCGATCCTCGCCCTCGCGCGGGAGATCGCCGAGAAGTACAACCTGGTGCGTGATGACTGGAACGGCTTCAACGTCCTGCACCAGGCGGCGGCCCGCGTGGGCGCGCTCGACGTCGGCTTCGTGCCGGGGGCGGGCGGCCGTGACGTGGCCGGGATCCTCGGCGGCGCGGCCAGGGGCGAGATCGAGGCGGTGTTCCTCCTGGGCGTCGACGAGATCGACACCAAGCCGCTTGCCGACAGCTTCGTCGTCTATCTCGGGACCCACGGCGACGCCGGCGTGCGTCATGCGGACGTGATCCTGCCGGGCGCGGCCTATACGGAGAAGGCCGGAACCTACGTCAATACGGAAGGCCGGGTGCAGCTCGGCACCCGGGCGGTGCTGCCTCCGGGCGACGCCCGCGAGGACTGGACCATCCTTCGCGCCCTGTCGGACGTCCTCGGCCATCGCCTGCCGTTCGACAGCCTGTCGGAGCTCCGCGCCAAGCTTCATGAGGCGGTGCCGCATCTCGCCGAGATCGGCGAGAAGCCCACGGCGGAATGGGGCCCCTTCGGCGCCGCCGGCAGCATCGATCCGGCGCCCATTGCCTTGAACGGGCGGGATTTCTACAAGACCAACGTGATTGCGAGAGCGTCGGGCATCATGACCGCCTGCCGCGAAGCGCTGGTCGACGGTTTGGAAGTGGGAGAGGGTACGGGGACCCATGGCTGAGTTTTCGCAACAGCTCAACGTCTGGTTCGGGACGTTCGGCGGCACGCTGATCTGGCACCTGATCCTGATCCTTGCGATCGTCCTGCCGCTTCTGATCTCGGTGGCGTTCGCCGTCTATTTCGACCGCAAGATCTGGGCGGCCATGCAGATGCGCCGCGGCCCCAACGTGGTGGGCCCCTTCGGCCTGCTGCAGTCCTTCGCGGACGGCCTCAAGCTGTTCCTCAAGGAGACCATCATCCCGACGGGGGCGAACAAGGGGATCTTCCTGATCGCGCCCATGATCACCTTCACCCTCGCGCTCATCGGCTGGGCGGTGATCCCGTTCGACGACGGCATGGTGCTCGCCGACATCAATGTGGGGATCCTTTATCTCTTCGCGATCTCCTCCCTCGGCGTCTATGGCGTGATGATGTCGGGCTGGGCGTCCAACTCCAAATACGCCTTCCTCGGCAGCCTGCGCTCGACGGCGCAGATGGTGTCCTACGAGATTTCGATCGGCCTCGTGATCGTGACCGTGCTCCTCTGCGCCGGGTCGCTCAACCTCAGCGACATCGTGCGGGCGCAGTCGGGCGGCATCTGGAACTGGTACTTCATCTGGCTGTTCCCGATGTTCATCGTGTTCCTGATCTCGGCGCTCGCCGAGACCAACCGTCCGCCCTTCGACCTTCCG
This sequence comes from uncultured Sphingomonadales bacterium, assembly GCA_964508185.1. Classification (GTDB taxonomy): domain Bacteria; phylum Pseudomonadota; class Alphaproteobacteria; order Sphingomonadales; family Govanellaceae; genus CAZDSS01. Next base: position 2,451 of record CAZDSS010000194.1, read on the forward strand.
GAAGCGGAAGCGGAGCTCGTCGCCGGTTATCAGGTCGAATATTCGTCCATGGCCTTCGCCCTGTTCTTCCTCGGCGAATACGCCAACATCCTCCTCATCAGCAGCCTGATGACGGTGCTGTTCATGGGCGGCTGGGAGCCCATCCTCCCGTTCGCGCCCTTCACCTGGATCCCGGGGATCATCTGGTTCCTGGTCAAGGTGGCGTTCTTCTTCTTCGTCTTTGCGTGGGTCAAGGCCACCGTGCCGCGCTATCGCTATGACCAGCTCATGCGCCTCGGCTGGAAGGTGTTCCTGCCGCTGTCGCTGGTCTGGGTCGTGCTGACCGCCGGCGTCCTCCTTGCCTTCGACCTGCTGCCGACCAAAGGGTAATGGCGATGGCTGTACTCGATCGCGCTGTCAGAACCTTTTTCCTGACCGAGTTCGTCTCGGCCATGTGGCTGACGCTGAAATATTTCTTCCGGCCCAAGGCGACGCTCAACTATCCCTTCGAGAAGGGACGGCTGAGCCCGCGCTTCCGC
>CAZDSS010000195.1:0-2875 GCA_964508185.1 uncultured Sphingomonadales bacterium
CGAAGGCGGCCAGCTGCCGGCCTTCAAGGTGACGGTGGAGATCGCGCGGCTCCGGCATTCGACGCCGGGGGTGACGCTCATCAGCCCGCCGCCGCATCACGACATCTATTCCATCGAGGATCTCGCGCAGCTCATCTATGACCTGAAGCAGATCAACCCGACGGCGCGCGTCTGCGTGAAGCTGGTGTCGGCCGCCGGCATCGGCACCATCGCCGCGGGCGTCGCCAAGGCCAAGGCCGACGTGATCCTGATCTCGGGCAATTGCGGCGGCACGGGCGCGAGCCCGCAGACCAGCATCAAGTATGCGGGCACGCCCTGGGAGATGGGCCTCTCCGAAGTTCATCAGGTCCTGACCCTCAACAAGCTGCGCGACCGTGTGACCCTGCGCGTCGACGGCGGCATCAAGACCGGCCGCGACGTCATCATCGCGGCGCTCCTTGGGGCGGAGGAATTCGGCGTCGGCACGGCGTCGCTCGTCGCCATGGGCTGCATCATGGTGCGGCAGTGCCATTCCAACACCTGCCCCGTGGGTGTGTGCACCCAGGATCCGAAGCTGCGCGAGAAGTTCGTCGGCACGCCGGAGAAGGTGGTCAACCTGTTCTCCTTCATCGCCGAGGAACTGCGCGAATATCTTGCCAAGCTCGGCGCGCGCACCATCGACGAGATCGTCGGCCGCAGCGACCTTCTGGTGCAGGTGAGCCGCGGCGGCGCCCATCTCGACGACCTCGACCTCAACCCGCTCCTGGCCCGGGCCGACGTGCTCCCCATCGAGCGCACAGGCCGCAAGGAATGGCGCAACCCGGTGCCGGACACGCTGGACGCCCGCATGGTGGAAGACGCCAAGGCGGTGTTCGAGCACGGCGAGAAGATGCAGCTCACCTACACGGTGCGCAACACCCAGCGCGCCATCGGCACGCGCTTCTCGGCCCATATCGTGCGGCGCTTCGGCATGAAGGGCCTGCCGCCGGGGCATGTGACCGTGCGGCTGCGCGGCTCGGCCGGTCAGTCCCTTGGCGCCTTCGCGGTGCAGGGCCTGAAGCTCGAGATGTTCGGCGACGCCAACGACTATGTGGGCAAGGGCCTGTCGGGCGGCACCATCGTGGTCCGTCCCATGACCTCGAGCCCGCTGGTGTCCCACGAGAACACCATCATCGGCAACACCGTCCTCTATGGCGCGACCAGCGGCAAGCTGTTCGCCGCCGGACAGGCCGGGGAACGCTTCGCCGTCCGCAATTCGGGCGCGATCGTGGTGGTCGAGGGCTGCGGCGCCAACGGCTGCGAATACATGACCGGCGGCCGCGCCGTGATCCTCGGCAAGGTGGGCGACAACTTCGGCGCCGGGATGACCGGCGGCATGGCCTGGGTCTATGACCCTGACGAGGACTTCATGAGTCATCTCAACGGCGACACGGTGCTGGCCCAGCGCCTTGCCTCCGCCTACTGGGAAGCGGAACTGAAGGCCCTGATCGAGGAGCATGCCCGGGAGACCCAGTCTGCCCATGCGGCGGACATCCTCGCCAACTGGGACGAGGCGCGGAAGCATTTCTGGCAGATCTGCCCCAAGGAACTGCAGGGACGCCTTGAATATCCGCTGTCCGACGAACAGGATCGGGAGATTGCCGAAGCGCAGATTGCGTAAATCCGCGGGCCCGCTATAAGATGGCCGTTCCCGCGACGACCCCGTGCGGGAACGGTCATTCTGGATCCATGGCGGCCATGCGCAGGCTTTATCACAGCTGGTTCTGTCCCCAATCCCGCAAAGTCCGGGTGGCCCTTGCGGAAAAGGGCCTGGACTTCATGCTGTCCTTCGAGAAGACCTGGGAACGGCGGCCCGAATTCCTGCTCATCAATCCCGCAGGTTCGGTCCCCGTTCTCGTGGAGGAGGACGGATCGGTGATCGTCGACAATTACGCGATCACCGAATATCTGGAGGAAGCGTACCCCGATCGGCCGCTCATGGGCACGACCCCCGCCGCGCGGGCCGAGATCCGCCGCCTGATGGACTGGTTCGACGTCAAGTTCCAGCGCGACGTCACCCAGCATGTGGTATCCGAAAAGGTGCTGAAACGCTTCCTGCGCATGGGCGAGCCCAATTCGGAGGCGATCCGCTGCGCCGCCCACAATATAAAGATCCATCTTGAATATATCGGCTATCTCGCCGACAGCCGCACCTGGCTCGGCGGCGATCAGTTCAGCTATGCGGACATCGCCGCCGCCGCCCATCTTTCGGTCGTCGACTATCTCGGCGGCGTGCCCTGGGACGTGAACGAGGCGGCCAAGGTCTGGTACATGCGCATCAAGTCGCGGCCGAGCGTGCGCCCCCTGCTCAAGGACGCGATCGCGGGGCTCAGGCCCCCGGCCCATTATGCCCAGCTCGACTTCTAAGACAGCGGCCCAGCACGCCCCCTCCCCCGCGGAAATCCGGGAAGAGCTTCGGCGCGAGGCCGTGGCCCTGGGCTTTTCCGCGTTCGGCGTCACGCGCCCCGATGCCGTGCGATCCGCGGGCGAGCGGCTTGTGGAATTCCTGCGCCACGGCCGCCACGGCGACATGGACTGGATGGCGGACCGCGTCCATTGGCGGCGCGACCCCGCGGCCCTCTGGCCGGCGGCGCGCTCCGTCATCATGCTCACCATGAATTACGGGCCCGACGACGACCCGCTCGCGCGCCTTGCGCACCGGGACCGGGGGGTGATCTCCGTCTATGCCCGCAACCGGGACTATCACGACCTCGTCAAGAAGCGCCTCAAGGCGCTGGCGCGCTTCCTCGTCGCCCGCTGGGAGGCGGAGGTGAAGGTCTTTGTGGACACCGCCCCGGTGATGGAAAAGCCGCTCGCCGCGGCGGCGGGCCTCGGCTGGCAGGGGAAGCATACCAAC
>CAZDSS010000196.1:0-2869 GCA_964508185.1 uncultured Sphingomonadales bacterium
CGTGCCGCTGCCCGCGCGCGGATTGATCTGCAGGCTCGGCACGATGGCGACGAGATCGGTCGTGGTGCTGATGCCGCGAAGGAGCGCGCGCTCGGCGGTAACCACTGTGGCGGCTACCGGCACCGTCTGCAGGTTTTCGCTCCGCCGCTGGGCGGAGACGATGATTTCTTCAAGCGCTGCGGTATTGCCGGCGGCCGCCTCATTGGCCAGGGCGGGGCCGGACATGTGGCCGAGCAGGGCGGCGTCGGCGGTGAGGCCGGCGGACAGATTGCGGTTCTTATGTGACATTTTGCTTCCCTATGGTGTTATGTTTCTGCGCGTGAGGTACTGTTCGCTCACTCGCGAGTGAGCTGCTCGAGACTGAAGCCCGCCAGTCTCTTGTAGTCGTCGGCAATCCGCTGAAGCTCGGCAGCCGAGATCACATCGTGGATATTGGTGAAGCCGTATGGCGCTCGTTCCTCCACGATCTGCATGCAGCGTTCGGGACCGTTATTGCGGTTGGCTTCCACCACCTGCGCCGTTGCCTTGAGGCGCTTGACTTCATATGCAGCGAGCGCATCAGGCCCCTCGCCATGCCGGGCGACGGCTTCTGCCAGGGTCGCCGCATCGATGATCGCCTGGCTCGCACCGTTGGAGCCGATGGGATACATGGGATGGGCGGCGTCGCCAAGGAGCGTCACCCGGCCGAAGCTCCAGGCCGGCAGGGGATCGCGGTCGACCATGGGATACATGTAGATCGCATTGGCGTTGCGGATCGTCTCCGGCACATCGAGCCAGTCGAAGCGCCAGGATTCGAAGCTCGGCAGGAAATCCTCGATCCGGCCGGGCTGGTTCCAGCTTTCCCGCCCCGGCATCACGTCGCTCGACAGTTCGGCGATCCAGTTGATGAGCACCTTGCCGGACGAGTCCGGCGCCGTGATGGGGGAGGCCACGAATTTCTGGTCCTGGTGCCCGGCCATGATCATGGAGGCGCCGGAAAGATAGGGCGCGGCGGTGGTGGTGCCGCGCCACAGGATGCGGCCGCTGAAGACGGGCGTCGTCTCGCCGGGATAGAGGATGCGCCGCGCGGCGGAATGGATGCCGTCGGCGGCGATCAGAAGATCGGCTTCCAGCACCCTTGTGCTGCCGTTTCCCGTCTGGAACGTCGCATGCACCCGGGAGCAGCCCTGCCGGAAGGCACTGAGCGTCCGGTCCACCTGAACCGCGTCACGCCCAAGCCGCTCCCGCACCACGTCGAGCAAGAGCATCTGCAGGCGGCCGCGATGGATCGAGATCTGCGGCCAGGGATAGCCCGCATAGCATCCGCGCGGCTCCTGCCAGATCTGCTGGCCGAACTTGTTGAAATAGATGAGCTCCCGCGTTGCGATGCCCGCTTCGAGAAGAAGCTCCTGCAATCCGAGGTCGGCGAGGACCCGCACGGCATGGGGCAGCAGATTGATGCCGACGCCGAGCGGCTGGATCTCGGGCGCCGCCTCGAGAAGCGTCGGATGGATTCCCCTTGCATGCAGCGCGAGCGCCGTCGTGAGGCCGCCGATACCCGCCCCCGCGATCAGAATCGTCACGTTTGAAGCTCCCTTTGTATTTTTCAAATTTGTAACGTAGCATTACAAAATATGTACAGAGGATTCTTGGGGGGAGGCAGCAGGATGCAACTTGCCGGCGAGATGGTGGGGGAAATGACGGTCACACTGGGCGGCGCCGCGATCATCGGCGATACGGGCGCGGGCGTGCGCCGGGTGAGCGAGATCGCGGGCGGCGATCTTGTGCTTCAGGATATGCGCGGCGTCGTGCTGCCGTCCGGGGCAGACTGGCAGTTGATAAGATCGGACGGCGTCGCCCTGGTCGATGCCCGCATGGTCGTCCGGATGGAGGACGGATCCTTCGTCTCGGTCCAATCCCGCGGCTATCGCCATGGCCCGGCGGAAGTGCTGCAGAGACTCAGTGCGGGCGAGGACGTCGATCCCGATTCCTATTATTTCTGGCTGACGCTCGCGTTCGAGACCTCGGCGCCGCGGCTTCAGTGGCTGACGCGGTCCCTGTGTGTCGCGCGGGCGCACAAGGCGGGACAGGCGGTGCGCCACCGGATCTTCCGGGTGGGAGGGGCCTGAAGCTTTCGGCGACAGTTGCAAGTTTCGATGGGGATGGCGACGGGGTGGCGCAATTCGTCCGGATACTGTAAGGAAGTCAAGGGGATCGAGGACGAGCAGACATGGTCATGACCAAACGGAGCCGCGGCGCCATCGCCAGAACAAGCCCGGGGATCAGCCGGTTCTTCAATCCGCATGTGGAGGGAATCCGCTACGGCGTTCTCGACGAGCTCGTGGGCTATGCCATAAGGCGGGCGCAGCTCGTGGTCTTCGACCATTTCCAGGCGGCGCTGAACGACTATCACATCACGCCGCAGCGCTTTTCTGCCCTCGTCATCATCGCCGAGAACCCGGGCCTTACCCAGACGCGTCTCGCGGAAATTCTCGGGATCGCGCGGTCGGGCGCCATGACCATCATCCGCGCGCTTGAGGAAATGGGCTATGTGGAGCAGGAGACCAACGACGACGATCGGCGGTCGGTGCGCATCTGGATCAGCCGCAAGGGAAGCGCGGCGCTTCACAAGCTCATCGAGAAGGTGCGGGAGCATGATCGCGAAATCGCCGCATCCCTCTCCCCCGCCGAACAGCGGACCCTGAAGGCGCTTCTCGCGAAGATCGGGGCCACGCAGGATTGATGCGGCCGGGGCGGTCCCGGCCGCACCGTGACATTTACTTCTTCAGCGACTTGAGATGGGCGACGACGTTCGCCTCGCTCACGACGTCCGCGTATTTGGCGTTCATGTCGAAAAGGTTTGCTTCGTGCGGCGCCGGGTGGCGGTCGC
>CAZDSS010000197.1:0-2852 GCA_964508185.1 uncultured Sphingomonadales bacterium
CGCTCGGCCTCGCTCGGCCGCGTCTACGAGGGCGCCTCGACCCGCGGCGCCTTCATGGACCGCTGGCGGCCGTCCCTGCGCTCGGCCGCCGGCGACTGGCTGTTCGACCGCGACGACGCCGTCGCCCGGGCCCGCGACATCGGGCGCAACCGCTCCGTTCACCTCACGGTGGTGGACGCGCGGCCCTCGGCCCTCATCGGCTACCGCAAGACGGAGACCGGCGACCAGGCGCGGGTGGAGAGCACGGGCAATCCCGTGGCCGCCGTCCAGTCGGCCATGGAGGTGGCGCTGGAGGACAAGGGCTTCAGCCTGGCGCAGAGCGCGCGGGATACCGACAACCACCTGACGGTGGAGATCCGGGAAATCGGCTACCAGGCGAGCGGCAAGTATGTGGCGCCGTCCGTCACCACGCGCGCCGTGTTCAAGGCCATCGCCCGCCGCGGCGGCACCACCTTCGAGCAGACCTACCGGCTCGAGAAGCAGGACCGCGAGGCGCTGCCCTTGACCAGCGAACGCAACGCCCGGCTCATCAACGAGACGGTGAGCGAGGTGCTCACCATGCTTGCCGACGATATTGAGCTTCTGGGCTTCCTCGCGGGCGACCCCGCGCCCCAGCGCTGATCGTCACCAGTCGATCCGCTCGCCCGTGAAGCGGAGGAATGCGCCGCTCTGCTCGGGCGTCAGCGCCTCGATGGCGTCCGCGAGGCCGCGGGCGCTTTGTTCGACCGAAATCTTCGGCACGCGGGTGGCCGAACGGGTGAAGTCGGTATCCACGAAACCCGGGCTCAGAAGCGCGACGATGACGCCGCGTGGCCGGAGGTCATGGGCGAGGGACCGCATGGCCATGTTGAGCGCCGCCTTGCTCGACCGGTAGAAATAGCTTCCCCCCGTGGTGGCGCTGATGGAGCCGAGGCTGCTCGCGAGATTGACGATGCGGCCGTTGCCGCTCATGACGAGATTGTCGATGAGGCTTTCCGCAAGCTTCATGGGGGCGAGGAGATTGGTGTCCAGAACTTCCCGCCAGGCGTCGTAATCGAGCTCCCCGAAGGCGCAGCGCTTGCTGATCCCCGCATTGTTGACGAGAACGTCGATCGCCCGGCCCTTGAGGCTTGCGGCCAGTTCGTCGATCGCGGCGAAATCGCGGACGTCGAGGGGGGCGATCGCAACACGCCCGTTGTCGGCGGCGAGTGCCCGAAGCTCCGCCGCATTGTCCGGATTGCGGCAGGTCGCGATCACGTCCCAGCCGCGAGCGGCGAATTCGCGCGTGAGGCCAAGACCGATTCCCCGGCTCGCGCCGGTGATGAGAACTGCGGGCATGTCTCCCCCTCTCCCTGTGGGTGCTGTTATAAGATCATGATCTTATAACGGGTGGGCGGCGGGCCACAAGCGCCGGGACCCAGGACCGATAGGGCTTGAGCTTGCCCGCGCCGTCGGGTACCACAGGGCGCGAAGGATGGGGTGATCATGGAACAGGCACAAAAGCTCGATTTTCCTGCCGCTGCGGCGGCGTCCCACAAGGATCGCGCGATCGCCTTCTGGCTCCTCGGCGTCGCCGCGCTCGTCTTCATCATGGTGCTGGTGGGGGGCGCGACGCGCCTGACCGAATCCGGCCTTTCCATGGTGGAATGGGAGCCGGTGACGGGCGCGATCCCGCCCCTGAACGACGCCGAATGGGCGGCGGAATTCGCGCGCTATCAGCAGTCCCCCCAGTACCAGAAGGTGAACTACGGCATGACGCTCGCCGAGTTCAAGACCATCTACTGGTGGGAATACGGCCATCGCCTGCTCGGCCGCCTCATCGGCCTCGCCTTCTTCCTGCCGCTTCTCTATTTCTGGTTCACGGGGGCGGTGAAGCCGGAACTCCGCCGGCATCTCCTTGCCTTGCTCGGGCTCGGGGCGTTCCAGGGGCTCATGGGCTGGCTGATGGTGAAAAGCGGCCTCGTCGACCGGCCGAGCGTCAGCCATTACCGCCTCGCCGCCCATCTCGCGATCGCCTTCATCATCTATGGCTACATGGTGTGGCTGGCCTTCGGGCTGGTGGCGCCGCGGACCGGGGCGCGGGTGAGGGATCCGCTCTATCGCTGGCTCACCATCGTCGTCGCCCTGCAGGTCATCTGGGGCGCCTTCGTGGCGGGACTTCGCGCCGGACTCAACTTCAATACCTGGCCGCTGATGGAGGGGGGCCTGTGGCCTGAAAGCCTGCTCGAACTCTCACCCGCCTGGGTCAATTTCTTCGAGAACCCGGGCGCGGTGCAGTTCGTCCACCGCATGCTCGCCTATGTCGTCGCCCTGCTCGCCGCCCTTCTCTGGTGGCGGCTGCGGAGGCATGAAAACCCGTCCGTCCGCGCCGCCGCCCATGTTATGATGATCGTCGTGGCGCTGCAGCTGGTGCTTGGGATCGCGACGCTCCTCCATGCGGTGCCCATCGGACTGGGGGTCGCCCATCAGGGCGGGGCGCTGGTGGTGATAACCGCCCTGCTGCTCCTCGCCCATGAAAGGCGGCGCGCCCCGTAACAGGGATTTCGCGGCATGACGGACGCCTGCACGGTCTATGTGACGACGGAAAGCGAGGCCGAGGCGCTGATGATCGCCCGCGCGGTGGTGGGCGAACGGCTCGCCGCCTGCGCCAACATCCTGCCGTCGATCACCGCCGTCTATCACTGGGACGGCAAGGTGAACGAGGGCGGGGAGGCGGCCCTTCTCCTCAAGACCCGGCGCGCGCTTTACGACCGGCTGGAAGCACGGATCCGCGAACTCCACAGCTACGACAATCCCTGCATCGTCCTGTGGCCCATTGACGCCGGATCGCGCGACTATCTCAACTGGATCGACGCCGAGACCGGGGCGCCGGG
>CAZDSS010000198.1:0-1942 GCA_964508185.1 uncultured Sphingomonadales bacterium
ACGGCTCCGGCGTCATCATCCTCACCGACATGTTCGGCGGCACGCCCTCGAACCTTGCGATCTCGGTCATGGGCAGCGGCAATGTGGAGGTGATCGCGGGCATGAATCTGCCCATGCTCATCAAGCTCGCGAGCGTGCGCAGTCAGGCGACCCTCGAGAACGCGGTGGCGGCGGCCCAGGAAGCGGGCCGCAAATACATCAACATCGCGTCTCGCGTGCTCGCCGGAGAGAGTGAATGAGCGACGAGACCGTCCATACGGAGCCGGTGCTGGAGCGGCGCCTGACGATTCTCAATAAGCGCGGCCTCCATGCCCGCGCCTCGGCCAAGTTCGTGGGCACGGCGAGCCGTTTCAAGGCGCAGATCACCGCGTCCCGCGACGGCGTCGAGGTATGCGCCACGTCCATCATGGGTCTCATGATGCTGGCCGCCGCCAAGGGCGAGCAGATCCAGGTGCGGGCGTCCGGCGAGGACGCCGAAGCGGCGCTGGATGCCATCGAGGCCCTGGTCGCGGACAAGTTCGGGGAGGAGTGACGGCGCGCCGCCGCAGGTTCAGATGTCGGCAAGATCCACCAGCAGACCGGAACGCCAGTTAAGGGGCGTCGGCGTTTCTCCCGGAATGGCGGTGGGCCCGGCCTATCTCCTCGACCGCGGCTTTCTGCGCGTGCCCGAATACCGCATCGCCGACGATGCGGTGTCCACGGAATGCGAACGCTTCAACGCCGCCGTCGAGGAAGCCCGGCGGCAACTGACGGAGCTGCGCGAGAAGGCGACGCGCCTCAGCGGCGCCGCGGCCGAGGAATTCGGCTATCTGCTGGACGCCCATTTCCACATGCTGCAGGGCTCGCGCCTCATCCGCAGCGTCCACAACGTCATCTCCGCCGAGCGGGTCAATGCGGAGGCGGCCATCGTCATCAGCCTCGCCCGGATCGAGGACGATTTCCGCGAGATCGACGACCCCTATATCGCCGCCCGCATCGCCGACGTGCGCGAGGTGGCGACCCGCCTTCTGCGCAATCTTGCCGGCAGCGACGAAGACGCCGGCTTCGCCCATGTGCCGGCCGGATCCGTGGTCATCGGGGAGGAAATCTCGCCTGCCGATGCGGCGCTCATGGATCCCGAGCGGGTGGGCGGCTTCGCCACCGCCGTCGGCGGCGCCGAGGGGCATACGGCCATCATGGCGCGAAGCCTCGGGATCCCCGCCGTCCTCGGCATTCCCGAGCTGATGGCGGACATTCGCGCCGGGGACATGGTGATCGTCGACGGGTCGGAGGGACTCGTCATCGTCAATCCCGCGCCCGAGACGCTGGAGCGCTACGCCCACAAGCGCCGCGCCTATGCCGCGGACCAGCTCGCCCTTGCGGCGCTCGCAAGCCTGCCCGCCGTGAGCGCCGACGGCGAGCCCTTCACCCTGCAGGCCAACATGGAGCTTCCGGCCGAGATCGGCACGGTGCGCGCCGCGGGCGCGTCCGGCGTCGGGCTTCTGCGCAGCGAGTTCATGTTCATGAACCGCAAGGACCTGCCGAGCGAGGAGGAGCAGTACCGGATCTTGCGCGACATCCTCAGGGAGATGAACGGGGCGCCGGTGACGGTCCGCACCCTCGACGTCGGGGCCGACAAGCTGTCGAGCGCGCTCGGCGCCTACGGCACCGATCCCAATCCCGCGCTCGGGCTTCGCGCCATCCGTTTCTCCCTCAAGATGCGGCCGCTGTTCGAAAGTCAGCTTTGCGCCATGCTGCGGGCCGCCGCCCACGGCCCCCTGCGCATCCTCATCCCCATGATCGGCACCGTGGACGAGGTGCGCGAGGTGCGCGAGATCGTCCAGGACATGGCCCGCCGCCTCCGCCGCCGCGGCGAGGACATTCCCGATCCGCTGCCGCCCCTCGGCATCATGATCGAGGTGCCGGCGGCGGCGCTGGCCGCCGATGCGCTGGCCGAGGTCGC
>CAZDSS010000198.1:1952-2849 GCA_964508185.1 uncultured Sphingomonadales bacterium
GCCGACTTCTTCTCGATCGGCACCAACGACCTCACCATGTACACGCTGGCGATCGACCGCGGCAACGAACAGGTGGCCCATCTCTACGACCCCGTCCATCCCGCCGTGCTGCGCCTGCTGCAGTTCACGACCGACGCCGCGCGGCGCGCCGGGATCCCGGTCAATCTCTGCGGCGAGATGGCGGGGGACGAGCGGTTCACGGGCTTCCTCGCAGGTCTCGGCCTTCGCGACCTCTCGATGGCGCCGCTGGCGCTCCCCCGCATCAAGCGGCGGATCCGCGCCATGGATTGCGGCGAGGCGAAGGAGCTTGCGGACAACATCATGAGACACGCGGACCGGGACGAGATCCTGCGCCGCCTGCGGGCGTTCAACGAGAAGCTGGATGCCCGCATCGCGGCCGCCCGGCCCGCGAAGCCGTAGCGCGCCGCCGCTCGCAGGCGTGCCCGTTCTGCCCGGACGGGATGAAAACATATAGATATAAAGATCTCTTTATGCTTGAGGCCCGAGGCCGGGCTTTGCTATAAGGCTCCCAAGGATCACGCGTAATTCCGGGAAATATGGCATGAGCACGACGACGGCAGACTACAGGGTTGCGGATATTGGCCTCGCGGACTGGGGACGGCGGGAGATCGCCATCGCCGAGACCGAGATGCCCGGCCTGATGGCGCTTCGCGAGGAATATGGCGCGGCCCAGCCGCTCAAGGGCGCCCGCATCGCGGGCTGCCTGCACATGACCATCCAGACGGCGGTGCTGATCGAGACCCTGAAGGCCCTGGGCGCCGACATCCGCTGGGCATCCTGCAACATCTTCTCGACCCAGGACCATGCGGCGGCGGCCATCGCGGCCAGCGGCGTGCCGGTCTTCGCCTACAAGGGCGAAAGCCTGAAGGAATACTG
>CAZDSS010000199.1:0-2840 GCA_964508185.1 uncultured Sphingomonadales bacterium
GAAGGTCATCCACCACAGGGATCCGGTGCGCGCCCAGGCGATGAGGTCGTCAAGCTTGGTGACCAGGAAGCCCTTGTCGGCCAGCTCGTCGGAGATGGACTTGAAATAGGTGTCCGGCGCCGGCGCAGTGCCGGAAAGCGGCGACGTCGCGGGCGCGGCAAACTGACCCGTAGCCGGAGCCGTCGGATTGGCGGTTACTCCCATTCCAGAGCTCCTTTCTTCCACTCATAGATAAAGCCGATCGTCAGGATTCCAAGGAAAATCACCATGGACCAGAAGCCGTAGACGCCGATGTCCCCGAGGGTGATCGCCCAAGGGAACAGGAAGGCCACTTCAAGGTCGAAGATGATGAACAGAATCGCGACGAGATAGAAGCGCACGTCGAACGGCCGGCGGGCATCGTCGAACGCGGAGAAGCCGCATTCATAAGCCGATAGCTTGTCAACGTCCGGGCGGTCCGGCGCGATCAGCATGGGCAGGAACACGAAGATCGCGGAGAAGGCGATGGCCACGCCCAGGAAAATCAGGATAGGCAGATATTCGATCAGAAGATCTTCCATTGACTACTCCGTAAGACCCGGCCACGCGTAGCGTTATCTGGCACGCGCCCCCGGCCAAATGTTGCGCCTTGTGTAGAACAAATCCCCGTGAAAAGGAAGCGCCTCGGCGCGAATATTTTCACTCCGCAAGGACCGGCGCGGTCAAGCGGGGGCCGCCCCCTGCCCTTCATGCCGGGAGAGGGTCCGCCCCATGGCGGATCGGAAATCGGACGATGGAAGATTCGGGCAATGGAACGGCGTTCGCCGTGAGGTCCGGTAGCCGCCCTTGAGGCACAACAGCTCGGCGGATGCCAGGTCCGCGGGAGAAGGGAACCGGATTTTCGGGGAAGCTGGGGCGAGCGCCCCTGGATTGGCGCAACCCCTTGAAGATCAAGGAAGAAGTGGCGGGAGTGACGGGACTCGAACCCGCGGCCTCTGGCGTGACAGGCCAGCGCTCTAACCGACTGAGCTACACCCCCTTCCGGGTTGCGTGGGTGGTGTTTAGGCCAGTTGACGGGGTCTGTCAAGCGGCAACCACCCTCCATTTCAAAATAATCTTCCGACATTTCAGTTCGGGAAGAAAAGGCCCGGATTTCTGCGGCTTTCCAGCGCTCGATCCAGGGCGTCCGCGGCGGGAAATGGTGGGCGATGACAGGCTCGAACTGCCGACCCTCTCGGTGTAAACGAGATGCTCTACCAACTGAGCTAATCGCCCCCGCAGCAGATGCGCATTGCTTAGCACTGCGCCCCTCCCCTGTAAAGCGCCGAGGGGCGGCGCAAGACGCTTTCACGCAAAGAAAAACGGCCGGGGACATGACCCCGGCCGTCCTTCGGCAAATCTCGCCGGACGCTTAGTTGACGGCGTCCTTCAGGCCCTTGCCGGCCTTGAACTTCGGCTGCTTGGAAGCCGGAATCTCGATCTCGTCGCCCGTGCGCGGGTTGCGGCCCTTGCTGGCCTTGCGCGTGGCCACCGTGAAGGTGCCGAAACCGACGAGGCGGACATCCTTGTCGTTCTTCAGCGATTCCGCGATGGAATCAAACACGGCACCGACAGCCTTGCTGGCGTCAGCCTTCGACAGACCGGTCCTGGCGGCCACGTCATAGATCAGATCGTTCTTGTTCACTATTGTCCCCCTTCAAAATAGAATAGCAACTTGTCGCTTACGGATGGAACGTCGCAAGTTTAGTAAGGTCGCTCCGGCCCGTCAAAGGGAAAACCGCACAAAACTGCGGTTTTCCAAAAAATCTTTCCTTGACAAGCGCGGAAATCCGCGACCTTCTCAGTGCGTCACCCGCTCCTCTACCGGCGGTGGCGCACTCTCGCGCAGCTTCGCGGCCGCCGCCTCGTCCTCCTCCGTCCATTCGATGGGCGTCAGGGGCTTGGTCAGCGCGTGCTGCAACACTTCGGCCGCCGTCTTGACCGGAATGATCTGAAGTCCTTCCTTCACGTTGGCCGGAATATCCACCAGGTCCTTTTCGTTGTCCTTGGGGATGATGACGGTCTTGATGCCGCTGCGCAGGGCGGCGAGCAACTTCTCCTTCAGCCCGCCGATGGGCAGCACCCGGCCGCGGAGCGAGATCTCGCCCGTCATGGCCACGTCGCGGCGCACCGGAATGCCGGTCAGCACCGAGACGATGGACGTCACCATGGCGACCCCGGCCGAGGGACCATCCTTGGGCGTCGCCCCTTCGGGCACGTGGATATGGATGTCCTTCTTGTCGAAGATGGTCGGGGCGATGCCGAACTCCACGCTGCGCGACCGCACGTAGGACCGCGCCGCCTGGATCGATTCCTGCATCACGTCGCCGAGCTTGCCGGTGACCGTCATCTTGCCCTTGCCGGGCAGCATCACGGCCTCGATGTTCAGGATGTCGCCGCCCACCTCGGTCCAGGCGAGGCCGGTGGTGATCCCGACCATGTCGGTCTCCTCGAGCTCGCCGTAGCGATAGCGGCGCACGCCCGAGAAGTCGCTGAGGTTTTCGGGCGTGACCTCGATCTCCCTCGCCTCGCCCTTGACGATCTTGCCGACGCTCTTGCGGGCGAGCTTGGCGATCTCGCGCTCGAGGTTACGCACCCCCGCCTCGCGGGTGTAGTAGCGGATGAGGTCGCGCAGCGCCTCGTCGGTGATGGACCATTCCTTCTCGTTGAGGCCGTGGATCTTCATCTGCTTGGGGATCAGATGCCGGCGCGCGATCTCCACCTTCTCGTCTTCCGTGTAGCCGGACAGGCGGATGATCTCCATCCGGTCCATGAGCGGCTGCGGCATGTTGAGGGTGTTCGCCGTCGTCACGAACATCACG
>CAZDSS010000200.1:0-2827 GCA_964508185.1 uncultured Sphingomonadales bacterium
GAACGCCTCCTTCATGCCTTGGCTTGCGGGGACGGCGCTCCTTCATTCGGCGATCGTGGTGGAGAAGCGGGACAGCCTCAAGAGCTGGACGATTCTTCTCGCGATCGTCGCGTTCTCCTTGAGCCTTCTCGGCACCTTCCTGGTGCGCTCGGGCGTCCTCACCTCGGTTCATGCCTTCGCGACCGATCCGGAGCGGGGCGTCTTCATCCTCGCCTTCCTTTCCCTCGTGGTGGGGGGAAGCCTTGCGCTCTATGCCTGGCGCGCGCCGAGCCTCGCCCCCGGCGGGCTGTTCGAGCCCATCAGCCGGGAAGGGGCGCTGGTGCTGAACAACCTGCTGTTGTCGACCGCGACCGTGACGGTGCTGCTCGGCACCCTCTATCCCCTGTTCCTCGACGTGGTGACGGGCGAGAAGGGGACGGTGGGACCGCCCTATTTCAACAGCGTCTTCGTGCCCCTGATGACGCCGCTCCTCGTCGCCCTCGGCGTCGGGCCGCTGCTGACCTGGAAGCGGGCGGATCTCGGCGCGGCGCTGCGTGAGATGCGGATCGCCGCCGTGGTGACGGCGCTCGTCGTCTTCCTCGTCGCCCTCTGGTTCGAAGGGGCGACGGCGCTCGCGCTTCTCGGCGTCGCGCTCGGCCTCTGGGTTGCGGGCGGCGTGTTCAGCGATCTGGCCCACAAGCTCCGTATCGCTGACAAGGGGCTTGGCGGCCTCGGCGGGCGGCTGCGGCGACTGCCCCGCGCCCAATGGGGGATGAGCCTCGCCCATCTCGGGGTGGGCGTCCTGATCCTCGGGATCACCGCAACCTCCGTCTGGGAGAAGGAACGGCTCGAAATCGTGAAGCCGGGCGAAAGCCTGGAGCTTGCGGGCCATGTCTTCACGCTGGACGCGGTGCGGCCGGTGCCGGGCCCCAACTATACCGCGATCCAGGCGGTCTTCACCGTCACCCGGGACGGGCGGAAGGTTGCGACCTTGACGCCCGAGACCCGCGGCTACGTGAACCCGCCCATGGTGACGACGGAAGCGGCCATCTGGCCGTTCTGGGCGGGAGATCTCTACGCCGCCATCGGCGAGGCCAGCGGGGATGATGCCTGGGCGGTGCGGCTTTATTTCAAGCCCTTGCAGGGCTGGCTGTGGATCGGCGCCCTGATGATGGCGGCGGGGGGGATCGTCTCGCTCACCGACCGCCGCTATCGCGTCGGCGCGCCCGAACGGCGCCGGCGCGCAGCCGCTGCGCCGCAAGCTGCGGAATGACGGCATGAAGCTCAAACATCTCGTCCCTCTCCTTGTGTTTCTCGCGATCGCCATTGCGCTTGGCATCGGGCTTGGCCTCAAACCGTCGGAAGTGCCGTCGCGCCTGGTGGGACGCGCCGCGCCCGAATTCACCCTGCCGCCCATTGATGACGCCACCCGCGGCTTCTCCACCGCCGATCTGGCGAAGGGGAAGGTGACGGTCCTCAATGTCTTCGCGTCCTGGTGCGCGCCCTGCCGGGTGGAGCATCCGCAGCTGATGGCGCTGGCCGAGCGGGGCGGGGTGCAGATGTTCGCGATCGCCTACAAGGACAAGCCCGAAGCGTCGCGCGCCTTCCTCGACCGGCTCGGCAATCCCTTCGAGGCCGTGGGCGCGGATCTCAACGGCCGGGTCGCCATCGAATGGGGCGTCTATGGCGTGCCCGAGACCTTCATCATCGACGGCGACGGCAAGGTGGTGCACCGCCATGTGGGCGCGGTGATGGAGCATGACCTCAACGAGGTGCTGATCCCCCTGATCGAAAGGCTCGGCGGGTGATGGCGCGGCGCGGCATTCGGACGTTGCTTGCAGCGCTTTTCGCGATCCTCGTGATCGCGCCCCTCGCCCTTGCGGTCGGCGTGGACGAACAGACCCTGCCCGATCCCGAGAAGGAGGCCGCGGCGCGGGAGATCATGAAGGAACTCCGCTGCCTCGTCTGCCAGAACCAGTCCATCGAGGATTCGGACGCCGATCTCGCCCGCGACCTGCGCCAGATCGTGCGCGAGCGGGTGGCGGCCGGCGACGACGCCGATGCGGTCAAGGCCTACATGGTCGACCGCTACGGCGAATGGGTGCTGCTGCGGCCGCCCTTCAGCGAGCGGACGGCGCTCCTGTGGCTTGGCCCGGCGCTGGTCGTCGGCGGCGGCGCGCTCTTCATCCTCGTGCGGCTGCGCCGCCGCGCGACGCCCCGGCCCGCGCCTCTCGACCCCGCCGAGGAAGCGCGGCTTCGCGCCCTGCTGGAGGAAGGGGAGGGCAAGGAATGATCGCGATCGCGCTCGTCGTCCTCGGGGCGATCGCCCTGTCGTTCGCCACCTGGCCGCTGTGGCGGAAAGGCGCGCAGGGCCGCGACCGGCGGCTCGACGTCTATCGCCAGCAGCTTGCCGAGATCGACCAGGAACTGGAATCGGGTCTCTTGACGCCGGAAGCCGCCGCTGCGGCGCGGCTCGAGGTGGAGCGCCGCCTGCTGCGCGCGGCCGATGCGCTGGAAAATGCTGCGCCCGCCGCCGCCGACGGGACCCGCGCCCTACCCTTCATCATCCTGTCCGTTGCGGCGGTTGCGGGGGCGGTCGCGCTCTATCTCGCCCTCGGGCGGCCGGATCTCGGCGGCAGCCCCCATCGCGATCCGGGCCTCGAGCGCATTGCGGCGGGGGAAGGCGACGTGAGCCTCCACGAACTGGTCGACAAGCTCATCGCCCATCTCGATCAGAATCCCGAGGCCATGGAAGGCTGGCAGCATCTGCGCCGCGCCGCCCCCGCCCTCAACCGCGAGGGCGACTGGGCTGCGGCGCTGGCACGCGCGGTGGCGGCGCGTCCCGACA
>CAZDSS010000201.1:0-2762 GCA_964508185.1 uncultured Sphingomonadales bacterium
GCCGTGGCCATCGTCTTCATGCACGCCTGGAAATATCCCGAGCATGAAAAGCAGGCGGCCGAGCTTGCCCGTTCGCTCGGTTTCACGCAGGTTTCGGCAAGCCACGAGACCTCGCCGCTCATCAAACTCGTAGGCCGCGGCGACACCACCGTGGTCGACGCCTATCTCTCCCCCATCCTCGCCCGCTATGTCCGGCTCGTGGCCGGAGAGCTTGGCGTGGCGGAAAGCGGCCGCGCAGACCATTCCGCATACCCCCGCCTGAAATTCATGATGTCTTCAGGCGGTCTTACGGCCGCCGACATGTTCCAGGGCAAGGACGCGATCCTTTCCGGCCCCGCGGGCGGCGTCGTGGGCATGGTGGAGACGGCGCGGATCGCCGGGTTCGAGAAGGTCATCGGCTTCGACATGGGCGGGACGTCCACCGACGTCGCCCATTACGACGGCGAATATGAGCGCGCCTTCGATACCGAAGTGGCGGGCGTGCGCATCCGCGCGCCCATGATGCGCATCCACACGGTGGCGGCGGGCGGCGGCTCGATCCTTCATTACGAGGATGGGCGGCTCAAGGTCGGCCCGGATTCGGCAGGCGCCAATCCCGGCCCCGCCTGCTACCGCCGCGGCGGGCCGCTCGCCGTCACCGACGCCAACCTGATGCTCGGCAAGCTGCAGCCTGACTTCTTCCCGGCGATCTTTGGTCCGGAGCAGAACCTGCCGCTCGATGCGGACATTGTGCGGGAGCGCTTCACCGAACTGGCAGAGCAGATCGGCGACGGCCGCAGCCCGGAAGCCGTGGCCGAGGGCTTCGTCACCATCGCCGTCGAAAACATGGCGAATGCCATCAAGAAGATCTCCGTCCAGCGCGGCTACGACGTCACGCGCTATCTGCTCAACTGCTTCGGCGGCGCGGGTGGCCAGCACGCCTGCCTGGTGGCGGATGCGCTCGGCATGGAATCCGTGCTCATTCACCCGCTTTCCGGTCTGCTTTCCGCTTACGGCATCGGGCTTGCGACCGTTTCCGCCTCGCGCCAGAAGGCCCTGGTCAAGCCGCTTTCGCAGGCGGCCCTGCCCGAGATCGAGCGGATGATCGCGGAATTGCAGGAAGAGGTCTCGAAGGAGCTTGGTGACCAGGGCATCGCGGCGGGATCGATCGAATGGGCCCTCAGGCTCGAAATACGCTACGAGGGAACGGACACGACCCTCTCCATTCCCTTCGACGATCGTTCGGTGGATGAGGCGAAGAAGCGCTTCGAAGCCGCGCACAAGGCGCAGTTCGGCTTCGTCTACGACAACAAGCCTTTCGTGGTGGAGGCGGTCAATGTCGAGGGGGTTGACGCGCGGGGAACCGCCCCCGAGGAGCCGGTCCTGCCCCTGGACGACAATGTTCCGGAGCCGCACGTCACCCGGAAGATCTTCTGCGATGGCGCATGGCGCGAGGCCGGCATCTTCCTCAGGAAAGAGCTTGCGCCCGGCAACCGCATTTCGGGCCCTGCCCTCATCATCGAGGACAACCAGACCATCGTGGTCGAGCCCGGCTGGCAGGCCGAGATCACCGCGCGCAATCACGTGCTCATGCGGCGCGTCGAGAAGAAGCCTCGCCAGGCCGCCATCGGCACAGAGGCTGATCCGGTGATGCTGGAGGTCTTCAACAACCTCTTCATGTCCATCGCCGAGCAGATGGGCGTGACGCTGCAGAACACCGCCTATTCGGTGAACATCAAGGAGCGGCTCGACTTCTCCTGCGCCGTCTTCGATCGCAACGGCGCGCTGGTGGCCAACGCCCCGCACATGCCGGTGCATCTGGGCTCCATGGACCGCTCGGTCGAGACCATCATCCGCCTCAACGAGGGTGACATCCATCCAGGCGACGTCTTTGCCTTGAACGCGCCCTACAACGGCGGCACGCACCTGCCGGACATCACGGTGGTGACGCCGGTCTTTGACGAGGAAGGGAAGAACATCCTGTTCTACACCGCTTCGCGCGGCCACCACGCCGACGTGGGCGGCACAGCGCCCGGCTCCATGACGCCGCTCGCCACCACGGTGGACGAGGAAGGCGTGCTGTTCGACAACTTCCGCCTGGTCGAACGCGGGCGCTTCCGGGAAAAGGAGCTCTACGAGCTTCTGACCAACCACCCCTACCCCGCCCGCAATCCGCACCAGAACATCGCCGACCTGAAGGCGCAGATCGCAGCCAACGAGAAGGGCGTGGCGGAACTCAGAAAGATGGTGGCTGATTTCGGGCTCGACGTGGTGGAAGCCTATATGGGCCACGTGCAGGACAATGCGGCGGAAGCCGTGCGCCGGGTCCTCGACCGCCTCCCTGACGAATCCTCTTGGGAGTATCCCACCGACACGGGCCAGGTGATCAAGGTGAAGATCACGGTGGACCGCAAGAAGCGCGAGGCGACGGTGGATTTCACCGGCACCTCGCCCGTGATGAAGAACAACTTCAACGCGCCGGAGCCGGTCGCGCGCGCCGCCGTCCTCTATGCCTTCCGCGTCATGGTGGAGAACAACATCCCGATGAATGCCGGCTGCCTGCGGCCGATCAACATCATCATCCCCGAAGGCTGCATGCTGCGCCCCTCCTACCCGGCGGCCGTCGTCGCCGGCAATGTGGAGACGTCGCAGCACGTCACCAACGCGATGTTCGGTGCCATGGGTGCGCTTGCCAACGCGCAGGGCACGATGAACAACCTGACCTACGGCAACGAGACCTACCAGTATTACGAGACGATCTGCTCGGGCTCTCCTGCCGGCCA
>CAZDSS010000202.1:0-453 GCA_964508185.1 uncultured Sphingomonadales bacterium
TATACCTCCACCATCGTGTTCCTAGTGCGCAAGGGCAATCCGAAGAAGATCAAGGACTGGGACGACCTCGTGCGCAAGGACGTGTCGGTCATCACGCCGAATCCGAAGACCTCGGGCGGCGCGCGCTGGAACTATCTCGCGGCTTGGGCCTATGCCGCGCGCACGTTCGACAATGACGAAGCCAAGGTGAAGGAATTCATCACCCAGCTGTTCCGCAACGTGCCGGTGCTCGATACCGGGGCGCGCGGCTCCACCATCACCTTCGTGCAGCGCAAGATCGGCGACGTCTTCATCTCCTGGGAGAACGAGGCCTTCCTCGCCCTCAAGGAGCTGGGTCCCGACCAGTTCGAGATCATCGTGCCGTCCATCAGCATCCTCGCCGAGCCGTCGGTCGCGGTCGTTGAGGGCAACGCCAAGGCCAACGGCACGGAAAAGCTCGCCCGGGCCTATCTC
>CAZDSS010000202.1:463-2749 GCA_964508185.1 uncultured Sphingomonadales bacterium
GCGGCCAAGAACTATTACCGGCCGCGCTATCCGGAGCATGCCGCTCCCGAGGACGTGAAGCGCTTCCCCGAACTGGAACTCGTCACCATCGACGAGGAATTCGGCGGCTGGGCAAAGGCTCACAAGGAGCATTTCGCCGATGGCGGGATCTTCGACCAGATCTATCGTCCCGGTGGTCGCTAAGCTCCTGAAGCCGAAGGCGCAACTGTCCTGCAACCAGGATTTGATCGAGGCGGTGGCAATCGCGCTATAATGGCCGGCCAACATCACGCGAAGGATAGACACCACATGCGTGCCATACCTTTCATACCTGCGCGCTCGATCATTCCGGGCTACGGCCTCGCCTTCGGCTTCACCATCACCTATCTCTGCCTGATCGTGCTCATCCCCATCGCCGGGCTGTTCATCCGGGCGGCGGGGCTGGGCCCGGCGGAGATCTGGGCGATCCTGACCGATGAGCGCACTGTCGCCGCCTTCAAGCTGAGCTTCGGGGCGGCCTTCATCGCGGCGCTCATCAATGCCGTCTTCGGACTGCTCGTCGCCTGGGTGCTGGTGCGCTACCGCTTCCCGGGACGGCGCCTGCTCGATGCCATGGTGGACCTGCCGTTCGCCCTGCCGACGGCGGTCGCGGGCATCGCGCTCACCACGCTCTTCGCGCCCAACGGCTGGCTCGGCCAGTTCTTCGAGGCCCAGGGGATCAAGATCGCCTTCTCTGCCGCGGGCGTCGTGGTGGCGCTCACCTTCATCGGTCTCCCGTTCGTGGTGCGCACGGTGCAGCCGGTGCTCGAGGACCTCGACAAGGAGCGGGAGGAAGCGGCGGCGACCCTCGGCGCCTCGCGCTTCGCGGTGCTCCGCCGGGTCATCATGCCGACCCTGCTGCCCGCGCTTCTCACCGGCTTCGCGCTGGCCTTCGCCCGCGCCGTCGGTGAATATGGCTCGGTGATCTTCATCGCCGGCAATCTCCCCTTCAAGACGGAGATCGTGCCGCTCCTCATCATCATCCGGCTCGAGGAATTCGATTACGCGGGCGCGACCGCGATCGCGGCGGCCATGCTCATCCTCGCCTTTGCGGCGTTGTTGGTCATCAATCTTGTCCAGGTCTGGGCGCGGAGGCGTTATGGCGCGGCTTGATCTATTCCAGGCGATGGCGGCGCGGAGCCGCGCCGTCGCCGCGGCGGCAACGGGCGAGAGCGTCCTGCCGCGCGTGCTGCTGACCACGGCGGCCGTCCTGTTCCTCGTGGTATTTCTCATGCTGCCCCTGGTGCTCGTCTTCATGGAGGCGTTCCGCAACGGGGTCGGCGTCTATTTCGAATCGATTCTCGAGCCCGATGCGCTCGCGGCGGTGCGGCTCACCCTGCTGGTCGCCGCCATCTCGGTGCCGCTCAATCTGGTATTCGGCATCGCCGCGGCCTGGGCGGTGGCCAAGTTCGAGTTCCCCGGCAAGGGGCTGCTCGTCACCCTCATCGACCTGCCGTTTTCGGTCTCTCCGGTGATCGCGGGTCTCGTCTATGTGCTGCTGTTCGGAAGCCACGGATTCCTTGGCCCCTGGCTCGCCAAGCACGGGATCGAGATCATTTTCGCCGTTCCGGGCATTGTCTTGGCCACGGTTTTCGTTACCTTCCCCTTTGTCGCGCGGGAACTGATTCCCCTCATGGAGGAACAGGGAACGGGCGAGGAGCAGGCGGCTCTGTCCCTTGGCGCCAGCGGCTGGCAGACCTTCCGGTACGTCACCCTGCCCAACGTGAAATGGGGCCTTCTCTATGGGGTTCTGCTGTGCAACGCCCGCGCCATGGGCGAGTTCGGCGCGGTCTCGGTGATCTCCGGCCATATCCGGGGGCTCACCAACACCATGCCGCTACACGTGGAGATCTTGTATAATGAATATAACTTTGCAGCCTCATTCGCCGTTGCATCGCTCCTTGCTTTCCTCGCCGTCGTCACCCTTGCCCTCAAGTCGTGCCTCGAATGGCGCTATGGAGACCAGCTTGCAGCAACACGCCGTCACTGAGAAAAGACCGCCCCTGTCGCTCACCATCGAGGACATCCGCAAGGATTTCGGCGACTATCCCGCTCTCGACGGCGTAAGCCTCAAGATCGCGGGCGGCGAGCTTGTGGCGCTCCTCGGCCCCTCGGGCTCGGGCAAGACGACGCTCCTGCGCATCATCGCGGGCCTCGAATTCCCCTCGGGCGGGACGCTTCTCTTCGGCGACATGGACGCCTCCCGCAAGTCGGTGCAGGAACGCAATGTGGGCTTCGTGTTCCAGCACTACGCCCTGTTCCGGCACA
>CAZDSS010000203.1:0-2687 GCA_964508185.1 uncultured Sphingomonadales bacterium
CGTGCCGCAGATCGAGGTCACCTTCGACATCGACGCCAACGGCATCGTCAACGTGTCGGCGAAGGACAAGGGCACCGGCAAGGAGCAGCAGATCCGCATCCAGGCCTCGGGCGGCCTGACCGACGCCGAGATCGAAAAGATGGTGAAGGACGCCGAGGCCCATGCGGCCGAGGACAAGGCGCGGCGTGAGCTGGCTGAAGCCCGCAACCAGGCCGAAGCCCTGATCCATCAGACGGAAAAGACCCTGTCCGACCTTGGCGACAAGGTTGCACCCGCCGACAAGCAGGCGACGGAGGCCGCCATCAGCGACCTCAAGGAAGCGGTCAAGGGCGACGATGTGAGCAACATCCGCGCGAAGACCGAAGCCCTGGCCCAGGTGTCCATGAAGATCGGCGAGGCTCTCTACAAGAACGAGGGCGCGGCCGGCGGCGCGGATGCCTCCGCCCAGGGCGGCAGCGCGAGCAGCGACCCCAATGTGGTCGATGCGGATTTCGAGGAAGTGGACGACGAAGACAAGCGGAGCTGACGGCAACGTCGGTCCCGGCGGAAACGACTGCGCCGCCTCGCTCCCTGGGGCGGCGCAGGCCCGTTTCGGCGGACGCGTTTGGGGGGACTTGGTCAGATGATCTTGATCGAAGTCTGCGGACAGAAACAGAGACGTCGTTAAGACCATGACGAAAGCATGCTTCTATGAAACTCTCGGGGTCCCCCGGGGCGCTTCCGACGAAGTCATCAAGAAGGCCTATCGCAAGCTGGCCATGCAGTATCACCCGGATCGCAATCCGGGTAATCCCGAAGCCGAGCTGAAGTTCAAGGAAATCAACGAGGCTTACGACGTCCTGAAGGACAGCCAGAAGCGCGCGGCCTATGACCGCTACGGGCATGCCGCCTTCGAGAACGGCGCCGGCATGCATAATGGCGGCTTCGGCTTCAGCGACGGCAGCTTCGCCGACATCTTCGACGATCTCTTCGGCGAATTCACCGGCCGCCGCCGCGGCGGCCAGGCCCATTCACGCGGCGCCGACCTCAGATACGATCTCGAGATCACCCTCGAGGAAGCCCATCGCGGCAAGACCACAACGGTCACCATCCCCACCACCGTCTCCTGCGGCAAGTGCCACGGCAGCGGCGCCGAGGCGGGGTCGGAGCCCGAGCTGTGCCGGACCTGCCACGGCCGCGGCAAGATCCGCTCCCAGCAGGGCTTCTTCATGGTGGAGCGCACCTGCCCGTCCTGCCATGGCGTCGGGCAGTTCATTTCCAATCCCTGCACCTCCTGCGGCGGCCAGGGCCGCGTGCACAAGGAGCGCACCCTGCAGGTCAAGATCCCGCCCGGCGTCGACGACGGCACGCGCATTCGCCTCAGCGGCGAGGGCGAGGCGGGCCTGCGCGGCGGGCCGGCGGGCGACCTTTACATCTTCCTCAGCCTCAAGCCTCACCCCATCTTCCAGCGGGACGGCGCCCATATCTTCTGCCGGGTGCCCATCTCCATGGTGACCGCCTGCCTTGGCGGCGAGGTGGAGATCCCGACCGTGGACGGCGAGCGGGTGAAGGTTTCGATCCCCGCCGGGGCCCAGACGGGGCGGCAGTTCCGCCTGCGCGGCAAGGGCGTCAACATGCTGAACCGCAATGCCCGCGGCGACATGATCGTGGAAATCCTGGTCGAGACTCCGGTCAACCTCACCAAGAAGCAGAAGGAGCTGTTGCGCGCCTTCGAGGCGGAGGGCGGCGACGACGTGAGCCCCGAATGCAAGGGCTTCTTCTCGCGCGTCAAGGAATTCTGGAGCGACCTGACGGACGGCGCCGGCCGCTGAGAGGTGGGCGGCGCGCCCCTCAGCCGGCGTCGCTTTCGTCGAGGTCGATGTCGAGGATCGCCATGGTGAAGGTGTAGGAGAGTTCGCCCTCGTCCTCGTCGCGATAGATGGTGCCGACGAATTCGTCGTCGATCTCCACTTCTGCAGCTTCCTTGGTGCGGTTGAGCTTGACGCGGATGCTGCGGTTGCCGAACAGGTTCACGAGATACCGCTGCAGTTTGCGAATTTCCAGATCGTCCAAGGGGGGTCTCCTCGCCAAAGCCGTGAATGGCGTCATAATATGGCGCATCGCCCGACAAGCAAGCATTCCATGGGATATTCGACGAAAGGCGGCAGGGGCGCCGGATCACGCGCCCAACCACAATGAAGGACAAGCGCATGGGGAAGAAGGTTGCATTCATCGGTCTCGGCGTCATGGGCTACCCCATGGCCGGGCATCTGGCGCGGGGAGGCCACGAGGTCACGGTCTACAACCGCACCGCCGCCAAGGCGGAGAAATGGGTCCGGGAATTCGGCGGCAACGCCGCCCCGACCCCGCTTGAAGCCGCAAAGGGCGCCGAGATGGTCTTCGCCTGCGTGGGCAACGACGATGACCTGCGGGAGGTGACGGTCGGCGACCAGGGCGCTTTCCACGGCATGGACAAGGGCGCGATCTTCATCGATCACACCACCACCTCCGCCAACATCGCCCGCCTGCTCGACGCCGAGGCGCGCGCCCGCGGCCTTCATTTCCTCGACGCTCCCGTCTCCGGCGGCCAGGCCGGGGCGGAGAAGGGCCAGCTTACGGTGATGGTGGGGGGTGACGCGGGAGTGTTCGCGCGAGCCGCGCCGCTCATCGACTGCTTCGCCCGCTACAGGAAGCTCATGGGGCCGAGC
>CAZDSS010000204.1:0-2650 GCA_964508185.1 uncultured Sphingomonadales bacterium
GGCGCATGCGGTCGATCTGCTCGTTGATCGAGGATTCCTTCTCGATATAGGTGTCCGTCCGCGGCACATAGGCCTCGGGCATGTAGTAGTCGTAGTAGGACACGAAATATTCGACGGCGTTGTGCGGGAAGAAGCTCCGCATCTCGCCGTAGAGCTGGGCGGCCAGCGTCTTGTTGTGGGCGAGGATGAGTGCCGGGCGCTGCATGGCCTCGATCACCTTCGCCATGGTGAATGTCTTGCCGGAGCCCGTGACCCCCAGCAGCACCTGGTCCCGGTCGCCCGTGCGCAGGCCGGCGACGAGCTGCTCGATGGCCTGGGGCTGGTCGCCCGAAGGCTCGAACTCGCTCACCATGCGGAACGGCACGCCGCCCTCGGACTTGGGCGGCCGTGGCGGGCGGCGCGGCATGAAGATGGGTGGGGTCGGTTCTGATCTGATTTCAAGCGACATGGGACCTAATATGGTCCCGATTTGTTCCGAGGAAAAGGGGGCAGCGGCAAAGCGCCATCACAGCCCCTTGAAACCGCATCTGGACAGGCGTAGGGTGCAGCGGCTTTGGCCCGCATCAAGGCGTTGAAATGGCCGAAAACTGGAGGAAATTATCGTGGCTTTCATCTCTGACGCCCTTTCTCGAATCAAGCCGTCGCCGACGGTGGCGCTCACCGGCAAGGTTGCCGAACTCAAGGCGCAGGGCAGGGATATCATCGGGCTCGGCGCCGGCGAGCCGGATTTCGACACGCCCGACCATGTGAAGGAAGCCGCGATCGCCGCCATTCGCAAAGGCGACACCAAATACACCGCCGTCGATGGCACCCCGGCGGTGAAGGATGCCGTCATCGAGAAGTTCCGTCGCGACAACGGGCTTGAATACAAGCGCGACCAGGTGACGGTGAACAGCGGCGGCAAGCACACGATCTACAACGCCATGGTGGCGACCCTCAATCCGGGGGACGAGGTGGTGATCCCGACCCCGTACTGGGTGTCCTATCCCGATATCGTGCTTCTCTGCGGCGCGACGCCCGTCTTCGTTCCGACCTCGGTCGAGACCGGCTTCAAGATCACGCCCGAGGCCCTCGACCGGGCGATCACCCCGCACACCAAGTGGGTCATCATCAACTCGCCCGCGAACCCCTCGGGCGCGGCCTATACCCGCGACGAGCTGAAGGCGATCACCGACGTCCTCCTGAAGCACCCCCATGTCTGGATCATGGCGGACGACATCTATGAGCACATCCTCTATGACGGGATGGAGTTCTTCACCGTCGCCCAGGTGGAGCCGAAGCTCTATGACCGCACGCTGACGGTGAACGGCGTCGCCAAGGCCTACGCCATGACCGGCTGGCGCATCGGCTTCGCCGGCGGCCCCAAGGAGCTCATCAAGGCCATCGGCACGGTGCAGTCCCAGTCGACCTCCAATCCCTGCTCCATCAGCCAGGCGGCCTCCGTCGCGGCGCTCACCGGCCCGCAGGACTTCCTCAAGGAGCGGGCGGCCGCCTTCCAGAAGCGGCGCGACCTGGTGGTGTCCATGATCAATCAGGCGCCGGGCCTACATTGCCCGCGCCCCGAAGGCGCGTTCTACGTCTATCCGAGCTGCGCCGGCGTCATCGGCAAGCGCACGCCGAAGGGCGACGTCATCAACAGCGATCTCGACTTCGTGACCTATCTCCTGGACAGCGAGGGCGTCGCGGTGGTGCATGGCGAGGCCTTCGGCCTGTCGCCCCATTTCCGCATCTCCTACGCCACGTCCGAAGAGGAACTGATCCGCGCCTGCGAGCGCATCCAGAAGGCTTGCGCGGAACTCCGCTGATCCGTGACGGACAGGATCTTCATGAACGGCGCCACGGCATCCCGTGGCGCCGTTTTCGTATGCGTGATCAGAGGCCGACGAGGGCGGAGACGGGGATGAAGCGGACGGGCTCATCCGTCGTCGGGATTTCCGCGACGCCGTCCGCGAGAAGAATGGGGCTGAGCCGCGCGGAACCCGGCGGGCCGGCGCGGTCGAGCAGGGGGCGTCCCGCATCGTCCGCGCCAATGACGCGCACGGGGACGTAATCCGTGCGGGGCAGCCTGCCGGGGCGGGGGAAGGCGAGGCTTGCCGCGAAGCGGGGAAGCCTCGGCGCGCTGCCGCCCATGATCCGCGCCAGCACCGGGCGGCCCACCAGATTGAAGCTCATGAAGGACGAGAAGGCGTTGCCCGGAAGCCCCAGGATGGCGCAGTCGCCGATCCGCCCGACGGCGAGCGGCTTCCCCGGCCGGATCGCGAGGCGATAGAGCGTCACCCTGCCGCCCGCGGCTTCAATCGCTTCCGCCAGCCGGTCCTCCTCGCCGACGGAGACGCCGCCGGATGTCAGGATGAGGTCATGGGTTGCGGCGGCGCGGGAGAGCGCTTCCGCCATCACCCCCGCCCTGTCCGGCACCTGGCCGAGATCCCGCGCCGGGACCAGCAGGGCGGCGAGGGCCGCAAGCAGCATGGGCCGGTTCGAATCATGGATCTGCCCGGGCTGAAGGGCCGCGCCCGCGGGCGCAAGCTCGTCCCCCGTGGACAGGACGCCGACCCGGGGCCTGCCGCGGACGGCGACGGCGTCGTGGCCCACGGCGGCGGCGACGGCGACCACCCCCGGGCCCCGAATGGTTCAGGCGCGCAGCACCACG
>CAZDSS010000205.1:0-2611 GCA_964508185.1 uncultured Sphingomonadales bacterium
CGTCAAGTCCAATGCCATTGTTTATGCGAAAGGCGGCGCGACGGTCGGCATCGGCGCGGGCCAGATGAGCCGCGTCGATTCCTCGCGCATCGCCGCCCGCAAGGCCGGGGATGCGGCGGCCGCCGCCGGTCAGGCGACGCCGCTCACCGTGGGCTCGGTGGTGGCGTCCGACGCCTTCTTCCCCTTCGCAGATGGCCTGCTCGCCGCGGCGGAAGCGGGGGTGACGGCGGTGATCCAGCCCGGCGGCTCGGTGCGCGACGCCGAGGTGATCGCGGCGGCCGACGAGAAGGGCCTCGCCATGGTCTTCACCGGCATGCGCCACTTCCGCCACTGAGACGGCGGCGCCTCACCCCCGGGACAAAAGCCGCCGCGCATGGCGGCTCGCATAGCCGAGGCGGGCGTGGTTCAACGGCCCGCCGCTCCGCAGTTCGTTCACAAGGTCGCGGAGGCGCTGCAGCGCCTCCCCATTGGCCGTGATCCAGGATTCCGCGGCGGCGCGGCCGTCGAGCTCCCGGGATGCGCGGTCGAGGACGGTCGCGGCCAGCTGGCGCTGCAGCTCCAGGATGTCATCCACCATGGCGGCCGCCGCCAGCCGGTCCCAGTGATCGGCGGCGGGGAGATCGCTGATGGCGCTCTTGAGCCAGTCGAGGCCTGTGACGTTCCCCATGTGGTAATAGGCCGCCCCCACGTCTTCGACCGGCCGCCCGACCGCGGCCGATACCTCCACCACATCTCCCGAGGGGGCATGCTGCGCGAGCGCCGCGATCCGCGCCGCCAGCGGCTCCGGCACCCCCGCTTCGCGATAGGCGGAAATCCGCTGCTGCACCTGGGCGACCTGAAATTCGCCGAGGATCGCAAGGGGCGACGCGATGAGCGCCGCGATCCCCTCGCGCAAGGGCTCCACGATGTCGGACACGCTCCGCGCATTGCCGTGGCGGCGCAGGGTCCAGATGACGAAGCGGCGCGCAAAGGCGATGACGTCGCCGTAAAGCTCCGTCTGCACGGCGGCGGGCACCCTGTTGTCGAGGTCGTCGATCCCGGCCCACAGTTCGGGGAAATGGAACAGGTCCCGCACCGCCACATAGGCGCGGGCGATCTCGGCGAGGCCCGCGCCCGTCTCCTCCGTCATGGTGAGGCAGAAGCTTGAGCCGAGGCGGTTGACGAGCTCGTTCGCAACCGCGGTCGCCACGATCTCCCGCCGCAGGGGATGGCGGCGGAGCGGGTCGGCGAAGCGCGCGCGGATCTGCGGCGGGAAGGCCGAGAACAGCTCCGGCTCGAGATAGGGATCGTCCGCAAGGTCGCTCGCTGCGATCGCCCGCTTCAGCGCCATCTTGGCGTAGGACATGAGGATCGCAAGCTCGGGCCGCGTCAGCCCCTCGCCCCGGGCGCTCCGTTCGGCCAGCTCCTCCGCCGCGGGCAGGAATTCGAGGGCGCGGTCGAGATTGGCGCTGGTCTCGAGATAGCTGATGAGACGGCCGTGAAGCGCGGGCTCGATCCTTCCCACCGCCTGTTCGAGGGTGATGGACAGGGTCTGCAGGTAATTGTCGCGAAGAACGAGCGCCGCCACGTCGTCGGTCATGGCGGCAAGCAGCTGGTCGCGCTCGTCGCGGGTGATCCCGCCCTCCCGCTCGAGCGCATTGAGCAGGATCTTGATGTTGACCTCGCGGTCGGAGCAGTCGACCCCCGCCGAATTGTCGGTGGCGTCGGTATTGATGGCGCCGCCCGTCCGCGCAAAGGCGATGCGGCCGAGCTGGGTGAAGCCCAGATTGCCGCCTTCGCCCACCACCCGGCAGCGGAGCTCGTTGCCGTTGACCCGTACGGGATCGTTGGTGCGGTCGCCCACGTCCCGGTCGCTCTCGTGCGGGCCCTTCACGAAGGTGCCGATGCCGCCGATCCACAAAAGATCCACGGGCGCCTTGAGGATCGCGCGGATGAGCTCGTTGGGGGTGAGCTCCTCCGCGTCCAGGGCGAGCGCCGCGCGCATCTCGGGCGTGACGCCGATGGCCTTGGCCGTGCGCGGGAAAACGCCGCCGCCCTTCGATATGCGCGCGGGGTCGTAATCCGCCCAGGACGAGCGGGGCAGGGCGAAAAGCCGCTGCCGCTCCGTGAAGCTTGCGGCCGGATCCGGATCGGGATCCACGAAGATGTGGCGATGGTCGAAGGCGGCGATGAGGCGGATCCGGGGCGAGCGCAGCATGCCGTTGCCGAACACGTCGCCGGACATGTCGCCGATGCCGACGACGGAAATTTCCGCCTTGCCGAGATCGACGCCGCGCTCCCGGAAATGCCGCTCCACCGACACCCAGGCGCCGCGCGCGGTGATCGCCATGCCCTTGTGGTCGTAGCCGCGGGATCCGCCGGACGCGAAGGCGTCCCCCAGCCAGAAGCCGCGGGATTCCGCGATGGCGTTGGCATGGTCCGAAAAGCTCGCCGTGCCCTTGTCGGCGGCGACCACCAGATAGGGATCGTCCCCGTCATGGCGGACGACGTTCGCGGGCGGCACCACCGCGCCGCCGACGATGTTGTCGGTGACGTCAAGCAGCGCGCCGATGAAGGTCTGATAGCTCGCGATTCCTTCCGCCATGACGGCATCGCGCTCGCCGTCCCGGGG
>CAZDSS010000206.1:0-2505 GCA_964508185.1 uncultured Sphingomonadales bacterium
CGTTGCGCTAGACAACGCGAGAAGGGCCGAGACGCTATAGCAGTCGTCAATCGCCACTTCCAATTCTTCGGTCTTTGTAGCCGCCTCCAATGCACTAGTCATGCCGCTTTCTCCTCGTTCTTCAGCTGATTAATGATTTCCAGCATGTCGGTGGACAGCCGCTCGAGGGTGGCGCCGATAAAGCGCTGTGCGGGTCCACTGAGCGCCAGGTCTGGTTTACTGGCTTGGAGCGCGAGGTCATGCACGTCGAGCAGCAGGCGCCCCGCTTCACCCACCAGTTTTGCCTGGTCGATCAAATCGTCCACTTCCCACGTATCGTCGAGTTCCGCCATAGCATCCTCCTTTCGACTAGCTGGTGATACACCCCCGGACCATTGTCCAGTTTTCATAACGCTGATACGATATCCGCACATATCAGGACGATCAACCAAAATCGTAACGAGGTTATGAATGAGCCCATTGCAATGTAAGATGGCCCGGGCTGCTTTGGGCCTGGGGGTGAGGGATCTGGCCGCACTAGCGAAGGTGTCGCCCGATACCGTTGCGCGATTTGAGAGAGGCGACACCCTCAGAGAAAGGACCGTCGAGGATCTGCGGCGGGCCTTGGAAGAGGCCGGTGTGGAATTTATCCCAGAGAATGGCGGCGGTGCAGGCGTGAGGCTGAAGAAATCGTGAGCCGAAGCGTTACACAAAGTCAGAGGCAAGGGCCGTCTGAGGCGCGGTATAACGAGGACGGGTTCCGCACCTATGGCGTACCTATTGGCGCCGGGTGCATTTTTCGCTATCACTTAAGCGCTTGATTTGTTTGGTGCCGGCAGCAGGGATCGAACCCGCGACCTACCGCTTACAAGGCGGTTGCTCTACCAGCTGAGCTATGCCGGCGCCGAAGGCGTCCCTGAGGGGACGGGGCGCAGGTTATGGTGACCGCAGGGCGGAATCAAGGGGATTTGCCCTGCGGGTCCTTCCCCTGTCAGGCGGACTTGCGCCGCGCGAATTCGTAGAGCGCGACGGCGGCGGCGTTGGACACATTGAGACTTTCGACCGCCCGGGTGATGGGAAGCCGCGCAAGGAGGTCGCAATGCTTCTGGGTGCCAGGACGCAGCCCCGCGCCCTCCGCCCCGAGGATCAGCACGATTCGCGCGCCGAGATCCACGTCGGGCAGGTTCTGCTCCGCCGCCCCGTCCAGGCCGATGCGCCAGAATCCGCGCTCCGCCAGCTGGTCGAGGGTGCGGGAGATGTTGACGGTGCGGATCCACGGCACCACCTCGAGCGCGCCGGACGCCGCCCTGGCCAGCGCGCCGCTTTCCGGCGGGCTGTGGCGATCCTGGGTGATGACCGCCGACGCCCCGAAAGCCGCCGCCGAGCGCAGGATCGCGCCCACATTCTGGGGATCGGTCACCTGGTCGAGGAGCAGGATGGTGGCCGGCGCGTCGTTCTGAACGCAATCGAGCTCCTCGAGCG
The DNA here is from genome assembly GCA_964508185.1 of uncultured Sphingomonadales bacterium. Classification (GTDB taxonomy): domain Bacteria; phylum Pseudomonadota; class Alphaproteobacteria; order Sphingomonadales; family Govanellaceae; genus CAZDSS01. The sequence goes on from CAZDSS010000206.1 coordinate 1,462, forward strand.
CGGGCTGGTCCAAAGGCTCGACCCGGAGCGCCAGCCCCTGATGCACGGCGCCCGGGGGGAGCAGGGCGGCGAGATCATCGTTCTCGACGATTCCGGGGTGGAGCCCCCGACGGGCGACGGCTGCCGCGGCCTCCGCCCCGAGGGCGGACAGCGCATCGGCCCGGGCGCGAAGCTCATGGGCATAGCGCCGCGGATTCACGAGCGCCGCCTCCACCGCATGCTGGCCATAGAGCCAGAGTCGCCCTTCGCCGCCGCGCCCATGGTCGCGGCGCTGTTCGCCCCGCTCGGCGCGCGGATCGCGCCGGGGCCCTTGCGGCCGGCCGTCGGGCTTGCCGCCGGAATGGGGCGGCCTGTGCCCCTGCTGCCTGGGCCCCCTGTGGTCGCGCTTGTCCCGTCTGCCGCTCATGTCGCCGCTTTCCGCCTTGTGTTCCGGGGTAATTTCGCCCGCATCCCGTGTCTATCCCCGGGGCGGTTCGCAGGCAAGGGGGCTTGACCGGATTCGGGCAAACCGTATGTTGGGAATGTTGCTTGCGATTCCAGAAACATCCAGCAACGGCAGCCGATACCGGCTTCGATCACCACAAGGCTATTTTGCGGTTGACAGAACGCGGAGATTGTTGATGATCCCGCTCACCTTGAGGCCTTGAGGTTGAAGCGGGCTTTGAGGAGGGGTGGCCGAGCGGTCAAAGGCAGCAGACTGTAAATCTGCCGGGTTTTCCCTACGTTGGTTCGAATCCAACCCCCTCCACCACCCGATGGCAGGCCTTGCCCCCCGAACCAGGGGCTCGGCGGGGTGGCGACGGCTCCAGAATTGTGCGGGTGTAGCTCAATGGTAGAGCCCCTGCCTTCCAAGCAGGTGACGTGGGTTCGATTCCCATCACCCGCTCCAAGTTTTCCAGGGCCTGGGGTCCGCAAGCGCGGCCGCGATGCGGCGCGGCGGTCTATCGGAATACTGGCTTCATCAGCCAAGATAGAGGGTGCACGAGGCGATGGCGAAATCGAAGTTTGAGCGGACTAAGCCGCATGTGAACATTGGTACGATTG
>CAZDSS010000207.1:0-2481 GCA_964508185.1 uncultured Sphingomonadales bacterium
GCTGGCTCATCGACAGCCGCGACGAGAACACGGGCGAACGCCTCGACAATCTCGAGGACCCGTTCCGGCTCTATCGCTGCCACACCATCATGAACTGCACCAATACCTGCCCCAAGGGCCTGAACCCCGCGAAGGCCATTGCGGAAATCAAGAAGATGATGGTGGCGCGCCAGCTTTGATCGCGCGGCATCGCCCGAACAAGAAAAGGCCCCGGATCTCCGGGGCCTTTTTCTTTGCGGCGCGCGCCAGGGCGCGGGCGGGATCGGAAGAACCTGGTCAGAAGAACTCCTTGAGCTCCTCCACGTCGCGGACGACGAAGCCCTTGTGCGGAGGAAAACGCTTCATGGCCAGCTGCTTGGCCTCGCTGGCGTTGCGGGCGACGATCTCCACGTAATGGATCTCCGCCCATTCGTCGGAAAACTCGCGATGCTGCTCGCCGATGCTCAGGCAGTCGCGGACCTTTTGATTGAATACGGCGGCTTCGAACTTCTTCATGCCGGCCTCCGAAAGAAGACACTCAGGACCTGGGCGCGATGGTGGCAAAGAGACTTAAAGAATTCCTTAATACTTTGTGACGGGAATCCGGGATCCTTGCCTGACGCCCGCCTTTCCGTGTAACACTGCCGCCCATGAACCAGACGCGCGCCATGGATCTGAAGCAGAAGGCCACGGGGCCGCTCGCCGCATATGAGGAAATGCGCGCGGCCGGGCATCTGCGCGACGACCCGGGGCAGCTGGCGGTGGTGAAGCGCCTGCAGCGCCTTCATGACGAGCTGGCGGCGGGATCATCGGACAAGGGCTGGCTCGGCCGCCTGTTCCGCCGGGATGCGCGGCCTTCATCCCCGCGCGGGCTCTACATCCATGGCGGCGTCGGGCGCGGCAAGTCCATGGTGATGGATCTCTTCTTCGCGAGCGCGCCGGTGGCCAAGAAGCGCCGCGTCCATTTCCACGCCTTCATGCTGGACGTGCATGCGCGAATCCATGAATGGCGGCGCATGGACCGGGCGGCGCGGGAGCGCATGGCCTGGCGCGGCGTCGGCGACGATCCCATCCCGCCGCTCGCCGCCCGTCTGGCCGAGGAGGCGCGGCTTCTCTGCTTCGACGAGTTTCAGGTGACGGACGTCGCCGACGCCATGATCCTGAGCCGCCTGTTCACGGCCCTCATGGACGCCGGCGTGGTGGTGGTCGCAACCTCCAACCGCGTGCCCGAGGATCTCTATCTCGGCGGCCTCAACCGCCAGCTTTTCCTGCCCTTCATCGCCCTCGTGCGGGAGCGGCTGGACGTGATCCCCTTGGACGGGCCGACGGACTATCGCCTCGCGCGGCTCGCCGGGGCCAGGGTCTATCACTGGCCCATCAGTGATGAAGCGACCCGCGCCCTGTCGGAAGCCTTCTATCGCCTGACCGACAACGAGGTGGGCGACCGTTCCGCCGTCGGTCCCGAGGAGATCGAGGTTCAGGGCCGCAAGCTCTACGTTCCCGTCGCATCCCGCGGGGTCGCCGTCTTCTCCTTCAAGCGGCTTTGCGCCAATCCGCTGGGCCCTGCGGACTATCTCGCCATCGCCTGGCGGTACCATACGGTCATCATCGTGGGGATCCCGCGGCTCGGCCCCGAAAAGCGCAACGAGGCCAAGCGCTTCGTGACATTGATCGACGCCCTCTACGAGAACAGGGTCAAGCTTCTGTGCTCCGCCGAGGCGCCGCCCGAGGAGCTCTATCCCGCTGGCGACGGCGCCTTCGAATTCGAACGCACCGTCTCCCGCCTCAACGAGATGCAGTCCGCAGACTACCTCGCCCAGGGCCACGGGGTGAGCTGAGCGGGAATCCCGCACCGCCCGCGCGGAAAGGGAGATTCCTTTCCGTCCCGATTGGAGACATTCCAATTCAACCATTCGCTCGGGGCGCGATATTTCCGTCACCCTTGCGGCGCCGACGCCATCAACAGAGATAGTTCAAGCTTAAAATATCTGGGGAATGGCTTGCGATTGCGCAGATTTCGCGTTACACCGCTTGCTGTGAATCCTTGGCCGGATTTACGCCATTTCGGACGACAATCAACCCGGCGAGCGCCGGTGCTGGCCTGTTCGGTGGGTGGCGGGATCAAGCGGCTCGAGAGCACGGCGAAGAACCATCATAAACCCCGAATCTGGAGTTGAAGCAGTATGGCACGAAAAAAGATAGCGCTGATCGGCGGCGGCCAGATCGGCGGGACTTTGGCGCATCTCGCTGGCCTGAAGGAAATGGGCGACATCGTGATCTTCGACATCGCCGAAGGTCTGCCCCAGGGCAAGGCGCTGGACCTCGCGCAGTCTGCGGCGGTGGATGGCTTTAACGCGAAGCTTTCGGGCACCCAGGATTACAAGGACATCGCCGGCGCCGACGTGGTGATCGTGACCGCGGGCGTGCCGCGCAAGCCGGGCATGAGCCGCGACGACCGCTTCGGCAACAACCTCAAGGTCATGAAGGCGGTGGGCGAAGGCA
>CAZDSS010000208.1:0-2481 GCA_964508185.1 uncultured Sphingomonadales bacterium
CCGGCTTTCGAGCTACGCCATCATCAAGGCTGTAGGGCACCTGCCCGGGCCCTACACGATCCCCAACGTCTATGCCGACGTCTACTGCGTCTTCACCAACCGCACACCGGCCACGGCGATGCGCGGCTTCGGGATCACCGGCGTCGACTTTGCCATCGAATGCCACATGGACAAGATCGCGCACGAGGTGGGCATCGACCCGATCGAGTTGCGGATCCTCAATGCCTATCGCGACGGCGACATGAAGGCGCACCGGCGCCTGGCCAAGAACACGGCGCTGATCGAATGTTGCCAGGTGGCCGCGGAAAAGGCCGGCTGGCCCCTGAGCCAGGCCGCGCGTCAGGCCTCCTCGCTGCGTGACGGCGGTGGCCCACGGGCGGAAATCCCCCACACGGTGACCGACCAGCATGGTCGGGTGGAAGGCTATACATCCGGAAGCTATGCCCAGAAGAAGCGCGGTTCGCGCCCTGCCGCCACGACCGCAGGCGCCCCACAGCCGCACTTCACCCAGGCGAGCCGGGACAGTGTCAGCGTCGCTCGCGGCTTCGACCAGCCGCCGCCCGCCATGCCGCACCCGACCCCTTCCGCCCCGCCCCCGGCCATGACGCGGGAGCCTCTGTCGCCGCCCTCGGTGCCCGGTCCAGCACCGATGCCGGCTCCTGGCCAGCAGCGGCCCGCGGAGCAGCGGCGGGTTACCCGCTTTTCCTCCATTTCGGGTTTGAGGAGGCGCTGAGATGGCACTCCATCGCGGCCGCGGTTTCGCGGCGATCAACTATCCCATCGGCATGAACCTCGGGGGTGACCCCTCCCAGGCGCTGGTGCACTCCAATCCCGGCGGCAAGTTCATGGTCGCGCTTTCCTCCATCGACCTGGGCCAGGGGATGAAGTCGGTGACGCGGCAGATCGCGGCAGAAACCCTTGGCGTTCCCGTGGAGGACGTCTATGTCGACACGGCGGATTCCGACACAGGCCCCCACTGCATGGGGTCCTTTGCGTCGCGGGGCACCCACCGGGTGGGCAATGCCGTAATCGCGGCTGCCCGGGAAGCCCGGGCCGTCATGCTGGAGGCGGCCGCCGAGGAGCTGGAGGTCGATCCGGGGGATCTGGTGACCGATGGCAAGGGCAACATCCACGTGCGGGGCGCGCCATCGCGTTCCATCACCACCGCCGAAGCCTGTGCCGCGGCGCAGTTTCGGCAGGGTCGCACGGTTTCGGGGCGCGGGATCTTTCTCATCCCCCTTTCTGAAGTCGATCCGGAAACGGGCGAGCAGACCCCGGTCTCCTGCTTCGCCCATGCGGCCATGGTGGTGGAGGTCGAGGTCGATGACGAAACCGGGGAGGTCACCATCCTCGAGATGAACAGCGCCTATGAACTGGGGCGCGCCCTCAACCCGAAGCTGGTGGAGCAACAGCTCGTCGGCGGGGCCTGGATGGGCATGAGTCACGCCGCCTGGGAGACGACCGAGCCCTACTACCCCGACCGTGACCACGGGCCCATCGACTTCAACGAGTACCTGATGCCCGGGCCAGGGGACGTTGCGCCCCACAATATCGCGATTCTCGAGCGGCCGGCGCCGGACGGGCCCTACGGCGGCAAGGGGCCCGGGGAGATGTGTGCCAATCCCGTGCTGCCCGCGGTCGCCAACGCCGTCTTCAACGCCGTCGGCGTGCGCATCGACGAACTGCCGATCACGCCGGAAAAGGTTCTGCGCAGCATCCGCGCCAACGGCGGTGCCCGCCCGCAAGGCAGGCGCTGAATCCCATGGCGATCCGGCGCTCCATCGTCGGCATCGACAGCCCCGAGGTGCTGGCAGCGGCCCTGCGCGATGCCCAGTACATCGCCGACGATGGCCTGGCCACGGCGACCTACCTGGCGCTTGCGCTCGGCAAGCCGCTGTTGCTCGAGGGAGCGCCCGGCGTGGGGAAGACCGAGGGCGCCAAGGCCATCGCCGCCGTGCTCGGGCGCCAGTTGCTGCGGCTGCAGTGCTACGAGGGCATCGACGCGGCCCACGCGCTCTACGAGTGGAACTATCCGCGGCAGATGCTGGCGATCCGCCAGGCCGGCGACGACTATGTCAACATCTATGCCGACGACTTCCTGATCGCGCGGCCGATGCTGGAGGCGCTGCGCCATCCGGCGGCTACCGTCCTGCTGATTGATGAAATCGACCGGGCGGACCACGAGTTCGAGGCCTTCCTGCTGGAGTTCCTGTCCGACTTCTCCATCTCGATCCCGGAACGCGGGACAATTCGCGCCCAGCAGCATCCGGTCGTGGTGCTCACCTCCAACCGCACCCGGGAGCTGCACGAGGCCCTGCGCCGGCGCTGCGTCTATCACTGGATCGACTATCCCGCTCCTCATCGGGAAGCGGAGATCGTGATGATGCGGGCAAGCCAGGTGGCCCAGGACACCGCCTGGCGGGTCGTGGCGGCGGTGGGCGCCCTGCGACAGGAGCCCCTGGCCAAGGCGCCGGGCGTGGC
>CAZDSS010000209.1:0-2420 GCA_964508185.1 uncultured Sphingomonadales bacterium
AGGAAGCGTCCCACATCCGCATCCGCCGTGTTGCGCCAGAACTGCCAGTAGTCATAGCTCGAGAGCATTTCTTCGCTCAGCCACACGGCACCCTTGGCGGTCTTGCCCATCTTGGCGCCGCTCGCCGTGGTGATGAGCGGCATGGTGAGGCCGAACAGCTCCGCGTTCTCCACCCGGCGGCCAAGCTCGACGCCGCTCACGATATTGCCCCACTGGTCGGAGCCGCCAAGCTGCAGGCGGCAACCCATACGGCGATAGAGCTCCACGAAGTCGTAGGCCTGGAGCACCATGTAGTTGAATTCGAGGAAGGAGAGCGGCTGCTCCCGCTCGAGCCGCAGGCGCACGCTGTCCATGGTCAGCATGCGGTTGACCGAGAAATGGCGGCCGTAGTCGCGGAGGAAGGAGATGTAATGCAGCTGGTCCAGCCAGTCCGCGTTGTTCACCATGACGGCGTCCGACGCGCCCTCGCCGAAGGTGAGGAAACGGGAGAAGACCCGGCCGATGCCCTGGATGTTCTGGGCGATGGTCTCCTCGCTCAGGAACTGGCGCGCCTCGTCCTTGCCCGAAGGATCGCCGACCTTGGCCGTGCCGCCGCCGATGAGCACGATGGGCTTGTGGCCGCAGCGCTGGAACAGGCGCAGCAGCATGATCGGCAACAGATGGCCCACATGCAGGCTCGACCCCGTGGGATCGAAGCCGTTATAGGCGGTCACCGGGCCTGCGGACAGGATTTCGTCGAGCCCTTCGAGATTCGTGCATTGATGCAGGAACCCGCGCTCGATCAGGATATTGAGGAAATCGGATTTCAGCTTTGTCATGGCGCCTGCACTTAGCATATAGCAAGAGGCGGGACAATCGGTTGATCGCGGCAATGCAAAGGTAGCTTTGTGTCTGACAGAAGGACCATCACCGCCATCGGGCTCATGAGCGGCACGTCCATGGACGGGATCGACGTCGCCATCCTTTCAAGCGACGGCGCGACCGTATCGGCGATCGGCCCCGCCCGGACCTACGCCTACTCTGATGCCGACCGCGCCGCCATCCGCGACGCCATGAAGGACGCCGCGGGTCACGCCCCGGTCGCCGAACCGCCGCCCGCCTTTGACGGCCTGTCGCGGCTGCTGGCCGAGCGCCACGCCGCGGCGGTGCGGAATTTCATGGCCGACGAGGGGATCGATCCGGCGGATGTGGATCTCGTGGGCTTCCACGGCCAGACCATCCGCCATGCGCCGGACCTCAAGCTCACCTGGCAGATCGGCGACGGCGCGCATCTCGCCCGGATCCTGAGCCTTCCGGTGGTCGCCGATTTCCGCCGCGCCGACGTGCTGGCGGGCGGGGAGGGGGCGCCACTGGCTCCGCTCTATCATGCGGCAAGGCTCAGAACCTCGGGCCTCGGCGCCGACCACTGGCCGGCCGCCGTCGTCAATATCGGCGGGGTCGGCAACGTCACCTGGGTCGCGGGGCCGGGCGAGGACGACGGGATCCTCGCCTTCGATACGGGGCCGGGCAATGCGTTGATCGACGACTGGGTGCGGGCCCATCACGCCGGCGACTGCGACCGCGACGGAAGGCTCGCACGCGGCGGCCATGCGGTCCGGGCACGGATCGCGCGCTGGCTGGAGCTTCCCTATTTCGGGCGGACGCCGCCCAAATCGCTCGATCGCGACGAATTCCGCGACTGCACCGTCGGCGATCTGTCGCTTGCCGACGGCGCCGCGACCTTGACGGCATTCACGGCCGCCACCATCGCCGCGGCGGTGCGCCACATGCCCGCGCCGCCCGGAAAGGTCTTCATCTGCGGCGGCGGCCGGCACAATCCGGCGCTCATGCGTCTGATCGGGGAGGAACTGGGGCAGGAAGTTGCCCCGGTCGAGGATCTCGGCTGGCGCGGGGACAGCCTGGAAGCGGAGGCCTTCGCCTATCTCGCCGTCCGCTCCCTCTACGGCTTGCCGCTCAGCCTGCCGACCACCACGGGCGTCGCCGCGCCCATGCATGGGGGCAGGCTGTTCAGGCCGTGAGCTGTGCCTCAGGCCTCCACCGGGCCGAGGCGCTTGGTGAGATAATCGTCCACGTTCTGGACCATGAGGTCCATGTGGTCCTCGAAGAAGTGGCTCGCGCCCTCGATCTTGCGATAGTCGATCTCGATCGTCTTCTGGGCGCGCAGCTTGTCGGCGAGCTTCTGCACCGCGGGCTCGCTCACCACCGTGTCCGCCGTCCCCTGGATGATGAGGCCCGAGGACGGGCAGGGGGCGAGGAAGGTGAAGTCATACATGTTGGCGGGCGGCGAGACGGCGATGAAGCCCTCGATCTCCGGCCGGCGCATCAGGAGCTGCATGCCGATCCAGGCGCCGAAGGAGAAGCCGGCGACCCAGCAGGCCCGCGCGTCCGGATGGATGGCCTGCGCCCAGTCGAGCGCGGCG
>CAZDSS010000210.1:0-2382 GCA_964508185.1 uncultured Sphingomonadales bacterium
CTCTACAAGGTGCTCTACGTCACCATCGAGATGCGGCATGCGCCGTTCTTCGGCTGGGTCAAGGACCTGTCGGCGCCCGATCCCCTGACGGTGGTCAATCTCTTCGGCCTCATCCCCTGGGATCCGCCGCAGATGATTGCCATCGGCATCTGGCCGCTCCTCATGGGCCTTACCATGTATCTGCAGCAGAAGCTCAATCCCGCGCCGGCCGATCCGGTGCAGGGCAAGATCATGCTGATGATGCCCATCATCTTCACCTTCATCCTGGCGCCGTTCCCGGTGGGTCTCGTGATCTACTGGACCTGGAACAACGTGCTGTCGATCCTCCAGCAATGGACGATCATGAAGCGCATGGGCGTCTCGACCGAGGGCTGATCGCGACATGACCGACGGCTTCAGCGCGGAGGAGATCGAGCATGGCCGCTGGCTGTTCGCCCAGGCCTGCGGCTTCGTCCGCGGCGTGGTGAAGCTAGACCAGCTGCCGCCCGCGGATCTCGCCGAAGTTGCCTTCGTCGGGCGGTCGAACGTCGGGAAATCGAGCCTCGTGAACGCGCTCACCGGCCGTTCCACCCTCGCGCGCACCTCCAATACCCCGGGACGGACGCGGGAGCTGAATTTCTTCCGCCTCGGCGCGGAGACGGGACCCGCGCTCTACCTCGTGGATCTCCCGGGCTACGGCTATGCCCGCGTGCCGCGCGACATGGTCCAGCGCTGGACGGAGCTCGTGCGCCTCTATCTCCGCGGCCGGCCCAATCTCAAGCGCGTGCTGGTGCTCGTGGACAGCCGCCACGGCATCAAGGCGAGCGACGAGGAGATCATGGACATGCTGGACGAGGCGGCGGTGTCCTACCAGATCGTGCTGACGAAGGCCGACAAGCTCAAGGTCGCGGAACGGGATGCGATCGTGCAGAAGACCGCGAACGCCATCCGCCGCCGGGTCGCCGCCCATCCGGAAGTGGTGCTGACCAGCGCCGAGAAGGGCGACGGCATCCCCGAGCTTCGCGCCCATATCGCGGCCTTTGCCCCCGCCTGATCTTTGCGTTATATAGCGCCGAACTCATCGATTCGGTGTCCGTGCATTTTTGTCGAGGTCGGGGGCGCGCCATGTCGTCGCAGAAAGAGAAAGACCAGAAGCGGTTTCTGAAGCAGGCCGGCGTCCTGACCGAGGCCTTGCCCTACATGCGCCGCTACAACGGCAAGACCTTCGTCATCAAGTACGGCGGTCATGCCATGGGCGACGCCGAACGCTCCATGGAATTCGCCCGCGACATCGTGCTCTTGAAGCAGGTGGGCATCAATCCCATCATCGTCCATGGCGGCGGGCCGCAGATCGGCAAGATGCTGGAGCGGCTGAAGATCCAGAGCTCCTTCGTGGACGGCCTGAGGGTCACCGACAGCGCCACCATCGAGATCGTGGAGATGGTGCTCTCGGGCCGCATCAACAAGGAAATCGTCGCCTCCATCACCGCGGCGGGCGGCAACGCCATCGGCATTTCCGGCAAGGACGGCAACCTCGTCCGCGCGAGGAAGGTGACCCGCACCCGGCGCGATCCTGACTCCAACATCGAGCAGGTGATCGACATCGGCTTCGTGGGCGATCCCGAGACGGTGAACCCGGGGATTCTGGAAACCTTCAGCAAGTCCGACATCATTCCCGTGATCGCCCCCATCGGCTTCGGCGAGAACGGCGAGACCTTCAACATCAATGCCGACACCATGGCCTGCGCCATCGCCAAGGCGGTGAAGGCCGAGCGGCTGCTGCTCTTGACCGACGTCGCCGGCGTGCTGGACGGCGCGGGCAACCTGATCGAGAACATGACCGCGGCCGAGGCCCATCGCCTGATCGCCGACGGCACCATCCATGGCGGCATGGTGCCCAAGATCGAATCCTGCCTCGACGTGGTGGCGAACGGCGTCGGCGGGGCGGTGATCCTCGACGGCCGGGTGCCCCATGCGGTGCTCCTTGAAATCTTCACCGAGCACGGCGTCGGCACCATCATCCGCCGCAACGAGGCTGCGTCCGCCTGAGGGCGCGGCGCGCGCTTCACCATCCGGCGCCGGTCCGGGTCGCAAGGGGGGCTCGCCCCCAAGGGCCTTATGTAGGACTGGCGTTCCCGCAGGCTCGATGCTAAAAGCGCCTCCATGCCCAAGATAGAAAATATCCGCAATTTCTCCATCATCGCCCATATCGATCATGGCAAGTCCACCCTTGCCGATCGGCTGATCCAGGTTTGCGGCGGCCTCTCCGAGCGGGAGATGCGCGAGCAGGTCCTGGACAACATGGACATCGAGCGCGAGCGCGGCATCACCATCAAGGCCCAGACCGTGCGCCTCGAATACAAGGCGAAGGACGGGAACACCTATATCCTCAACCTGATGGAC
>CAZDSS010000211.1:0-2341 GCA_964508185.1 uncultured Sphingomonadales bacterium
AGATGAAGAAGATGATGAACATCGGGAACAGCGCCAGCCAGTGCCAGTCGAGGAAGGAGTTCGGCAGCCCCAGCATCGTTCCGAGCCCGTCGCGCTGCGACAGCACGATGTCGGTCAGGTTGAGCGAGCCCACGGCAAGCAGCACCGTCACGATCACGAAGCCGATGGAAACCTCGTAGGAGACCATCTGCGCGGCCGAGCGCAGCGCGCCGAGGAAGGGATATTTCGAGTTCGAGGCCCAGCCGCCCATGATCACGCCATAGACCTCGAGCGAGGCGATGGCGAAGACATAGAGGATGCCGACATTGATGTCGGCAATGGCCCAGCCTTCGTTGACCGGGATTACCGCCCAGGCGGCGATCGCCAGCGTGGCGGCGACCAGAGGCGCCAGGAGGAAGATGCCCTTGTTGGCGCCGGAGGGGATCACCGGCTCCTTGAAGACGAACTTCAGCAGGTCCGCGAAGGCCTGCAGCAGTCCCCACGGGCCGACGACGTTCGGCCCGCGGCGAAGCTGCACAGCGGCCCAGATCTTGCGGTCTGCATAAAGAATATAGGCCACGCCGATCAACAGGATGACGATCAGCGCCAGCGACTGGGCGAGGATCAGCAGGCCCGGAAGAACGTAGGTGGAGATGAATGCGTCCATGATCCCGTCCTATTCAGCCGCCTGCCTGAGATCGCCCTGGGCAAGCGCGGAGCACTCCGCCATCACCGCGGACGCGCGCGCAACCGGGTTGGTCAGATAGAAATCCCTGATGGGCGACACGAATGGGGCGCTCTCCAAAGATCCAGCCAGTTTCGCAAGCTGCAGAACGTCCGCCGGCGCGCCCTCCTCTATCGCATCCAGCGCGGCGAAATGCGGATGATCCGCATAAAGCCGGGAGCGGAGCTGCGCAAGCGAGTCGAAGGGCAGTCTGTGCCCCAGCACCTCGGAAAGAGCGCGCAGGATCGCCCAGTCCTCGCGGGCGTCGCCCGGGGCGAAACCGGCGCGGTTCGTCATCTGCACCCGGCCTTCCGTGTTCACATAGGTCGCGGACTTTTCCGTATAGGCCGCGCCGGGCAGGATGACATCGGCGCGGTGGGCGCCCGCATCGCCATGCGTGCCGATATAGACCGTGAAGGTGGCATCGCCGATGGCGCTCATGTCGATCTCGTCAGCGCCCAGAAGGAAGAGCACGTCCATCGCGCCGCCCATCATGCCGGCCACATCCTTGCCGCCCTTGCCCGGCACGAAGCCAAGGTCGAGCCCGCCCACGCGCGCGGCCGCCGTGTGAAGCACGGCAAAGCCGTTCCAGTCGGGCGTGACGGTGCCCACCGCATCCGCAAGGCGGGCCGCGGTGCCAAGCACGGACAGGCCGTCCGGACGCGCGAGCGCTCCCTGCCCGATCAGAATCATGGGGCGCTGCGCCTGCTTCAGGACGGCGAGGAAGTCGCCCCTGCCGTCGGCAAGCTGTTTCAAGGTCTCCGGCCCCGCGCCAAGATGCTGGTAGTCGTAGCGCAGGTCCGCCGCCTCGCCGATGACGCCAATGGGGAACTCGCCCATGCGCCAGCGCTTGCGGATGCGCGCGTTGAGCACGGACGCCTCGAAACGCGGGTTCGAGCCGACGATGAGCAGCGCGTCGGCCTGCTCGATGCCCTCGATGGTCGGGTTGAAGATGTAGCTTGCGCGACCCAACGCGGGATCGAGCACGGTGCCGTCCTGCCGGCAATCGATATTGCCCGAGCCCAGGGACTGCATCAGCAGCTTGAGTGCATACATCTCCTCGACGCCCGCAAGATCGCCCGCGATGGCGCCGATTTTCTCGGGCGCGGCCTTCTTCACCGCCTTCGCGATGGCGTGGAAGGCCTCGCCCCAGCTTGCCTGCTGCAGGCGCTTGCCCTTGCGCACATAGGGCCGGTCGAGACGCTGGGTCCTGAGGCCGTCCCACACGAAGCGGGTCTTGTCAGAGATCCACTCCTCGTTCACCGCCTCGTTGACGATCGGCAGGATGCGCATCACCTCGCGCCCGCGCGTATCGACGCGGATCGCGGAGCCCACCGCATCCATCACGTCGATGGATTGGGTCTTGGTGAGCTCCCAGGGGCGCGCCTGGAAGGCATAGGGCTTCGAGGTCAGGGCCCCGACCGGACAGAGGTCGATCACATTGCCCTGGAGCTCGGACGTCATCGCCCGCTCCAGATAGGTGGTGATCTCCATGTCCTCGCCGCGGCCCGTGGCGCCAAGCTCGGAAATGCCGGCCACCTCCGTGGTGAAGCGGATGCAGCGCGTGCAGTGGATGCAGCGCGTCATGATCGTCTTGACCAGCGGGCCGATATACTTGTCCTCGACCGCGCGCTTGTT
>CAZDSS010000212.1:0-2300 GCA_964508185.1 uncultured Sphingomonadales bacterium
GAGCGCCACCTTGATGTTGCGGGTGCCGAGCTCCACGCTGTCATCGAGATTGCGGAACTCCCGCTTGTCCCACACCTTGACGGCGCGGCGGTGGCGGCTTTCGTGCTGGCCGATGCGCACGCCCTCGGGATTGTAGCCGTAGGCGCCGAAGGGGGAGGTGCCGGCGGTGCCGATCCACTTGTTGCCGCCCTGGTGGCGGCCCTTCTGCTCCTCCAGCCGCTTCTGCAGCGTCTCCATGAGCTTTTCCCAATCGCCCATGCCGCGGATCTTCTCCATCTCCTCGGGCGTGAGGTGCAGCTCCGCAAGCTTGCGCAGCCATTCCTCGGGCAGTTCCACGGCTTCCGTGCCGAGGCCGACGCTTTCGAGCCCCTTGAACACATGGCCGAAGACCTGGTCGAACTTGTCGAGGTTCCGCTCGTCCTTGACGAGGGTCGCCCGCGACAGGAAGTAGAAATCGTCGATATTGTAATTGGCCAAGCCCGCTTTCAGGGCTTCGAGCAATGTGAGATACTCCCGGAGTGTGACCGGGACCTTGGCATCGCGCAGGGCGTAGAAGAATTTGGTGAACATGGCTCCTCGTGATCCCTCGGCTCAGGCTAATCCCGTTTCAGGCATCGGCAAAGGGGCTCGGCCATGAAACTTCGTGCAATTTCCGCAATGTTCCTGTGGCTCGCCCTGGGTTTGGGCCTCGCCACGCCCGCTGCCGCCGACGATGACGACATCCGCATCATCCGCGGCGAAGTGCAGGACGACGTCTTCGTCGCGGGCGAGCGGGTGGATATCGACGCCGAAATCGGCGGCGACGTCTTCGCGGCGGGCGGCACCGTGACCACGAGCGGCCGCATCGCCGATGCCCTCGTCGCCGCGGGCGGGCGGCTGTCGCTTGCGAGCAATGTGGAAGGCGACGCCGTCGTCGCCGGCGGGGACGTCACCATATCGGGCGCCATCGGCGACAATCTGGTGGCCGCAGGGGGCGACGTGGTCATCAGCGGTCCGGTCGCGGGGCGCGCCATCGCGGCGGGCGGCTCCATTCTGCTCGACAACAGCGCGGCCACGGGCCGCGACGCCTGGTTCGCGGGGGGCGAGATCACCGTGCGCGGCGTCGTTGGGGGCGACTTGCGCATCGCCGCCGGCAAGGCGACGGTGCTCGGCCAGATCGGGGGCGACGTCGTGATCCGCAGCGACGACGTGAGGATCGGCCCCGGCGCGCGCATCGCGGGCACGCTCACCGTGCGCGGCGAGGACGAGCCGGTGATCGACCCCACGGCCCAGATCCTCGGCGAGGTGCGCTTCGTGCCGACGGAATCGGCGACCAAAGTCGGCCTTTTCGCCATCGGCATCGGGATCGCGCTCATCCTGCTGCCGTTCATCTTCTCCCTGGTGGTGGGAATCATTGCCATCCTCGTGGCCCGGGGCTATGTGAGCGCCGTGGGCGACCGCCTCATGGGGCAGCCCCTCGGCAGTCTCGGCCTCGGCGTCCTGATCCTGTTCGCGACGCCGCCCGTGCTCGTCTTCCTGATGATGACCGTCATCGGCATTCCCTTCGCCATCCTGGGCTTCGCCGTGTATCTCGTGCTGCTCGCCCTCGGCCTGCCCTTCGCCGCCCTCGGCATCGTCACCCACTGGCTGGAGCGGGAAGGGGGTCCGGCCTCCCGGGGCAAGATCCTGCTTCTCTATCTCGTGGCGCTGGTGGCGCTGGCGGTGATCCTCTTCATCCCGGTGATCGGCTGGCTCGCCATCTGGCTTACCCTTGCCCTCGGCATCGGGGCCGGGATCCTCGCCATCGGCGGGCGGCGGCGGGAACCGGTCGCCCCGACGCCTTCCCTCTGATCGGGATCGGGCGGCGCCGGGTCAGCGGCCCTGGCGCCGCGCCATGAAGGCGAGGCGCTCGAAGAGATGCACGTCCTGCTCGCTCTTCAGAAGCGCGCCATGGAGCGGCGGGATGAGCTTCTTGGGATCCCGCTCGCGGAGGAGCTCCACCGGCAGATCCTCGTGGTGGAGGAGCTTGAGCCAGTCGAGGAGCTCGGAGGTGGAGGGCTTCTTCTTGAGCCCCGGCACCTCGCGGATGTCGTAGAACAGGGTCAGCGCCTCGCGCACCAGCTCCTTCTGGATGTTCGGGAAATGCACCTCCACGATCTGCTTCATGGTGTCGGGATCGGGGAACTTGATGTAGTGGAAGAAGCAGCGCCGCAGGAAGGCGTCCGGCAGCTCCTTCTCGTTGTTGGAGGTGATGATGATGATCGGCCGCTGCCTGGCCTTGATGGTTTCGTTGGTCTCGTAGACGTAGAACTCCATCTTGT
>CAZDSS010000213.1:0-2296 GCA_964508185.1 uncultured Sphingomonadales bacterium
ACGAGAGCCCGGGCGAGGTGTTCCTCTATCAGGGCCGGTCCTACAAGGCCTATCGCGGCATGGGCTCCGTCGGCGCCATGGCGCGCGGCTCCGCCGACCGCTATTTCCAGGAAGACATCAAGTACAATCTCAAGCTGGTCCCCGAAGGGGTCGAAGGCCAGGTGCCGTTCAAGGGCCCGGCGTCCGCCGTCATCCACCAGATGGTGGGCGGCTTGCGCGCCGCCATGGGCTATCTCGGCGCGCCGACCATTCCGGACCTCGCGAAGAACGCCAATTTCGTGCGCATCACCAATGCGGGCCTGCGCGAGAGCCACGTCCATAACGTGACCATCACCCGCGAGTCGCCCAACTACCCGAGCTAGGAAGGTTCGCCCGATCATGACGCCCGCCGCCCGCGCCCAAGCGGTCATCGAACTGCTGGAGGGGGTGCAGCCCGCCCTTTCCGGCAACGGTCCCGCCCTGGACGTCCTGGTGCGGCGCTATTTCGCCGCCCGCCGCTATGCGGGGGCGAAGGACCGCGCGGCGATCACCGAAGACCTTTACGACATCATCCGCCATCTGGCGGAGCTTTCCTGGGCGGTGCAGGTGGCGCAGCGCGGCAAGGCGCGGGGCAAGGCGGATTTCCGCGAGCTGCTGCTCGCCAAGCTCGCCTATCGCGACCGCTTCGACATGGCCGAGATCGAAAGCCTGTTCTCGGGCGTCGGCCACGCGCCGGAGCCGCTGGACGCCCACGAGCGGAAGCTCGCGGAAGCGCTCGGTTCGATCGACAAGACGCCGCCCGAAGCGGTGCTCGTCGAATGCCCCCACTGGCTCGAGCCCTATTTCCGCCGCCGCTTCGGCGCGACCTTCGCCAACCAGATGGCGGCGCTTCTCGGCCGCGCGCCCCTGGGGCTCCGCGTCAATACTCTCCGCACCACGCGGCAGGCGGTGATCGATGTCCTGCGCGCCGAAGGGCTCGATCCGCAGCCCGCGGCCTTCGCGCCCGACGGCCTGATCCTCGACGGCAATCCGCGGCTTGATGACCTCGGCCTCATCCGCGACGGATGGGTGGAGATCCAGGACGAAGGATCCCAGGTCGCGGCCCTTCTCATCGAGGCGGAGCCCCGCCTCCAGATCGCCGATCTCTGCGCCGGGGCAGGGGGCAAGACCCTCGCCATGGCCGCCGCCATGGAGAATACCGGCCAGATCTATGCCTTCGACAGCGACGGCAAGCGGCTCGACAATCTGCGCGAGCGCATGAAGCGGGCGGACGCGCGCAACATCCAGATCCAGCGTCTGCCCCAGGCGGGCGACAAGCGGGATTCGATCCTCGCCCAGTTCGCCGGGCGCATGGACCGGGTGGTGCTGGACGTGCCCTGTTCCGGCAGCGGCACCTGGCGGCGGAGCCCGGAGCTGCGCTGGCGGTTGAGCGAAGACAATCTCAAGAGCCTCATCTCCATCCAGTCCACGCTTCTCAGGGAGGGGGCGGAGCTGGTGAAGCCGGGCGGGCGGCTCGTCTACATCACCTGCTCGCTGCTGGTCGAGGAGAACGAGGACCGGATCGCGGCCTTCCTTGCGAAGAACCCCGATTTCCGCGTCCTGCCCTATACGGTCGCCTGGCCCGAGAAGGCGGGCGTGCTGCCCGAGACGGCGGCGATCCATGGCGACTGCCTGTTGCTCACCCCCGGAACGCACGGCACCGACGGCTTCTTCGTCGCCGTGCTGGAGCGCACCGATTGAGCCGCTGAACCCGAGATCCGCGAAACATCCAGAGTCCCCAAGGCGAAATCCCGATCCATGACAGACAAGATCCTCATCATCGATTTCGGCTCCCAGGTCACCCAGCTGATCGCCCGCCGCGTGCGCGAGGCCGGCGTCTATTCGGAAGTGGTGCCGTTCAACCGGGCGGGGGAGATTCTGGAAAGCTTCGCACCCAGGGGCATCATCCTGTCGGGCGGCCCGGCCTCGGTCACCGAGGTATCGACCCCCCGCGCGCCCGAAGCGGTCTTCGGCCTCGGCGTGCCGGTTCTCGGCATCTGCTATGGGGAACAGACCCTCTGCGCCCAGCTCGGCGGGTCGGTGACGCCCTCCGACCATCGGGAATTCGGCCGCGCCTTCATCGACATCGTGGACGATTGCCGCCTGTTCGAGGGGCTGTGGAACAAGGGCGAGAAGCATCAGGTCTGGATGTCCCACGGCGACCGGGTGGACAGCCTGCCGCCGGGCTTCCGCGCCGTGGCGGTGACCGAAGGCGCGCCCTATGCCGCGATCGCCAATGACGAGAAGGGGATCTACGGCGTGCAGTTCCACCCCGAAG
>CAZDSS010000214.1:0-2287 GCA_964508185.1 uncultured Sphingomonadales bacterium
CGCCAGAGATCCAGGGGGAATTCGTTGTTGCGGTCGATCTCCGCCGCGCGCGGCGCGATCTCCTGCTGGGCGAAGCGGGCGACGCTGTCGCGGAGCGCATCGATTTCCTCGCCGAGATCGAAATTGAGGGACGGAAAGCTGTGCATGGCGAAATTCCTCAGGCGTGTGAATTGTCTTTGAGGGCATGGGCGACCCGCGACGCGGGCGGGCGGCCGATCATGTCCGCGATGTACCAGGCGGCGCGCACCACGGCGGAAAGATCCACCCCCGTCTCGATGCCGAGCCCCTGCAGGAGGTAGAGAACGTCCTCCGTCGCCACGTTGCCCGACGCCCCCTTGGCATAGGGGCAGCCGCCGAGCCCGGCGACGGAACTGTCCACGATGGCAATGCCGTGGCGCAGCGCCTCGTGAATGTTGACGAGCGCCTGGCCGTAGGTGTCGTGGCAATGGATGGCGAGGCGTTCGGCGGGCGCCATCTTCAGGACGGCGTCCAGCATGGCGGCCACCTTGTTGGGCGTGCCGACGCCGATGGTGTCCCCCAAGCTCACCTCATAAACCCCAAGGTCGAGGAGCGCCTGCGTCACTTCCGCGACCTTCGCTGGGGCGACCTCCCCCTCGTAGGGGCAGCCGACGACGCAGGACACATAGCCGCGCACGCGGACGCCATGGCGGGAAGCGAGCTCCATCACCGGCCGGAAGCGCTCGATGCTTTCGGCAATGGAACAGTTGATGTTGGCGCGGGAGAAGGCCTCGGACGCCGCGGTGAAGATCGCCCAATGATCGGCGCCTGCGGCAAGCGCCGCCTCCGCCCCCTTCTGATTGGGGGTGAGCACCGGATAGCGCGTGCCGGAATGGCGGGCGATCGCCTGCATCACCTGGGCGTTGTCGGCCATCTGCGGCACCCATTTGGGCGAGACGAAGCTCGTCGCCTCCACATAAGGGATACCCGCCGCCGCGAGCTGGTCGATGAGCGTCACCTTGACGGCCGTCGGCACCACGCCCGGCTCGTTCTGCAGGCCGTCGCGCGGCCCGACTTCGTAGAGAGTGACCTTCTTCGGCAAGGTCATGGGATCACGCCTCCTCCGCCGTCACCACGGCGAGCACCGTGTTCTCGCTCACCTGGTCGCCCTCGCCCACATGGAGGGCGTCCACCCGGCCGTCCACGGGGGCGGTCAGGGTATGCTCCATCTTCATGGCTTCGAGGATCAAGAGCGGCGCGCCCTTCTTCACGGGATCGCCCGCAGCCACCATGACGCGGGTCACCTTCCCCGGCATGGGGGCGGTGATGCCGCCGCCCGCGGCCGTTCCTTCCTCCGCCGCGACGCCCGGGTCATAGTGGCGGAGCCGCCGGGTCGATCCCGCCTCGATCACATGGATGTCGGCGCCGTTGCGGATGACCCGGGCGCGGCTGCCGACGCCGTCGAGTTCCGCCCGTAAGGAGTCGTCCGCGCCGCGCGCCGCGGCCGCAGCGATTTCCCGATCGCCGATCTTCAATCGGTAGCGGCCCGCGCCTTCGAATTCCGCCGTCACCTCATGGATGTGGTCGCCGTCCTCGAAGCGAAGCTCCAGGCTGGTGCCGCCGTTGAGCCGCCAGCCGTCGGCGACGGCCCAGGGGCTGTAGGGATCCATGCTCGCCGCCGCGGCCGCGCGATAGGTTTCATCGAGCGACAGGAGATGGTCGAGCGCGGCGAGCGCCAGCTGCCGCGCGCTCGCGGGTTCCGGCGCAGGCACCAGTTCAGCGAGATGCCGGTCGATGAAGCCCGTATCGATGTCGCCCGCGCGGAAGGCGGGATGGGCCGCGACCCGGGCGAGGAAATCGAGATTGGTCGCAACGCCGGCGATCGCCGCCGACCGCAACGCCCCCTGCAGGCGGCGGAGCGCGCCGTCCCGGGTCTCGTCCCGGACGATGAGCTTGGCGATCATGGGGTCGTAATGCATGGACACCTCATCCCCCGCCTCGACCCCGCTGTCGACGCGCACATGACCGCTCGCCGCGGGCAGGGCGAGATGGAGGAGGCGGCCGATGGAAGGCAGGAAGCCCCGCGCCGGATCCTCCGCATAGATCCGCACCTCGATGGCATGGCCGGAGATTGCGAGATCCTCCTGCGCGAGGGGCAGGGGCTCGCCCGCCGCGACGCGAAGCTGCCATTCCACCAGATCCTGCCCGGTGATCATCTCGGTCACCGGATGCTCCACCTGCAGGCGGGTGTTCATCTCCATGAAATAGAAGGGCGCACCGGCAATGCCCTGGCTCACGTCCACGATGAATTCGATGGTGCCGGCACCCT
>CAZDSS010000215.1:0-1940 GCA_964508185.1 uncultured Sphingomonadales bacterium
TTGGCCTTGGCGACACCGGCCGCGATCGTGCCGATCCAGGCCTCCGAGACCAGCTTCACGCAGACCTTGGCGTCCGGGTTGATCTGCTTGAGGTCGTAGATGAGCTGGGCCAAGTCCTCGATCGAGTAGATGTCGTGGTGCGGCGGCGGCGAGATCAGGGTCACGCCGGGCGTGGCGTGGCGCAGCCGCGCGATCTCGACCGTCACCTTGAAGCCCGGCAGCTGGCCGCCCTCGCCCGGCTTGGCGCCCTGCGCGATCTTGATCTCGATCTCGCTGCAATTGTTGAGGTATTCCGCCGTGACGCCGAAGCGGCCCGACGCGATCTGCTTGATGGGCGAGTTGGGGTTGTCGCCGTTCTCGCGCGGCCGGTAGCGTTCGGGACCCTCGCCGCCTTCACCCGACGACGATTTGGCGCCGATGCGGTTCATGGCGATGGTCAGCGTCTCGTGCGCCTCGGGCGACAGGGCGCCAAGCGACATTCCCGGCGTCACGAAGCGCTTGCGGATCTCGGTGATGGATTCCACTTCCTCGACCGGCACCGGCTTTTCCGCCCACTTGAAGTCCATGAGGTCGCGGAGATTGATGGGCGGGAGGTTCCGGAGCCCTTCCGAGTACTTCAGGAACAGGGAATAGCTGTCGGTCGCCACCGCCTGCTGCATCATGTGAATGAGCGGCCCGTCGAAGGAATGGACCTCGCCGCCATGGCGGTAGCGATAGATGCCGCCGATGGGCAGCGTCACCACATCCTCGCGGAAGGCCTTGGCGTGCTGTTCCAGCACCTTCTTCTGGATACCCGCAAGACCGATCCCCGAAATCTTCGACGGCATGCCGGGGAAGAATTCGGCGACCAGCGAACGCGACATGCCAACGGCTTCGAAATTGTAGCCGCCACGGTACGAGCTCACGACCGAGATGCCCATCTTGGACATGATCTTGAGCAGGCCCTGGTTGATGGCCTCGCGATAGTTCTCGATGCACTGCTCGAGCGTGAGATCGCCGAAAAGGCCGCGGCGATGGCGGTCGGCGATGCATTCCTGGGCGAGATAGGCGTTGACCGTCGTCGCGCCCACGCCGATGAGCACGGCGAAATAGTGGGTGTCAAGGCATTCCGCCGCGCGCACGTTGAGCGACGTGTAGGTGCGAAGGCCCTGGCGCATCAGGTGCGAATGCACCCCGCCGACCGCAAGGATCATGGGAATGGGCGCGCGCTCCGCCGACATGTGCTCGTCGGTGAGGAACAGCTGGCCCTTGCCGGAGCGCACCGCGTCCTCGGCCTCGGCGCGGATCCGCTTCATGGCGTCCTTGAGGGCGTTCTCGCCGCCTTCCGCCGGGAAGGTGCAGTCGATCACATGGGCGGTGTCGCCCCAATGCTTCAGCAGCACCTCGTATTCGGCGTTGGTCAAGACCGGCGAGTTCAGAACCAGAACGTTGGTCTGGCTCGCGTTCTGCTCCAGCACGTTGTTGAAGTTGCTGAAGCGGGTCTTGAGGCTCATCACCCGGTGTTCCCGCAGGCTGTCGATGGGCGGGTTGGTCACCTGGCTGAAGTTCTGCCGGAAGAAATGGCTCAAGGGCCGGTACTTGGACGAGAGGACCGCCAAGGGCGTATCGTCGCCCATGGAGCCCACGGCCTCCTTGGCCTCCTCGGCCATGGGATGGAGGATGAGCTCGAGGTCCTCGACCGTCATGCCCGTCGCGACCTGCAGGCGGCGCAGGGCGTCGCGCTCAAGCTTCGGCGTCTCGCGCAGCTTGCGGCGGTCGACGATGTCGTCGAAGCCTTTGAAGTTCTTGACCCATTCCTGATAGGGATGCTCCGCCGCAAGAAGGTCCTTCAGTTCCCGATCGCGGTAGAAGATCCCGTTCTCGAGATCGACGCCGATCATCTGGCCCGGGCCGAGGCGGCCCTGCGCCATGATCTCGGATTCGGGGATCAGGACCATGCC
>CAZDSS010000216.1:0-1889 GCA_964508185.1 uncultured Sphingomonadales bacterium
AAGTGCTGCTGCAGGATAAGGCCCTCGCTCAGACAGTCGGTGGCCACCAGCACGCGCCGCTCATGCTCGCCCATGGCGTTCACGCGCAGCTCGCGCTCGGCCGGGGGCAGGTTGCCGGTGATGGACACGACCTCGACCTTCCCCGGTAGCGCCTCGCGCAACTGTTCGGCCACGTACTCGGCGGTGGGGATGAAGCGGCAGAAGAGGATGGGGTTGTAGCCGTCGGAGAGCAGGCCCTTCACAATGTCAATGGCCTGGGCCAGCTTGGCATCCTTGCCCGGGCCGTAGAGCGCCTCGGCGCGCCGGGCGTAGCGCAGAAGCCGTTCGCGCCGGTTCGCTTCCTCCGCCGCGCCCTCATCCTGCCCGCCTGGTGCCACGTCCATAAACTCGCTCGATTCGGCGTCATCCAGGTCAAGCACCGTGCGCTCGCCCACCTCGTCGGCTTCCTTAATGGTCTCCGTCGCGGCCGTGCCGGAGCGGTTACGCAGGGTATAGGCCGCGGCGGCAGGGCTGGATGCCAGGCTACGCAGGAGAGCCAGGGCGCTCCACCAGCGCACCCGTTGTTGCAACT
Organism: uncultured Sphingomonadales bacterium; assembly: GCA_964508185.1. Classification (GTDB taxonomy): domain Bacteria; phylum Pseudomonadota; class Alphaproteobacteria; order Sphingomonadales; family Govanellaceae; genus CAZDSS01. The sequence goes on from CAZDSS010000216.1 coordinate 572, forward strand.
CGCTACCGCTCTCATCCAAGACCCGTTCGCGGGCATAGTCCAATACGGTGTCAAACAATCGGGCATATTCTGGCGTCAGTTCATAGCTGGCCTCTGCTTCCTCCCGCGCCGGAAAGGCCGTATCCTCATTCATGAAGTCCCTGACATCGCCCCTTCGCCGCTGCACCATGTGGTTGGCGACTTCGCGCCGCTGGCTTTCGTTCTCCCGGCCGGACAAATCCTGCGGCAGGTCGGCAAAGTCAGGGCGCAGGAGGGTCAGGAGTGAGCGGAACGCCCCTTCATCGCCGGAGTGGGGGGTAGCGGTAGTCAATATCAGGTGTCGCTTCTCATTGGCAGCCAGGTCTCGCGCCAGGCGGTTGCGCAGGTGGCGGCCGCTACGCTTATCAGGGTTAAAGGCAACGGTGTGCGCCTCGTCGATGATGATTAGCTCCGGAGCGGAGCGTATAAACTCATCGCGCCGCCGACTCGACTTGATGTAATCCAGGCTGACGATGGTGAAGGGGTAGACTTCGAACAGGCTCTGCCCCACGGCCAGGTTGCGCTCCAGGCGCGTGATGGTAGAGGGTAAGACCAGCTCGGCTTCAATGTGGAATTTCTCAGATAATTCCTTCTGCCACTGTTCGGCCAGTTGCGGCGGGCAGATAACGGTCATCCGCGCCACCTCGCCCCGGTCGAGCAGTTCCCTCGCGATTAGCCCCGCCTCCACCGTCTTACCGATACCCACGTCGTCGGCAATGAGCATGCGCACCGGGTCTAGCTTGAGCGCCATGAGCAGAGGCACCAACTGGTAGGGGCGCGGCTCTACCGCGATACGGGCGAAGCTACGGAACGGCCCCGCGCTGGAGCGGAAGCCCAGGCGCACGGCGTCCCTGAGCAGGCGGCCGGAGACAAAGTTACCCGGCTGTGTAGGATCGGGTGGGTCGAAGGTCGCCGGTTGAACGTCATGACCCTCAAGGGGTAGGAACAGACCGGCCGTTTCCGCCTCCGTGCCGCCGAGGGGTCGCAGGATGAGCCACTCCCCTTCCGATTCCGGTTGTACGACCCACTCCCGGCCGCGTGCTTTGACGAGAGAGCCTACCTGATAGTTCACGATGTTTTGCTCCTATGATTCATTGCTTTCCCTCTTTGCCCTTCTGAGCCGGTCGACCAACTGCAGGTGGCTCAAAGTCGAGGGCATCACGGCTGATGAGCCACACGCCACGATACTTGGTGCCCTCCTTGCGGGCGATAAGGTCATCGTACCTGGCGTCGCCTGATCGCTTCCGGTGCAGCCACCAGCGCACGTTTTCGACGCTGATCGCCTCCCCGCGCTCCTGGC
>CAZDSS010000217.1:0-1841 GCA_964508185.1 uncultured Sphingomonadales bacterium
GCGTAGGGGCCATCGCCGGATCGGGCCTCGGGGGCACGCTTATCGACTGGGGCGAAGGCAGCCTGCTGCCCTATTTCGGAACGCTGATCGTAACGTCGGCTTTGGTATTCGCGGCCCCGTTGATCATTGACCGCCATGTCCCGCCGGCCTCGCGGCGAAGCTGATCAGGGATCCCGGCGATCGGCGCGCAAGTAGTAACGCGCTAGGAACAGGACGGCCAATCCGGCCAGCACACCCGGCCAATGCGTCGAGATGGCGAATGCCGTGCGGGAGAAAGTGAAGAACAGCACGGCGAAGGCTATCGTGGCCAGCAAGCCGCCGATTGCCTGATTGACGCTCATAGGTGCCTGCTCCCTTTTCGAGCGGAAGCGGCTTGAAGGCCGTCAGCGAACGCGAGGTCCGCCGAACGGAAGCGGCGGGGGCGGGCGGCGGGCGCCGCGCGGCAGCTGCGCCTGATAGGCGCGGCCGCAATGTTCCACGCAATAGGGGAAGCCGGGGTTCACCTTTTCGCCGCAGAAGTGAAAATCGGGTTCGCCGGGATGGCCCATCGGCCAGCGGCAGACGCGGTCGTTGAGATCGAGCAGGCTGGTCTTGTCGGCAATTTCCGGGCTCGGCCGGGCGGGGACAAGCCGGCGCGGTGGCGCGGGAGGAATCGGCGCCTGCTGATCGCCCGGGCCCTGCCGCAGGAAGCCGCCTGGGCCGACCGAGACGATTTTCGGCAGGTCGGACGAGGGATTCGGCAATGGCTGGCGCGGGGAGCCGTCATCGGCGGATTGCGCGGGCGCGGCTTGCGTGGGAGCGGGCTTGCGAGGCGGCGGTGCGGCCGCAGCCTTGGGCTTGACCGCCGGAGAGGCCGCCTTCTTCTTCGCGGCGGCGGGCTTGGCCTTCGATTTTTCAGCAGCCTTCACCGGAGAGGGCCGCGATTTGAGACCGAGCCGATGCGCCTTGCCGATTACCGCGTTGCGCGACACACCGCCCAGTTCGTCGGCGATCTGGCTGGCGGTGGCGCCGCCTTCCCACATCTTGGTCAGCGTGGCGATACGTTCTTCGGTCCAGCTCATAGGGTCTTCTGCAATCTTTCCTGTAACGTCCACGCGGCTTGCAAGGCGAAGCCGCTCCCGATACTCGCCGCTCCATGAGCGATCAAGCCATGGCGTCTCCTGCGGAAACCCCTGAACCGCCACGCGGAGGGGAGGGGCAGGCATTTCCGCCCCAAGGTAAGCCGCTGATCCACGGATTCAACCGGCTAGGCCTGTGGACGCTCTATATCAAGGAGGTTCGCCGCTTCCTCAAAGTTCAGACCCAGACGGTCTTGGCGCCGGCGGTGACGACGCTGCTGTTCCTGGTGATCTTTACCGTGGCGATGGGGCGCGCCGACCGGGAGGTTCTGGGCGTGTCCTTCGCCACATTCATCGCCCCTGGGCTGATCATGATGGGCATGATGCAGAATGCCTTTGCCAATGCATCGTTCTCGCTGCTGGCGGGGAAGATCCAGGGGACCATCATCGACCTTCTGATGCCTCCGCTGAACGAGGCGGAACTGATGATAGGCATTATCGGAGCCGCAGTCACGCGGGCGGTGATGGTGGGCGGGGCGGTAGCTCTCGCCATGTCGCTCTGGCCGGATGTCAGCCTCGGAGCCGCTCATCCATGGGCGATCCTCTGGTTCGGCCTGATGGGCGCGGTCATGTTATCGCTGATGGGGATGATAACCAGCATCTGGGCGGAGAAGTTCGACCACAATGCGGCGATCACCAATTTCGTCGTCGCGCCGCTCTCGCTGCTCTCGGGCACGTTCTACGTGATCGACAATCTCTCGCCCGTTTTCCAGGCGATCAGCC
>CAZDSS010000218.1:0-1836 GCA_964508185.1 uncultured Sphingomonadales bacterium
GCTCGCGGCCCTGGCTGCGGAGAACGCGCGGCGGACTGGGATCGCGCTTCAGCTTGCGGTCGGCGATCTCGCCCGGCCGCCCAGGGACCTGCCGCGCAACGCCTTCGACCATGTGGTGACGAACCCGCCCTATCTCGAGGAGGAGCAGGGGACCCTGCCGCCCGATCCCAGCAAGGCCCGCGCCTTCGTGACCCACGGCATGGATCTTCGGCACTGGATCGTGCAATGCCTCAAGTTCGTCCGGCCCCGCGGTCTCCTCCATCTGGTGCAGCGGGTGGACAGGCTAGGCGACGTGCTGGCGGCGCTCGACGGGCGGGCGGGGGATATCGCCATCTGCCCCCTCTGGCCGCGGCAGGGCGTGCCCGCCCGGCGCTTCATCCTGCAGGCGAGAAAAGGCGGCAAGGGGCCCATGCGACTGCTTCCGGGCCTCGTCCTTCACGACGATCGCGGTTATACAGCGGAGGCGGAGGCGGTGCTGCGCCACGGGCGCGGCCTGCCGCTTTGACCGCCGTCACAGGAAAACGGGAATTCATGGCCTTGAAGCTCAACCCCTTCCGCAAGTCGCCGCCGCTCGTCGTGGTCCTGTCCCTCCAGGGGGCGATCGGGGTGCAGTCCCGCTTCGGCCGGGCGCTGGACCTCGCCCGGCTGGAGCCCGCCCTGACCCAGGCCTTCTCCGTCAAGGGGGCGAGGGCGGTTGCGATCACCGTCAATTCGCCGGGCGGCTCGCCCGTGCAGTCGGCCCTGATCCATGACCGCATCCGGCAGCTGTCGGAGGAAAAGAAGGTTCCGGTCTACATGTTCGCCGAGGATGTGGCGGCGTCTGGCGGCTACATGCTGCTTCTTGCGGGCGACGAGATCTATGCGCATCCCGCCTCCATCGTCGGCTCCATCGGCGTCGTCTATGGCGGCTTCGGCTTTTCGGAAGCCATCCGCCGTCTCGGCATCGAGCGGCGCGTCCATTCGGCGGGGGAGCGCAAGGTGATGCTCGACCCCTTCCTGCCCGAGGATCCGGAGGACGTGGCGCGGCTGCGGGCGATCCAGCGGGACGTCCACGACTTCTTCAAGGCGATGGTGGAGCGGCGGCGTCAGGGCAAGCTCAAGGGCGATCCGGCCGAGCTGTTCTCGGGCGACATCTGGCTCGGCGGCAGGGCGGTGGAGCTCGGGCTTGTGGACGGCCTCGGGGACCTGCGCAGCGTCATGCGGGCCAAGTTCGGGGACAAGACCCGGTTCAAGGTCCTGGGGCGCGAGCGCAACTTCCTGCGCGGGCTTTTCGGGCTCGATGCCCGCAGGCGGGGAAATGTGGCGGAAGACCTCCTCGCAGCGCTTGAGACCCGCGCCCTCTGGTCGCGTTTCGGGCAATGAGCTTCCGCTTGACCTTCAACATGGGCGGCGGTTACCTTGCCCGCGAATTTGCCCGGACATGCGAGGAAATCGCCCTTCCATGGTAAGCGCCCCGTCTTTTCAAGAGCTTATCCTGCGCCTGCAGACCTACTGGTCGGAGCAGGGCTGCGTGATCCTGCAGCCCTATGACATGGAGGTGGGGGCAGGGACCTTCCATCCCGCGACGACCCTGCGCGCCTTGGGCCCGAAGCCCTGGAGCGCCGCCTATGTGCAGCCGTCGCGCCGGCCCAAGGACGGGCGCTATGGCGACAACCCCAACCGGCTGCAGCATTATTACCAGTTTCAGGTGATCCTGAAGCCGTCGCCGGACAACATTCAGGAGCTCTATCTCGAAAGCCTCCGCGTCCTCGGCATCGATCCCGATCAGCACGACATCCGCTTCGTGGAGGACGACTGGGAAAGCCCCACCCTCGGCGCCTGGGGACTCGGCTGGGA
>CAZDSS010000219.1:0-1751 GCA_964508185.1 uncultured Sphingomonadales bacterium
AAAGGCGCGAGGCAACGATGAGGATCCCTTCCCCTCCCCCGGCATGACCGGCGGCGAGATCGAGGTCCTCGGTTATCGCGGCATGAAGGAATACGAGATCGGCTTCGACGATTTCGCGGTGCCGGCCGAGAACCTGCTGGGCGGCGTGCCGGGCCAGGGCTTCAAGCAGCTCATGACCACCTTCGAATCCGCCCGCATCCAGACCGCGGCGCGGGCGCTGGGCGTCGCCCAGTGCGCGCTGGAGCTTGGCCTGCGCTATGCCACCGAGCGGCAGCAGTTCGGCAAGGCGATCTACGCCTTCCCCCGCGTCCACGGCAAGATCGCCTGGGCGGCGGTGGAGATCATGATGGCGCGGCAGCTCACCTATTTCGCCGCGCGGCAGAAGGACGAGGGACGGCGCTGCGACCTTGAGGCCGGCATGGCCAAGCTCCTGGCCGCGCGCATCGCCTGGGCGACCGCGGACAATGCCCTGCAGATCCACGGCGGCAACGGCTATGCCCTTGAATATCCCGTCAGCCGCGTCTTGTGCGACGCGCGCATCCTCAATATCTTCGAGGGTGCGGCCGAGATCCAGGCGGACGTGATCGCACGCAGGCTTCTGGAACAGGCCGGGTAATTCTGGAGGTGCGCGGCCCAGCGCGCATCGCTGCTGGAGCCGGACATGGAAATACTTGGCCTTCTTCTGCCCTTCCTGCTGCTTGTGGTCCTTGGCATCCTCATCGCCGGCGTGGTGGTGATGGCCAAGGGCGGCGAGACCAGCCGCAAATACAGCAACAAGCTGATGCAGGCACGGGTGCTGGCGCAGGCCGCAGCGATCATCGTCATCGTCCTGCTGGTCCTTCTGAGCGCGCAGTAGGGGGAATAATCATGGTAAAGCTCACCAGGATCTATACCCGGGGCGGCGACAAGGGGGAGACCTCCCTTGCCGATGGCCGCCGCGTGCCCAAGCATGATCCCCGCATCGCCGCCTACGGCACCGTGGACGAGGCCAATTCGGTGGTGGGCCTCGCCCGCCTGCACACCGAGGGGGCGGTGGACGCCATCCTCGCCCGGATCCAGAACGAGCTTTTCGATCTCGGCGCCGACCTTGCGACCCCGGGGGAGAATTTCGACGATCCCGGGGCCCTGCGCATCGTCGCATCCCAGACGGCGCGGCTCGAGGGCGACATCGACGCCATCAACGCCGATCTCGCCCCGCTCAATTCCTTCATTCTCCCGGGCGGCACGCCCGCCGCGGCCTATCTTCATCTCGCCCGCACCATCGTGCGGCGGGCCGAGCGGCTGATGACCGAGGCGGCGGAGCGGGAGCCCATCAACCCGGAAGCGATCAAGTATTGCAACCGGTTGTCGGATCTCCTGTTCGTGCTCGCCCGCAAGCTCAATGACGACGGCCGCCGCGACGTCCTGTGGCAGCCGGGCGCGAGCCGGGAAAGCGGCGAAAAGCTATCATAACGGCGCGTTGACACCCCGCATGGGCTGCGTTAACTCTGCCGCGGGGTTTTGTTGCACGGCAACACAAGGATCGCTACGAACTTCCGATAACAGGTCCTGAAAGAACAACAAGGAAAGGCTCTCATGAAAATTCTCGTCCCGGTGAAACGGGTAGTGGACTTCAACGTCAAGATTCGCGTGAAGGCGGACCAGTCGGACGTCGAACTCGCGAACGTGAAGATGTCCATGAACCCCTTCGACGAAATCGCCGTCGAAGAGGCGATCCGCCTCAAGGAAGCGGGGAAGGCCACGGAGGTGAT
>CAZDSS010000220.1:0-1704 GCA_964508185.1 uncultured Sphingomonadales bacterium
TGTCGGGCAGCCATCTCGCCCTCGTCGCCGCCACCATGGACGCCCTGCGCCGCCCGGGCGGCGTGGACATCAAGGTCTTCGTCGGCGGCACCATTCCGGAACACGATCACGCGGCGCTTCGCGAACTGGGCGTCGCCGAGATCTATACGAGCGACATGCCGCTCGCCCACATCGTCTCATCCCTTGCGGGGCATCTCGCATCATGACCGCGGGCCCGCTTGCAGGCCTCCGGATCATCGAGGTCTATTGCGGCATGCTGCTCGCCGATCTCGGCGCCGAGGTCATCAAGATCGAGAACCGCGACGGCGACATCGCCCGCCGCACCGACAGTCACAGCGTCGGCGCGCACAACGTCTATTTCGCGAGCCTCAACCGCAACAAGAAGAGCATCCTCCTCGACCTCAAGCATCCGTCCGACCGTCGCCGGTTCGAGGAGCTGGTCGCCGTCTCCGACGCGCTCATCACCAATCTGCGGCCGCAGGCGATCCGCAGCCTCGGCCTCACCTATGAGGCGCTGCGCCACGTGAACGAGCGCATCGTCTGCGTTGCGCTTACGGGCTTCGGCCTCAACGGCCCCTTCAGCGAATATCCCGCCTACGACTACATCATACAGGCCATGACCGGCGTGATGATGCTCACCGGCCGCCCCGATGCGCCGCCCGAGCGGGCGGGCTATTCCATCGCCGACAATACGGGCGGCATGACGGCGGCGATCGGTTTGCTCGCCAAGATCATCGAGGGCCGGGGCGGCCAGGTGGATGTGGCGCTTTACGACACCCTGCTGTCCCAGCTCAACTATCTCGCCGGCATGTATCTGACGACCGGCGAGCATCCGGAACGCATGCCCGACGGCGCCCATCCCTTCTTCGTGCCGGCCCAGATCTTCCGCACCCGCGACGGGCATATGGCGCTCTTCATCACCCATGACAGCTTCTGGCGCATCTTCGCCGAAAGGATCGGCCGCCCGGACTGGATCAGGGATCCCGCCTTCGCCACCATGGAGGCGCGAAGCCGCAACCGCGAGCGCGTCCTCACCGAGATCCAGGGCGAGCTCGTGAAGAAGACATCGGACGAATGGGTCGATCTCTTCCGCCCCGAGGGCGTGGTGGTCGCCGCCATCGGCACCATGGCCGACGCCCTCGGGCAGGAACATACGGCGGCGCGCAACATGATCGTCTCCATTCCGACGGACGCCGGAATGCTTCGGCTCGTGGGCAACCCCATCAAGATTGTGGGCATGACCGAAAGCTTCCGTCCGCCGCCCCTGCTCGGCGAGCACGAGATCCCGCGCGAAAGGCTGCGGCCATGACCGCGCGCTCCCCGCACTGGCGCCGGGATCTCGCCCGCGCCCTCTCCCGGCGCTATCAGGCGACGGTCGAGGATATCCTCCGCGCGCCGCCGGCGGTCGCGGGCGCATCCTTCCGCATCGGCATCACCGGCCCGCCCGGCGCGGGCAAGAGCAGCCTGATCTCCCGCCTCGCGCAGCGCCGCCTCGCGCAGGGCCGCTCGGTCGGAATCCTTGCGATCGATCCCACCAGCCCGCTGACGGGCGGCTCCGTCCTCGGCGACCGCGTGCGCATGGACGAGCTCGACGGCCATGACGACCTCTTCATCCGCTCGGTGCCAAGCGGCCCGTCCCACGACGGCCTCTGCCCCAATGTGCTCGGCCTTCTCGAACTTTTCGACGAGGCGGGTTTTGACGAC
>CAZDSS010000221.1:0-1640 GCA_964508185.1 uncultured Sphingomonadales bacterium
GGCCGAGCGCAAGTGGCTGCGCATGAGCGGTCTCGTGATGATGCTGCCCCACGGCTATGAAGGGCAGGGTCCGGAGCATTCCTCGGCCCGTCTCGAGCGCTATCTGCAGCTCTGCGCCGAGGACAACATCCAGGTCGCGAACTGCACCACGCCCGCCAACTATTTCCACATCCTGCGGCGGCAGCTTCATCGCAACTTCCGCAAGCCGCTGGTGCTGATGACGCCGAAGTCGCTGCTGCGCCACAAGCGGGCGGTCTCCAGCCTCATGGAAATGGGCCCCGGCACGCAGTTCCACCGCGTCCTGCCGGACGACGCCGAGCGCAAGCAGGGCGAGCTCATCAAGCTCAAGCCGGACAACAAGATCCGGCGCGTCATCCTGTGCACCGGCAAGGTCTATTACGACCTCATCGAGGCGCGCGAGGAGCGCAAGCAGGACGACACCTACATCCTCCGCATCGAGCAACTTTATCCGTTCCCGCACGACACGGTGGTCAAGATCCTGTCGCGCTTCAAGAACGTGGAAAGCATCGTCTGGTGCCAGGAAGAGCCCAAGAACATGGGGGCATGGACCTTCATCGTGCCTTATCTCGAGGAGGTCATGGCCGAGCTGAAGCTCAAGATCACGCGCCCCGTCTATGCGGGTCGCGAGGCCTCGGCGGCCACCGCAACGGGTCTGATGGAGCGGCATCTGAAGCAGCAGGCGGCGCTCATCGACCAGGCCCTCACCCTTTAAGTGCAGCAATCACCGCTGTAGCACGCGAACAGTTCGGAGCAGGCAGTAATGACTACGGAAATCCGTGTCCCCACCCTCGGCGAATCGGTCACCGAAGCGACCGTCGGCAAATGGTTGAAGAATGTCGGCGACAGCGTTGCCAAGGATGAACCGCTGGTCGAGCTCGAAACCGACAAGGTGGCGCTCGAGGTGAACGCCCCGGTGGCGGGCGTTCTCGCCGAGATCGTCGTCAAGGCCGGCGAAACGGTTGAGGTGGGGGCACTCCTCGGCAGCGTGGCCGAGGGTGCGGCGGGCGCCAAGGCGCCCGAGCGGGCCCAGGCCCAGCCGGCTCAGGCGGCGGCTCCGGCCCAGGCCGCTCCGGCTCAGGCCGCTCCGGCCGCCATGCCGTCGGCCCAGAAGCTGATGGCCGAGAAGGGGGTGGATGCCGGCGCCGTGCAGGGCACCGGCAAGGGCGGCCGCATCACCAAGGAAGACGTGGTCAACCATCTGGACAACCGTGCGGCCCAGCCTGCGGCCGAAGCGCCTCGCCCGGCGCAGCCCGCCGGTCCGCGCTCCGAGCGGGTGCCCATGAGCCGCCTGCGCAAGCGCATCGCCCAGCGCCTGAAAGATGCCCAGAACACCGCCGCGATCCTCACCACCTACAACGAGGTGGACATGAGCGCGGTGATGGCGCTGCGCAACCAGTACAAGGACATGTTCGAGCGCAAGCATGGCGTGCGCATGGGCTTCATGTCCTTCTTCGTCAAGGCCTGCGTCCAGGCGCTGAAGGAAATTCCCGAGGTCAACGCCTCCATCGACGGCGACGACATCGTCTACCACAAGTACTACGACATCGGCGTCGCCACCTCGACCCCGGCGGGCCTCGTGGTGCCGGTGGTGCGCGACTGCGACACCCGCAGCTTCGCCG
>CAZDSS010000222.1:0-1016 GCA_964508185.1 uncultured Sphingomonadales bacterium
TGGGATCTGAAGGTGCGCATCTCCGGCGAATGTTTCCTGACCCCGCCGGGGCCCCTGGCAGAAACTGTCGTTCGCGCGGTTGAAGCAGAGACGGGCCGCAAGCCGGAGCTTTCTACCAGTGGCGGCACTTCGGATGCCCGTTTCATCCGCGCTTACAGCCCGGTGGTCGAGTTCGGCCTGGTGGGCCAGACCATGCACCAGGTCGATGAGCAGGTGCCGGCGGTCGAGATTGAAAGCCTCGCGCGGATCTATCGCCGTGTCCTGGAGAACTTCTTCGAGTAGGTTGCCGCGGCGAGCTGCAGCCGCCGCTCTTCAGCTACCGCTGCACGCCCAGTCCGCCAAGCGGCGCATGAATGCGATACAGGCCTCGATCTGCTCCAGCTCGATATATTCATCTGGCTGGTGAGCCTGATCGATGGAACCGGGCCCGCAAACCACGGTGGAGAGGCCCGCTCGCTGAAAAAGCCCTCCTTCGGTTGCAAAGGATACCGCCGCGCTTTCGTTGGCGCCGGTCAGCCGCCGGACCAGGGCTTCGGCAGCGCCATCCTCTTCCTGGGCCAGTGGGGGAACCAGGGCCACGGCTTCGGTCTCGATCCGGGCTTCCGGTGCAAACTCCCGCAGGCTGGGCAAGACTTCGCGTTCGCAATAGTCCTCGAAGAGCTTGCGAATGGCGCTCGAATCCTGGCTTGGCAGATTGCGGTACTCCCAGAAGAAGCTGCATTCCGCGGGCAGGATATTGACCGCGGTTCCCCCTTCGATCAGCCCGACCTGGACGGTCGTCCAGGGTGGTTCGAAACGCGAGTCCCGCTGTTGTCGCTGCTCTTCGCCAAGGCGCCAGAGATAGTCGATCAGGCGACCCGCAGCCAGAATGGCTCCGGCACCGCGATGCGGCTGGCTGGAATGAGCCGCGCGGCCGATCACGCGCGTGCGAAAAAGATTCACTCCCTTGTGCCCGGTCACCAGCCGCATGGAGCCGCTACGAGATCACTGATTTTGAATGGTCGATCATTCAGCAC
>CAZDSS010000222.1:1026-1633 GCA_964508185.1 uncultured Sphingomonadales bacterium
CCAGACCCGGCGGCGGGAGGTTCGCCATGATATCCTGGATCATGCTGGCGACCCCCAGGCAGCCGATTTCCTCGTCGTAGGACATGGCGATGTGGATCGGCCGACGAAGAGGCCTTGCCGCGAACTCCGGCGCCAGGGCCATCGCGATGGCCAGGAAGGATTTCATGTCGGCGGTGCCGCGGCCATAGAGGCGGCCGTTCCTCTCCGTCACGACGAAGGGGTCGCTGCTCCAGCTCTGGCCCTCAACCGGCACGACATCGCTGTGGCCGGACAGGACGACACCGCCCGCTACCTCCGGACCGATGGTGGCGAAAAGATTAGCCTTGGTGCCTTCCTCGTTCATCGTGCGCCGGCAGCGCGCGCCGTGCGCGGAGAGGTAGCCTTCCGCCCAGTCGATCAGCGCCAGATTCGAGCGCTCGGAGAGGGTGGGGAAACTGACGAGCCGTGCGATCAGCTCCCTGGGATTGAGGCGTTCCCCACTCATGATCTTCCTCTAAGGACAGCGAGCCTGGATGCCAGCCCGTGGTTCTTCGCCAGGGGAGAGTCCACGGCCGCTAGCCCGGATATCTCACACAAGGAAGGTGCATCGGGGCTCTGTTTGAGCGAT
>CAZDSS010000223.1:0-1624 GCA_964508185.1 uncultured Sphingomonadales bacterium
TCACCTGGCCCGCGCGATCGAGCCAGGTCTTGTTGTTGCCGACCGAGGAGGAGGGGACCAGCGCCCCGTCCTCGCGGATCGCCGTCACCTCGATGAGGGCGGTGTCCAGCGGCCCGAGGAAGCCTTGCCAGGCCATGGGCGCCACCTGGCTCAGATGCATGTCGAAATATTCCATTTCGCCGCTGTTGATCTGCTCGCGGGCGACGGGATCGGAATTGTAGGGCAGGCGGAATTCGATGCCCTTCACCTTGGCGAGCGCGCCGTCGAGCTCCGGCCCCGTGGACGCCCCGGTCCAGACCCGAAGGGCAAAGGGGTCGCCCGCCGCATGGGCCACTTCGATCCGCGCCGCAAGGGCGAGCGGCACCGCCTTGGGATAGCCGGAGCCGGTGAAGCCGCTCATGCCAACGGTGCTGCCCGGGCGGATCAGCGCCGCGGCGGCATCGGCGGTCATGACCCGCGACTGCAGGGCGGGATGGGCTATCCTGGACTTCATCGTCGGCATCTCCGGAACGGACGGGCGAACGGCCCGCGTGCTCAGGATAGGGGCGAGCCGCCGGGCTGGAAAGGCGAAATTCGGGGATCTTCGCACGGCTTGGCGGCCCCGCGCCTCATGCGTAGAATGCAGCGGTTTGGACCACCAGGGGATCTCCGCCCGGCAGCGGCGACGGGATTCCCACCTCCGGAAAGGGACTTGCCCATGACCATTCGCGGCGGCTGCCTGTGCGGGGCATGCCGGTATGAAACCTCGGCTGCGCCCATCAATGTGCGCGCCTGCCATTGCCGCGCCTGCCAGAAGGCGACCGGCGCGCCCTTCTATGCCCGCGTACTCGTGCCGATCGAAGGCCTCGAGATCACCGGCCCCGTCGCCTGGTACAGTTCCTCGCCGGAGGTGCGGCGCGGCTTCTGCTCCCGCTGCGGGACGACCATGTTCTCGGAGCGGGCGTCGGCGGGAGTCATCGGCCTCACCATGGGCAGCCTCGACGACCCGGACGCCTTCGCGCCTTCCGAACATATCTGGGTCAGCCGCAAGCAGGCCTGGCTCAAGCTTGCGGACGGCCTGCCCCAGCATGCGGAGATGCCGCCACCGTAAGCGCTCCGTCCCGGCATCTGGCCGCAGGATCCGCCATGTGATATAATCCCATGGTTTAGCGCGACGGTGAAGGCGGCGGTCGCCGCACCGCCCGGATCGTCAGAAGTCCTCCCTGTGCGCGCTTCCCCGACCCAGCTTGCGCCAGAGGAGACATTGATGCGCGACAGATCCAATGCACCGTTGAGCGGCTCCACCATGAGCACCGGCGCGCCCGCGCCCAGCGACCGCAATTCCCTGACCATCGGCCCCGACGGGCCCATTCTGCTGCACGACGTGCATTTCCTGGAACAGATGGCCCATTTCAACCGCGAGAAGGTGCCGGAGCGGCAGCCCCACGCCAAGGGCGGCGGCGCCTTCGGCGTGTTCGAGACGACGGAGGATGTGTCCGCCTTCACCAAGGCGGCGCTTTTCCAGAAGGGGGCGCGGACAGAGCTGCTGCTGCGCTTCTCGACTGTTGCGGGCGAGGCGGGAAGCCCCGACACCTGGCGCGACGTCCGCGGCTTCGCCATCAAGTTCTACACCGCCGAAGGCAAT
>CAZDSS010000224.1:0-1596 GCA_964508185.1 uncultured Sphingomonadales bacterium
GCGAGCGATTCCTGATATTCAAGGCCCTCAAGCATCACCTCCGGCACCCGGCGTCCGATGGCGAGCGCCACCGCCCCGGTGCCGCAGCCCACATCCAGCACCCGCGCGCCGTCGGCCGCCGCGACGGACGCGGCGAGAAGGATGCTGTCCGCGCCGATCCGGTAGCCGCTTGCAGGCTGCAGCAGACGCAGGCGGCCGCCGAGAAAATCGTCCTCGGTGATCTCCGTCGGAAAGGCGGGGTCGGGGCAGACGCTCATTCCGGCGCGTCCATCAGCACATGACCGAAGCCCGCATCGCGAATCAGCCGCCGCGCCGCATCGGCTTCCGCCTCGGGCACGGCGAGCCGCTGCGGCAGGGCGCCGATGCTGCCCTCGACCGCGCTCGCATGGAAATCCAGGTGAAACACGGTGAGCCCCTCCCCCCGCAGCAAAGCGGCGAGTCTGGACACCAGCACCCAATCGGTCGAACGGACGAGTTCCTGCAAAAGCTTGGCCTTTCCTGGCGTCGCGAAGCGGCTGCGCTTGACCGTAAATGGCGCAGGCTCCTATGCTGGCCCGGGTTCAGAAACAAGGGCTGTCAGACGTGGGTGTTGTTGTACCATTCGAGGACGATAAAAAACCAGAGTCAGGTCGCGGCCAGGCAACGGACGCCTTCAAGCGGCTGACCGAACTCATCCGCGACGATCTCAATCGAGTCAATGAATGCATCATCCGGCGGATGGACAGCCCCGTCGCCCTGATCCCGCAGCTTGCGGGGCATCTGGTGGCGTCGGGCGGCAAGCGCCTCCGCCCCATGCTGACCCTCGCCGCCGCCCGCATGTGCGGCTATGAGGGCGAACGCCACGTCAATCTCGCCGCCTGCGTCGAATTCATCCATACGGCGACCCTCCTTCACGACGACGTGGTGGACGAAAGCCAGATGCGCCGCGGGGTCGAGACGGCGAACGTCCTCTGGGGCAACAAGGCGAGCGTGCTCGTGGGCGACTTCCTGTTCACCCGCTCCTTCGAGCTCATGACCGAGGACGGCTCCCTCAAGGTGCTGGAGATCCTGTCGAAGGCGGCCTCCGTCATCGCCGAGGGCGAGGTGCTGCAGCTGACGACCGCCAATGATACCAGCACCACGGAAGACCAGTATCTCGCCGTCATCAGCGCCAAGACCGCCGATCTCTTCGCGGCCGCCTGCCGCATCGGCGGCGTGGTGGCGGGCCGCCCCCTCGCCCAGGAGCGGGCGCTTGAAAGCTACGGCCGCAATCTGGGGATCGCCTTCCAGCTCATCGATGACGTGCTCGACTATTCGGCGCGCCAGGCGACCCTCGGCAAGACTGTGGGCGACGACTTCCGCGAGGGCAAGGTGACGTTGCCCATCATCCTCGCCTTCCGCCGCGGCTCCGAGGAGGAGCGCCGGTTCTGGCGCCGGGTGATCGAGGACCTGGACCAGCGCGAGGGCGATCTCGAGCATGCCCTGCAGCTCATGGCCAAGCACAACGCCCTGACGGACACGGTGGAGCGCGCCCGCCACTACGGCGTGATCGCCCGCGACGCCCTTGCCATCTTCCCGGACAGCGAGCTCAAGTCGGCGCTTTTGGGTATTATCGAT
>CAZDSS010000225.1:0-1556 GCA_964508185.1 uncultured Sphingomonadales bacterium
GGACCTCGATCTCGCCGCCGGTCATGCCGGGGGAGGGGAAGGGATCCTCGTCGTTGCCTCGCGCCTTTTCCGCAAGGAACATGCTGAGCCCCTTGTAGCCCGGCTCGTTGGGATCGGTGCGGGCGAGCAGGGTCATCACGTCGGCGCGGGCGGCGTGGGTGATCCAGGTCTTGTTGCCGGTCACCCGGTAGGTGCCGTCCTCATGCAGGATCGCCCGGGTGCGCAGCGACCCGAGGTCGGACCCCGTATTGGGCTCGGTGAAGA
Source organism: uncultured Sphingomonadales bacterium (assembly GCA_964508185.1). Taxonomy (GTDB): domain Bacteria; phylum Pseudomonadota; class Alphaproteobacteria; order Sphingomonadales; family Govanellaceae; genus CAZDSS01. Next base: position 265 of record CAZDSS010000225.1, read on the forward strand.
CGGCGGTGGGCAGGATCTCGCCGCTGGCGATGCGGGGGAGCCACTGCCGCTTCTGCTCCTCCGTGCCGCCGTTGAGGATGAGCTCCGCCGCGATCTCCGCCCGGGTGCCGAGGGAGCCGACGCCGATATAGCCGCGGCTCAGTTCTTCGGACACCACGCACATGGCCATCTTGCCGAGACCAGCGCCGCCATATTCCTCGGGGATCGTAAGGCCGAAGACGCCCATCTCGCTCATATGGTCGATGAGCTCGAGCGGAATGAAGGCGTCCTTCAGATGCCATTCATGGGCGAAGGGCGCCACCTCCGCATCGGCGAAGCGGCGGAATTCCTCGCGGATCAGGGCGTAGGTCTCCTCGAGCCCGGGATCGCCGAAGGCGCCGGTGCTGAGACTGTCGGCGATGAGCTCGGCGATGCGGCTCCGCACGTCGGGGGCGTTCCCCGCCTCGACCAGGGCGGCGACCGCCGGGGTCATGAATTCGGCCACCGCCGGCTCGCCGAGCCAGAGGTCGACGGGACGCACGATCTCGCCCTGGCTCATGGCGATGCCGCCCGCGATCTGGGCAAGATATTCGCCGAATCCCGCCTGCAGGATCAGGCGTTCCAGTTCCCCGAGCTTGCCCTGTTCGTTCAGCCGTTCCGCCCAGTGCAGGGTCTGGCGCAGGGTCTCCACGTAGGTTGCAAGCCAGGAGAGGCCATGGACGGCGAACTGGTTTTCTTCCATGGCCGCGCGGTCGAGGCGGCCCATGGTCTTCACATGCTGGGCGACGGAGGCGGTCGCCTGCCGCAGCAGGGCGTCGGCGGCCTCAAGCGCCTCGGCGCAGCTCTCCAAAAGGTCGGCCTCCGCGTCCTCGGGGCGATCGGCGGCGGACGGGGCGTTCAGGGAAGCATTCATGGAACAACGGATCCTGCTGACTTGAGATTATCTTTCGCGGCTTTCCGCCACCACATCGGCGAAGGTGCGAAGGCCCGGCCGCTGGGCCGAGACGAGCACGGCCATGTTGCCCGGCTTGTGCTGATTCTTCCACATCTTGGTATGGGCGAGCGGGATGTCCTGCCAGGAGAACACCTCGGACATGCAGGGATCGATGCGGCGCTCGATCACCAGCTGGTTGGCCTGGCTCGCCTGAAGCAGGTTGGCGAAATGGCTGCCCTGGATGCGCTTCTGCCGCATCCAGACGAATCGGGCATCGAACGTCAGGTTGAAGCCCGAGGTGCCGGCGCAGAACACCACCATGCCGCCGCGCTTCACCACGAAGCAGGACACGGGGACGGTCGCCTCGCCCGGATGCTCG
>CAZDSS010000226.1:0-1555 GCA_964508185.1 uncultured Sphingomonadales bacterium
AGCGGGTTGTACATGGACGCCTCCTTGGGTAGGAGGCGGCCGGCAGGTCGCTGGGCTGAACCCTTCGCCGACGGGGGAGGAGGCCGGCTGGCGACCTGCCGGTCGCCCGTGCCCCGTGGGTGGGGCAGGGCTACCTTAGGGGCGCCTAAGTCTCATGTCAATAGGCGTGCCTAATCTCCTCCGCGGCGGCGCCGCGGGGAGCGGTCGGGGGCTAGGCTTCTGGGTAATCGTGGGCGGCGGGCTCTGGCACAGCGGTGGCCATCGAGACGACGGCGTCCGCGGTATCCGCGGCGATGAGCAGAAGCTCGCGCGCCAGGTGCGTCAACAGGAGCAGCAAGACCGCCACTGCGATGCCGACCGGTAGGGCGTAGTCCACCATGCCGTGCGCCAAGACACCTGCTGCGGCGAAGAGCAGCGCCGCCACGTAACCCACCAACGTGGTGATCGCCACGAACAGCCGCAGGGCGGGGTAGTTGGATGCGTTCCGGAGCTCGGACAGGTTGCGCGGCATCGTCAGCCTCCTTGTCTATAAACGAACTGGCCCTCGATCTTGAGCAGGTCGATCCGCTCCGGCGGGATGCGATCGTCCGGCCAGCGCGCCTTGTCGTTGCCCAAATACTCGAGCACCCACGAACCATCCACGGCCAAGCGTAGTCGCCGGATCTTCAGGCCGTCAGGGTGGTGCACCAGGAAGATTTTTCCGGACTCCGGCTTGCGTTTGGTCTTGTCGAAGATGACCACGTCGCCGTGCGCGATGTAGTCGGCATTGGCGTCGCCGTCGGCGATCACGGCAACCAGGTCATCTGCCTTCAACCCGCGGCTCTTGAACCACTGCGCGGGCATGACGATCGATCTCGGTACGTTCCCCACACCATCCCTCCCGTTCCCACATGAACCGGGAGAATCTATGACGTGGATCTCAAAATCTGAACTGGGGGCAGGCAACTCCTCGCGGACACGCAGGCCGACGGATCGGGGCTCGCTGGGGCGCATGGGCAGCTTCCCGTCGTTCAGCCACTCGGGGTTGACGCCAAGCAGGCGTGCGACCGGAATCAGGGTCTTGCTACCCAAGCGCTGCGTCTTCCCGTTAAACCAATCGGTTACGGACGGTTGCTTCACTCCGGCGGCCCGGGCGAGGTCCGCCTTGGTGACGCGTGTGGGCGCCTGGGTCATGGCTTGGCGCAGCCGGCGGGCGAGCGGGGAATCCATTTAGGGAATCCTAACGAAATCCGACTTAGGGCGTCCTATTGACAGCGAGGTAAGGCACGCCTAACAATGGCGGCCCATGAGCAACGATTCCGACGTGATCGACCGGCTGGGCGGGACCACCGAGGTGGCCCGGCTCTGCGACGTGAAGCCGCCCAGCGTCAGCGAGTGGCGCAAGAACGGCATCCCGAAGGCGCGGCTGCAGTTCCTCATGCTGCTGCGCCCGGACGTCTTCCGCGGCCTGCCCGCGTCGAACGACGGCGCGGGCGGTGACGAGCGGGCCGCAGTCGGTGACGCCCCAACCGAGGGCGAGGGCACGGGCGAGGGGGCCACCTGACATGGCGGGCAC
>CAZDSS010000227.1:0-1519 GCA_964508185.1 uncultured Sphingomonadales bacterium
TCCCCGGGCAGGAAGCCGAGCCGCTCAACCGCCTCGTCCGCGGGGCGCGACAGGATGATGTGATCGACCGAGCCCGCGATGAGGCGGGATACCGCCCAAGCGACGGCAAGGAAGGTCTTGCCCGTGCCCGCGGGGCCGAGGCCGAAGGTGATCTGCTCGTTCTGCAGGGCGCGGATATAGCGCACCTGCCCGGGCGAGCGCGGGGTGATGGTGCGCTTGCGGGTGCGGATCGCGAGCGCCTCGCCGGCCTCTTCCAGCGCCGGCTCCGCGCGGGCGAGGCGGATCGCCGCCTCCACATCGGCCGTGGTGACCGTGTGATTGGCCTCGAGCCGCGAATAGAGGCGGTCGAGAATCTGCCGCGCCGTGCGCACCGCATCCTCGCCGCCCACAAGGCGCAGGCGGTTGCCGCGGCTTTCGGCGCCGATGCCGAGCCGGGCCTCGATGAGCGCAAGATTGCGGTTATGCTCCCCGAACAGGCCGGTCATGTGACGATTGTCCGGGTATTCGACCACGATGCTGGTCTCTTCCGCCGGGCGCGCGTCCGATTTGCTCGCGATTCGCTTCTTCAATGATGCCTGCCGTCAGCCTGGACCATGGGGATCTGTGTTCGCGGGCCCCGTCCTTCGGTGACCACCAGCCCGAACCGACGGGCCGTTTCGCCTGCCTTCGTCATGCGTCGCGACGCGCGCCGCCCATGGCGCTTCCCCTCAAACTATGGGGCTCGGCGGAAAGGATTTCAACCGGGACAATCTGCCCGATCTCGAGCGCGCCGTCCGCCGGCTGGTCCAGATGGACCGCCTGCATGTAGGGGCTGCGGCCCACGAGCTGCCCGGGATGCCGCCCCGGCCGTTCGAGCAGGACGGGAAGGATTGTGCCCACCATGCTTTCATTGAAACGCCGCTGCTGCTCGGCGAGCAAGGCCTGCAGCGCCCCAAGCCGTTCCGATTTCACGTCTTCCGGGATCTGGTCCGCCATGTCGGCGGCGGGGGTTCCGGGCCGCGCGCTGTATTTGAAGCTGTAGGCCTGGGCGAAGCCGATGTCGCGCACGAGACGCATGGTGGCCTCGAAATCCGCGTCGCTCTCGCCCGGGAAGCCGACGATGAAGTCGCTCGACAGGGCCAGATCGGGCCGCGCCGCGCGCAGGCGCTCGATGATGCGGTAATAGTCCTCGGCGCGGTGGCCGCGATTCATGCGGTCGAGGAGCGAATCCGACCCGCTCTGCACCGGCAGATGCAGATAGGGCATGCATTTCTCCACCTCGCCATGGACCGCGATCAGCTCGTCGCCCATGTCGCGGGGATGCGACGTCGTGTAGCGGATGCGCGCGATCTCCGGGATCTCGGCGAGCCGCCGGATGAGGCGGCCGAGGGACCAGATGCGGCCGTCCTCGCCTTCGCCGTGATAGGCGTTCACATTCTGGCCAAGCAGCGTCACCTCGCGCACGCCGTGGGCGGCGAGCCGCTCCGCCTCGGCGACGATATGGGCGGCGGGGCGGGAGAATTCGGCGCCCCGGGTATAG